>JAOAPF010000109.1 GCA_025462755.1 Edaphobacter sp.
TCCCCGGTCTCACCAGAACAAACGTGAGTGTTCGCCTGGTACGAATCAAACGGGCGCTGAAAGACTACCTTTCAAAGAAATCAATAATGCAGAGGAGCAACTATGTCACCCAAAGATGAAATAGAGAATGTATGGAAGAAAGGTAAAGCCCGTGAAGTGGACCTCGCTACAGTCACCGGAGAGGACCTTCAGGCGATCATCTCGTCGCGCGTCAAGAAAGAGCTCAAGATAGTTAGCCAGTTCGTCTGGGCTGCAATCGGGTATCAGATCATTCTCTACGCGTTCCTCACGCACACGCTCATCCGCCATTGGGGCGACATGCAGATCATGCTCCTCTGTATCGCCGGAGGAGCGTTCTACGTTCCGCTAACCGTCGCTCTCATACGCAGGGTCAGAACCTTGTATCGCTGCTCCTCGGAAGCTCCCGGATCTCCGGTCCCTGATGTCTTCCACAAAGTGGAGGGCGAGTATGCCAGGCTTGCCGATTTCTTCCGGTTCAAGAAGCGCATGGACTGGATTGGGGTTCCGGTCAGCTGCGCGATCATTGTCCTGGTCACGTTCACACTCTTCGTCGAGGGAGGCATTGAAGGAAATGCTCTGGGAAGCCTCGCGGTCTTTGCCGTCTGGGTTGGACTGTCGCTCATTGCCATCCATGCTGAAAACAAGAAGCGGTTCATTTCTCCACTCCGGCGTCTCGAGCTGGTCCTCAATGATCTCAACCGTTCCTGAATCACACAGAAGTAAAGGGCCAGCCGCCAATCCCGCGCCGAGGTAGTGTCTGGAAGCGACGGCTGAGGATCACGCCGAAGTTCACGAGCGCTGGTGTCGGAACTCGTCTCACCAACCATGGAAGCTGAATCATGATTACGCCCGAGTGACGGGCAAACCGGAAGTTATATCCCTTTTGCCGACCGACATCGTCCGGAGGGGGCCGAAGTCCGATGGTAGCTATTGACGCGTAGCCGACCATCCACCCGGAACACGAACCGAATGGCTCCTCGATGAGCGCATTGGGCCAATGCACTCATCCAGGCAAGAGCCCATGTCTCGTCCTTGTACAGAGCTTCGCGGTGAACAGATACTGCCCAGACCGGCGTTGGGAAACTGACCCTTAGCCACGGTCCACGGTTCGAATCCCACGCAGGGATCGGTATCGCGGGTTTTACTCGGTATCAGGGAATCTAATTCCCTGATACCCGATTGAACATTCCCTGTTCTTTATAGGGTTGATCGAGGAAAAGGGCCGAGTAAATGTCCTGAATACAGCGCGATAGAGCTATTTCCCGCTGAAGCAGCCAGGCCAAAATCAAGAACATTCCCTGTATTTTCCCCTGTTCATGCGAATTGAACACAGAGAGCAGTTCGATGCAGACTGCATCCACCGCCAGACTTGTAATTCCGCCCGGAATCGACGAAAAATCGCCGTGTGCCACTTCTTGTGCCACTTTGTTCTAGGCTTACTGCGGTTTAAAAGGATATTTCGGTTCTCCCGCTCCTGATCGGTATTTACCAATCAAGGAGCTAATTGTGAGAACGCCCAAGGTCCGACTTTACATCCGAGTCCGTCTACCTGACGGACGCCACGCTTACCGCGACCCCGTCTGGAATCGGAATCGCACGCTTCGCGCAGGCTATGCCGTGATGGATGGTCAGCCGGAGTCGCATCCGGAGGGGGTGTACTATCTTCGATTCCTCCGAGGCCGCAAGCGGATCAGGGAGGCGGTAGGCTCGAACGCGGACGCTGCCATCGCTGAGCTCCGAAACAGAGAACTCGACCTCCAATCGACGTCCCCTGGGCGCTCTACTCCTGGCCCTCCCTTTAGCCTGGCTCCTGGCTTAGCCCCAAGTCCGGCTCCAGCTTCCCCGGTAGAGGTCTCGCTCTCCGCCGCCATCGATACTTACGTGTCCCAGCTTGGGTTGTTTCGCGCGAAGAAGACTGTCCGGGAAGCCAAGCGCATTCTTGAACTCTTGGGAAGCGCTTTTCTGGGAAGGCAATCCAGGCAATTACCCGTCAGGATCTGCTCGATCACATGGCCTCGCTACAAGAGGACGGCCTCGGCCTGCGAACGATCTCCAACCACATCACGCGGATCGGGGCTCTGCTGAGGAGGCACAAGATCGTCGACCTACTCAACAACGACGACAAACCAAAGTATGACGAGCGGGAGGTCGAGGCCTACGACTCGGATCAGCTCACTGCGCTATTCGCCGCCGCGTCACCAGAGGAACGAATGCTGTTCCAGTTCTTTCTGGGGACGGGCTTCAGGGAACAAGAGGTTATGTTCTGCAGCTGGAGGAATGTCGACTTCAGTGGGAAGGTGATCACCGTGAAGTCGAAGCCGGAACTAGGCTTCCGGCCAAAGGACAAACAAGAGCGGTCAGTTCCTGTGCCGGACGCGCTGATTGCATCTTTAGCAAACCGTAGGAAGCATAGTACCTCGATGCTCGTGTTCCCAGGGCCGAACGGGAAACCGAATGGGCATTTTCTACGGATGCTGCAAAAGCTTGCTCATCGCGCGAAACTGAACTGCAGCGAGTGCCTCACCAAGGCGGGAAAGAGTTGCGCGAAGAATTCCACGTGTGGGGATTGGGGCTTGCACAAGTTTAGGAAGACCTTTGCCACCATGCATAGCGAGGCGGGAGTGCCTGCTCCCACGATTCAACGCTGGCTGGGCCATGCCAGCCTCTCTACTACTCTGAGATATTTGGCCGCCGCTGATCTGCGGTCGGAGCGTACGAGGAGCCAGGTGAATACCAGCTTCGCGGCACTGGGCATTGGCGGTGCCGCTTGACTCATTCTGCGTCAACACCCAAGTCCCAGCCTTGAAGGTGCCCGATTGGGTTACGCCTCCCTCCCTCGTCAGCGGTTGCACCCCTATCTATATATTTGTTCCAAAACCCCAGTGCTTATTCCACAGTGCGGCAGTCGCCCGGCTCGTTCCGAGATCCGATAGCGTCGTCTACACGCGACTCCTGTTCTGGTGCCTAAAGGATTCCCTAAAAAACTTTCCTGAAAAAGGCCGTCCGAAGACCTAGGACGGTATCTACCTGCAGAGACAAAACAACGTGAAGCTCCGGAGAAACAAGGGCTACGGGACCGCTGGTCGGGACATGATAAGTATTGGCCGGTCGAGGTGGAGCCACATCTTGAGCCACCAACAAACTCGAAGCCAAAGCGCCCAGACTGATCCCGCGAATGAATATGCAGTCAGCAAACATTGGTCATGTGCCTCAGTGGCATAATATACAACCGGAAAGCACATAGCTCCTGTATCACGGGCAACCCGCACCTTACCCTTCGTTGGCTGTTCGGGCGCGTAACGGAAGGGTTGCCGACCATCCAGACACTACTCGGGAAAATGGCCTCAATGAGCGCATTGCCCTGTTCTCGACAGTTGAGACGACTTGAACGAAGCCACTTCGCTGCAGACGCGTGCATAGGACTCCTTATCCATTCCCAGCAACGTGCTCAGCCAGAGCGCAAACAGCGTCAGTTCTATAGAGGTTGGTACTGCTCGTCAGTGACGTGTTCCATCCAGTCAACGACCTTACCGTCTTGCTTTTTCTGAATCGCGATGTGGCTCATTGCCGGCAGTTGCCGTTGCGCCATGCCAGTCCTTCTCTCCAGGCTCAAACCACACTACATCGCCTGGACGGATGTCCTCGACAGGACCGCCGTCTCGTTGCACCCATCCTGTGCCTGAGACCACGATCAGAGTCTGTCCAAGTGGATGCGTGTGCCACGCTGTGCGAGCACCGGGCTCGAAGGTGACGCACGCGCCGGATACCAGCGCGGGATCGGGAGCTTGAACAGCGGGTCGACACGCACCATCCCGGTGAACCAATCAGCGGGTCCCTTGCCCGACGGCTGCGAACCAACTTTTGTAATCTTCATGTCGTACTTCTTTGGGTAGTTTGCTCTGGAAGTGGAGCGATAGCGGAACGTATCGAGCTCCTAGCGGTTAGTCATTCGCTCGACCTCTTCGGGATATCTGTCGCCCGTAACGACAAATGTTGAAGTCAGCTTATCGAGCTCACGAACATCGCTGGGCGTAAGCTCCAAGGCCGTCGCCGCAATGTTCTCTTCGATTCGTTCGAGTTTGGTGGTGCCGGGGATAGGAACGATCCACGGCTTCTTTGCAAGCAGCCACGCGAGAGCCAATTGAGCAGAGGTCACGTTCTTCCGTGCTGCGAAGCTTGCAATCGCATCAACCAATGCGCGATTCGCCTTCCGTGCTTCCAACGTGAATCGGGGAAAGGTGCTGCGATTGTCTTCTTTATCGAACGTTGTATCTTCCGTCACTGTGCCGGCGAGATATCCCTTCCCAAGTGGGCTGAAGGCAACAAATCCGATGCCCAGTTCTTCTAGCAGAGGTAGAATCTCTTCCTCTGGCCGTTTCCACCAAAGGGAGTACTCATTCTGCAAGGCCGTCACCGGCTGAACTGCATGCGCACGGCGAATGGTTTGTGCCCCAGCTTCAGAAAGTCCGAAGTGCTTGACCTTACCCTGCTGGATCAGTTCCTTCACGGCGCCTGCCACATCTTCCATCGGCACGGCAGGATCGACACGATGCTGATACAGGAGGTCAACCCTATCAGTACGAAGTCGTTTGAGTGAGGCTTCGACTGTCTCCTTGATGTAGTCCGGGCGACTGTTCAAGCCGGTCGGATGTGGATCGCTCGTAGTGTCGAATTGAAAGCCAAACTTGGTCGAGATCGCAACCTTGTCGCGCACTGGAGCGAGAGCTTCGCCGACAAGCTCCTCGTTCACGAACGGACCATACACCTGCGCGGTATCGAAGAGAGTAATGCCTCGGTCGACAGCGCCTCGCAGCACTGCAATCATCTCCTGCTTCGTTCCAGCGACCGCGCCGTGCCCCGCGCTGGAACGCATGCAGCCCAGCCCAATGGCCGAGACCTCAAGGTCGCTTCGTCCAAGTTTGCGCTTCTCCATGTCTTCTCCTTCTCAGCACTGCAACATTAGGCTCTGGGCAAGATCCGCACAGTCGCGCGCCGCGCGCGATCTCCGATCATCGGCTTCAGATACGGACTGGACGAATACTTTGCGCGATACGCAGCATCGATGCGGTCGTTGATCTCACCGCTCACTTGCTCGAAACTGACATCTGTTGTCTGCCCGGCAACCGTAAGCTGTCCTGCCTTCTGTTTCGATGCAGCCTGGTACCAGCGGGATGATGTCCCCTTGTAGGCTCGCACGTAGAGTTCACCGTCGACGACTACGGACCATATCCATGTCGGAGTTCCAGGCGTCACACCATCCTCGCGGAAAGGAGCAATATGCAGATCGTCGCTCGATTCGATCTGCTGAAGCCGGTCTTGCGTCCATGTACTCATGATTCTGTCTCCCACTCGGTGCCTGTCTCTCTACTTCCCACCGTTGTACTGCTGGTCGGTCACGGGCTCAAGCCAATCCACGGCATCTCCGTCCAGGTTGTCCTGAATTGCAATGTGTGACATCGAGGAGTCCGGAGCCGCTCCGTGCCAGTGTTTGACGTGGGCCGGAATGATCACGACATCGCCAGCGTGGACTACCTGTATAGGACCACCCTCCATCTGCACCCGGCCCGTTCCCGCTGTGATGATGAGAACCTGACCGAGCGGATGCGTGTGCCATGCGCTCCGAGCACCCGGCGCGAAGGTTACGATTCCCCCTGAGACCCGAGATGGAGCATTCACTGGGAAGAGTTGTTCTACCTTGGCTGAACCGGTAAAGAACTTCGACGAACCATCCACGACGGGCCTAACACCGGCATGGCTGATCGTAAGTCCTAGGGTGGCAGTGGGAGCCGGAGCAGCGGTGGTGGTTTGCGCTAAGGCTCCCGTCAACAGGAGCGGCGATAGTAGAGCGAGATTGAAGATTCGCATAATGTCCTTTCCTAGATCAGCCCGCTGGTCGGTTTCGGTCATTTCTGGCGTTTCTCGAAGACATCCTTCACGACAGGCAACGCTGAAAATGCGCACGGCCAGCCTGCGTAAAAGGCGATCTGCGTCAGCACTTCGGAGGCCTGTTCCTGCGTGAGGCCGTTATCCATGGCGCGGCCGAGATGATAGGTGATCTGTCCCGTTTGACCGTTCGCAATCAGGGCGCTTACTGTCACCAGGCTGCGATCTCGTGGTGCCAGCGCAGGACGGAGCCAAAGGTCGCGGAAGAGCAGATCCGTCGTGTTCTGCACCAAGCCTGGCGATACGGCTTCGAAGTTGTTGCTGACTTGCGCCGCTCGCTGTTTTTCAGCCTCTTCGTTGAGCGGCAGCAATTTCTCCTTCGCCGGGGGAAGCTGATCGATGCCGATACTGCGCTGATGGAAGATGTCCTTGGCAATTGCTACAGCGGACATCGCATTCGCCCATCCGGCATAGAACGCCAGATGCGTGATGATCTCGGAAAGCTCCGCAGGCTTCACGCCATTGTCGAGCGCGAGCGCGAAATGATATGGCATCTCGATGGACTGGATGCGGGCGATCAGCGCAGCCACCGTGACCACACTGCGATCGCGCGATGAAAGTTCCGGGCGCTTCCACAAGCCGTTGAGAAGCGGGCCTTCGGTGTAGTGAGCCAATGCGCGTGAAACAGCATGGACGTCAGCCATCGTCAGGATGCTCGGGAGTGCGCCGTGTTTCTTATCGTTGGACATTCGATCCTCCAGAGCCCAGGAGGGCTCGGCCTGCCACAGCGTCAGAATGCTCGCCGCCAGGCCAGCCTTGATGAGGGACCGCCGTCCGAAATCGGCCGGCGCTCCTTTCATAGATTCGGTCTTCGCCACCACATCACTGAAGGTGATCTGACCCATATACGTTCCTCTAGCGCATCACGTAGCCGCCATCGACCGAGATCGATTGGCCGGTGATGTAGCTTGCCGCATCGCTGCACAGGAACAGAACGGTGTTCGCAATCTCTTCAGGACGGCCTTCGCGCTGCATGGGAACGAACATCTCGCGTATCATCTTCAATGCCTCCCCTTGGCCGCCGGCTTCCATCTTGTCGGCCATCGGGGTACGGATGAGACCGGGGCAAACGTCGTTCACGCGAATGCCGCGAGTTGCATACTCCAGAGCTGCACTCTTCGTGAAACCAATCACACCGTGCTTTGCTGCGTGATACGTCCCGCGCTGATTGCCGCCGACGAGACCTCCCAGTGAGGAGCAGTTGACGATGGCGCCACTCCCTTGTTCGCGCATCACCTGCAACTCGAACTTCATGCAGCTCCAGACGCCACGCAGGTTGACCCCCATAACTCGGTCATAGTCATCGCGGGGCGAATCGGCGGTCTCGGCAAGGACGTTCTGGATGCCCGCGTTGTTGTAGGCCATATCCAGGCGACCGAACTTCGCAACCGTCTGCTTGACCATCGCTTCCACTTCTTCGTCCTTTGAGACGTCGCAGCGGATCGCCAGAGTCAAGAAGCCTTTGTCGGCCAGTTCCTTCGCCGCCGCCTGAACTTCCTTCTCATTCACGTCCGCCAAAGCCACGGAGGCTCCCGATTCTGCAAAAGCCTTTGCTGTTGCAAATCCGAGTCCTGACGCTGCGCCCGTGACGAGCGCTACCTTGCCTTCAAATGAAATGTTCATCTTCTTCCTCTCGTGCCCGTTCTCTCTGATTCCGGCACCGTTCGCCGTCTTCGAGCGCATCTTCAACACTAGAGAGAGGGGCGATACTTTGCTTACCTGATTCTGCCAATTGTTTGCCCGATTCTGTTTGGGTGAGAAATTTCCGGCAAAAGGGACTAGGCTGAAATGGGAGCTTTTGGATGCCTACTAAGACGAAAAACATTGTCCCTGTTGATCCAACCGTACTCGAGGCCCGTCGCGAACTTGCCCGCCGTATCGCATCGATCACGGGTGCTGCTGGGGAGCATGTAACGGCTGTTCCCGGAGTCGTTCTTTACCACCGGGACGAGCCGACACCGTGCTATCGAGCGTCCTATGAGCCCAGTCTCAGCATCTTCGTGCAAGGACGGAAACATGTCATCCTGGGTGAGACCGAGTACGTCTGCGACCCGTCGTCGTTCCTCTTGTCCTCGATCGACGTGCCCGCGCAGAGTCAAATCGTAGAAGCTTCGGGAAAGACGCCGCTGCTGGTCATGTTTCTGCGTTTTGATATGCCAATGGTTCGGGAGATGCTTTCTCAAGAAGACCTGCCAGAGGCCAAAGCCGCACCTCATCGACAAGGTCTGGCTGTGGGCGAGACTACACTCGGACTGCTCAGCGCCTGCAATCGGTTGCTCGATCTCCTGGATACTCCCGAAGACATTCCTTTCCTTAGCCCATTGATCCAGCGCGAAATCATCTACCGCCTGCTCAAGACTCCGCAGGCTGGCCGCCTAAGGGCTATCGCGACCAGTGGAGACCTTGTGCAGCGAACTGCAAGAGCCATCTCCTGGCTGCGTGCCAATTTCACGAAACCTCTTCATGTCGAAGAACTTGCTAATACAGCGCGAATGGGCGTTTCCACGCTCCATCACCAATTTCGTGCATTGACGTCCATGAGTCCGTTGCAATACCAGAAGATGCTCAGGCTTCAGACTGCGCGAGAGCGGATGTTGATGGACGGCTTGGATGCGACGACCGCGGCCTACGAGGTTGGATACGAAAGCATCAGCCAGTTCAGTCGTGAGTACAGCCGTTGCTTCGGCCTTCCGCCGATTCGGGACATTCGGGCCCTGAAATCGGATGGCATGACGGGCAACGCAAGTCTCGGGTGATTGAGTCCGCGGCATCAGCGCAAATGTAGGGAATGGTGCCCATTGCAGCCTCGCAGTCAATCGAGGGAGAGAACATGTTTACCAAGCAAATCATCTACCTTAGCCTGCCAATCGCAGTCGTATGTGCCTTCCTCGCGGTTCAACATGGGTATTCAGAATCATCCCAGGAGCGCATCGTAAGAATCGCAGAGCTGGAAATTTATCCTGACCAGGTTGCGGCATACAAGGCAGCGCTAAAGGAAGAGATCGAGACTTCGATTCGAGTGGAGCCTGGAGTTCTGACCCTATACGCCGTATCGGTGAAGGGCCATCCGAATCAGGTCCGGCTGTTTGAAAGCTACAGCAATCAGGCAGCGTACCAATCGCACCTGCAGACAGCCCACTTCAGAAAATACAAAGTCCAAACCCAAAATATGGTGAAATCTCTCACTCTTATCGAGACTGATCCCATACTGCTAGGCTCGAAATCAAAATAACCGGAGATTGTTGCGTCTCTGATACGGGCATCCAAAGCCTCCTGGCGGTCGTCTTCCGCCGATGGCTACTACGGGGAATGCGCATGTCTTGAGCAATTTTGTTTCCTCAGGAAACGATAAATCGCCGATGCGCTCATCCAGAGCCTTAGGACGATTTGTGGTTCTGGGCGGTTTACGGGCGACCCGCACCTTACCCGTCGTTGGTCGGTCGGGCGCGTAACGGAAGGTTGCCCGTAATCCACCCGGAACACGAACCCAAGATGAGCGCATTGCCTGATAGCGCCAATTGAGAATTACTTCCGGTTGCCGGTCATCAACCTAAATCTCGCGCAAGAGTGTCTCGCTGCCGGGGAACGCCTCAAGTGTTTTCCTCAAGGTCCATTCTCAATTCGCCGTCGGCTGCTCCACGTGATCGATCACCAGCAGCTCCACCGACCCCTTGGTCGATTCCAGCTTCAGCCCCAGCTGCTGCTTTATCGCCTGTGCAATCGACGGTCCTGGCTCTTCACCTTGCGCGTTCGGACCAACGGCCATATCGCTGGCTACCGCCTGGGTCCACTCCAGCGAAAAATCGAAAGTTCCGCTGAGTCCCGTTCGGTCGATCACCGGCTTGGGGAACGTCGCCAGCCCGGTCTGCGCCGGCAACGACTCCGCCACCATCGCTAGCGTCACGTTCCGCCCGCCAATCCTGTGCCTCCCTGGCGCGCTCGGCGGCAGGCGCGCAATTATCCCGCAGGGAATCGGCAGCGTCTGGCTCCTGTTGGTGCCCGCCGCGCTCTTCTGCCCGCCGTTTTTCTCTTCGTCAGCGCCCACTCCCGCCGCATCCGGAAACACCGTCGTAGCGCACGTGTCGCTTTCCAGATGCGCCCGCAACTGTGGCCCGCTCGTGCCCGGCTTCTCCAGCGCCAGGGCGAACACCGGTGCCTGCCGCGTCTCCTTGTGCACGGCCAGCTTGAACCGTTCCGCCAGCAGGCTCTGCATCATCAGCCGCATCTGGTCTTTGGTTGCGCCGGCCGACGCGCGCGCCTCAATGTCGTAGCGCGTATTGGCCACCCACGCCGGCAAATCCAGCCCGAGCCCGGCCCACGCTGTGCATTCCGGACATTGGTGTACCCGCAGCGCCAGTTCCTCGGTGCCATTCAACTTGTAGGCAAAGATGATGTACCGCATCAGCGTCTGGTTGGTCGCGCGGAACAGGCTGCCCTCCGGCGCGGTCTTGACGTCCTTGTCCATCTTCCAGTAGGCGTTGCCGTTGCCGTCGAGCGTGAAGTTGCTGTTCGAATCACCGCCCGCCTTGTTCTCGCGCACCGACGCGACTTCAAACTGCTGTTTGCCGCCCGCCGCATTCTCCCAACTCTGCTCGGCACCTTGGGCACGAACTGAAATCCCCAGGCACGCACTGAAAACAAGCGCACACATAATGACGAACAAGCAGCACTTGCCATCGAGCCTGCATATCATCTCTCGAACCTCGAGAACGGCAGTCATCCCAGTCTATGTAGCATTCTACTTAATCTGTGTCAAGCAGATCTATATGTAGTGAAATTCTCCACGATCTAACGTGCGAAATCGCAAGGCCAAATGCAAACCATCCCGTGCCAGCAGAACAGCCGGGATCTTTTCCATTAGCAACCACTTACATTTTGTCCCTGAATTGTCGCCATCTAGGAAGTAAGAGGGGATCTTGTGGTCGATTGGCGCATAATCGCCGAGGCACAGTGTGGACACAAGACTTTCCAGATTTCCTCGTTCTGGGCGGATGACGAGCAAACCTCACCTTACCCGTCGTTTGGCCGTTCGAACGCGTAACGGTAGGGTTTGCCGACAAACCGAACATTACGCAAGCCCGTTTCCCGATAGCGGTCCTCAGCGGGCCGGACTGACGGTGCCACGACGACCTTACCCGGCGAAATGCCAGCCTGAGCAGCTTTGCTCAGCGAAAACCTACCGTCTCGATTTAGGGATTCTGCCAAGGCGAGGGTCATGCCGCAGCAGCAGATCGCACGCATGAAGGGCTTCTATCTCAAAGTCCGGGCTGTCACTCGGGATGAGAAGCCAGTGGGCAATCTTATCACCGAGGAGCTCGATAGAGCGGATGGAAGGGAATTCGCGGCGGAGCTCTGGATCTGCGGGGTCGGTGCTCTCCGAAAGGACAAGCCAAACGCCATTGTCCCTCGGAGATTTCTCATGATCGCGGAGCATACATACTATGCGGTCGCCCAGGTAGACGGCAAAACCGGAAAACATCCGACGCACCTCGGGATTCGACGGCGTGAGCGCTTCCAAAACAAACGCGTGTGGGGGCTTCTGTTTTGATTTGGCAGGATGACGCATGATCTATTCACACAGACCATAACAGGCTCGCCCATAATCCGTCTCGGTTTGTGCCAAATCGTCACGCGCTCACCGAGATTCGAGAGGAACTCGGCATTCTGAACGGTTGACAGACTATTCAGAAGTTACCCGTCCACTGTCTGGGAGGGCAGGTAACCTCCGCATCGCCGACAATCCACCCGGAACGAAGAAAGTCTCCGTATTGCTGCTCAGTGAGTGACTCGCCCTGTTCTCAATAAGTAAGATGCCGCTCGCGGATTGTCATGTTCGGCACACTATGGCTAGGAACGCAGAATCCAGGATGGAAGCTCTTTTTCCTAGGGCATGCAGCCGCACAAACCTGGTCGCCGGGTTTCGTCAGGCCCTTAATCGCAACGCAGCGCTGTCATTGGATCGACGCGGGAGGCGCGCCGGGCCGGGATTGCGCAGGCAATTCCTGCTACCAGGCCAAGCAGCAGTGTGCCTGCCAGCAGCACAATGGGGTCGCGTGCATTGCCGTCGGCCCACTGCGCGACAATTTTGTTCAGACCCAAGGTAAGCGCGAGACCGCATAGAACTCCGCCACCCACACTGACGAGCGTGGACGCGAAGACTATCCGCAAGACATGACCACGCCCCGCTCCCAGCGCCATGCGAATGCCAAACTCGTTTGTTCGCTGGGCCACGGTATACGACACGACGCTGTAGAGTCCGACGGCAGCGAGGGCCAAACCCAGAATCGCGAAGAGGCCAAAGATCCACGACACCAGATGGTCCTGTTGCCACTCCGGCTCTTCTGAGATCCAAACGCTCAGGTCCTCGACGTTGTTGTAGATCTGCTGTTCCGGATTTACTGCGCTCACCTGCTTCCCTACGGCATGCATCAGTGTCAGGGGAGGCACGTCCGATCTCGCCAGAATCTGGGTGCCTTCACTCATGCTGAGTGTGTAGGGAATGAAGACGGCCGGCTTGATGGGATTTCTCAGTCCATCGTTGCGGGCGTCTGCGACAATGCCCACAATCGTCAGCCATGCGTCCGCTATGCCGGGTGCGGACAAGACCTCGGGAGGACGGCTTTCGATGCCGGGCAGCTTGACCGAGTGTCCGACGGCATCGCCGTTCGGGAAGTAGGACCGCGCGAGCGTCTGGTTGATCACCGCGACGTGGGCGGCGTTCTGATTCTCCGTATCGCTCCATAGCCGACCCTGCAACAGCGGAATGCGAAGAGCTGGAAAGTAGGATGGATCGACAAGATTGATCGAACCCATCTGCTGGTCCGTTGAAGGCTTGCCCAAAAGCTCAAATCGCAGGTTCGATCCGTTGCGCGGCGGAGTCGCATTGCTTGAGATCGCTGCCATGGTGACGCCGGGAGTCTCCGCGACGCTCGCGCGCAACTGCTCAAAGTAGGCCGCACGCGCGGCCCACGCTGGAAATGTGTTCTTGTGAAGGGGAACTCCGACCGACACGATGTTATTCGGGTCGTAGCCCAGCGGCGTGTGCATGAGCCGCGCAAAGCCCTCCATGGCCGAGCCTGCTCCGGCCAGCAGCAGCAGGGTGAGTGCGATCTGTCCTGCGATCAGAGCATCGTGCATTCTGCGCCCATGCACGCTTCCAGCCACGCGCCGGGTGCCCGACAGCACCATCCAGCTCAACTGCGGCCGCGAAAGCTGCAGCGCGGGCCACAGGCCGAAGAGAACACCTGTTCCCAGCGCAGCGCCGATGCTGAACAGGAGCACGGGGAGATTGATGCGGATCACTACCTCCGGCGCAAAGGCATACTTCGGTAGCACCATCTGCATGCCCGCGAGGATGCCGTAGGCCAGCGCCACACCCAGCGCAGCGCCAATGGCAGCGAGCAGCAGCGATTCGGTAAGCAACTGCCGCACGATGCGTCTCCGGCTCGCCCCAATCGCTGCTCGCACGGCGAGTTCGTGCTGCCGCGCGGTGCCACGGGCCAGCAGTAAGATAGAAACGTTGCCGCAGCCGATTGCCAACAACAGCCCGACGGCGCCAAAGAGCAGATACAACGTTCCGCCTATGCTCTTGACGACCCAGTCGCTCAGCCCTTCTACCTGCACCTTAAAGTGCTCGGGAAACTGTTTGGGCGTGGTTTGGGCGAACTGCTCGAACAGCGGCTGCAACTCGGCATTTCCGGCGTCGCGGGTCACGCCCGGCTTCAGCAGAATGTCGACGATGTAACGGCGGCTCGGGGCCTGCATCAGCTTGAGAGGAAGAAAGACGTCGGCGCTGTACCAGGTGAATCGTGGCGCCGCCACGCCCACGATGATGTAGTTCTTCTGGTCCAACTGCAATGTCTGTCCCTGCACGGCCCGATCTCCGAAGAAGTGCTTCTGCCAAAACTTGTACGAAAGCACAACTACCGGTTGCGGCTCCTGGCCATCGGGAGAGTTTGAGAGTGATAGTCCCCGTCCCACGATAGGCGGCACGCCGAGGTCATGGAAGCCGTTCGAGGTGAGGCTGATTGTGTTGACGTTCTCGGGGAGATCATGCCCGGTGAGATTCATGGGGTCGTAGTCCATGGCGAGCACGCCTTCTACGCTGTGCAACTGCTGCAGTTGCTTAATCTGCGGGCCATTCAGGTTGATTCCATCGCTGGAGTTTGCTTTGCTGTGGACGGTCAGACGGACGATGCGGTCCGCTGCTGGGTACGGATAGGGATTTATCAACGTGGCGTAGATCACGCTAAAGACTGCAGTCGTCGCGCCGATGCCCAGCGCCAGCGAGACTACAGCCGTTATGGTGAGCCCGAGGTTCCGGATCAGTTGGCGTGTCGCGTAACGGATATCCTGAAGCAAGGTCTGCATGGCCCATTCCTCGCAGCGCAATTGATGCAGTCCATGTTCGCATATCCCACGAAAGCAGCCACGACAGGCGCTCCCTCGATGGAGCAGTATCCTAAAATCTCGCGACTGGCGGTTCTGCTGCCTGCTGGGGAGGAGACCGTGGAAGGTGCGTTTGACGTGATCGTAGTCGGCCTTGGCGCAATGGGAAGCTCTGCGGCGTACCACTTTCTAAGCGACATACAAAGGTACTGGGCTTGGAAGCCTTAGTCCCCGCCCACGATAAAGGATCGTGACATGGTGAGTCCCGAATCATTCGGCAGGCGTATTTCGAAGATCCTGCCTATGTGTCCTTCACTTTCTTCGATGCGGTTCGAGCAAGTGTGCGCCTTCTATCTGATCCCGTTACGGCGCGTAAATTCTTTTCATTGGACTGGAGTGACCCTGTCATGGAAGCAGTGAGCTGAGTGATGAGAGTGGTTGTCTCGTTCAGATGCTCCTGCATCAATGCGCGGGAGGCCTGCACATTCCGACCGCGAATGGCCTGGTAGATCTCACGGTGACGCTCCAGCGCCTGTGCCGGAATCCGGCCGATCATAAGCTTCAGGTGGATCCAGTACTTCAGCAAATTACGAAGCAACTGCGCGGCATTGGCGAGCACTTCATTGTGAGCGGCTTGTCCTACACAGAGGTGAAAGGCCATGTCGCTTTCCAGGACTGCTTCGCTGCCGGCTATGTCATGTTCCATGGCATGGATCGTGTCCTCGATGCGCTTGAGTTCTTCCGGCGTTGCGCGACTTGCCGCAAGACCTGCCAGATCGGCCTCCATCAGGGCGCGCGCTTCCATCAGATCAGCGAGTTCTGCGTGGTCAGTTCCAGTGAAGGCCCAGAGCAGAGGTCGCGACAGAAACTCCGAACGAGGACAAACGAAGGTACCTTCGCCGACTCGGCTCTCCAGCATGCCGATGAGCTCCATTGCCTTCAGGGCTTCGCGTAGGGAGTTCCGTGCGATGCCGAGTTGCTGGCAGAGAATACGCTCGGTGGGAATCTGCTGACCAGCCTTCCATGTGCCGTGCACCACGTTAGTGATCAAACGCTCAAAGGTCGCTGCGGAAAGCGTTGTTCGTTCGATTGGAACAGTTCTGGAGAGCTTCATGGATTCCTCAAAAAAGTGGTCGATTCAGGATAAATCGTTGCTGTACAGGGGTATGCCAATAGAGCAAATCCAAGGCTTGACAAACAATGTTGGACCAACATACCATCCCCCCGTTATTGAAAAGCATTTCTTCCTGTGAAATACCTTCGTAAACAGTATGCAATAAAGCCGGTTTTAAAAAAATACTGTCGAAATACGGCTAGTAATGGTTTTCTTTGGCATTGTAGGACCAATGAACCATTCCATTGATAACTCGCATTGGGAACAGGGCTACCTGCTATTCGGACGGGGGGTCGCTGTATCATCTGCGATTGCCGCACTCCCCATTCTCGCGGTGCTGCTGCTGCTCGGTGTCTTTCGACGGGCCGCGTGGATTGCGGGGACCGTCGGGCTGATCGTCGCACTGCTGGTAGCCGTGACGTGCTACCGTATGCCACCGGCTCCGGCCATCAGTTCTGCTCTCTATGGAGCAGCCTTTGGCCTCTTTCCTATTTCCTGGATTGTTCTTTGGGCGCTCGTTCTCTTTCGCGTTACGACGGAGACCGGACAGTTCGACCTCATCCGCGGGTCCATTGGCAGGCTCGCAAAGGATGCTCCCCTGCAGGCGCTCCTGATCGCGTTTGCTTTCGGCGCGTTCATTGAAGGTGCCGCCGGATTCGGCACGCCCGTCGCGATCGCGGCTGCCATGCTGACGGGCCTGGGCTTCTCTCCATTCCGCGCCTCGGCGATCTGCCTGCTGGCCAACACGGCACCGGTCGCCTTCGGCTCAATCGGGATTCCGGTGATAACGCTGGCAGGGACAACCGGGCTTCCGCTCGGCGAACTCAGCGCCTGGGTGGGCCGCATCTGCGCACCGATCGCACTCATCATCCCTGCGTATCTCATCTTCGCTGTCGGCGGCATGGTCGCGCTGCGTTCAGTATGGCTGCCGGCACTGGCCGCCGGCGGCGTCTTCTCTCTGGTGCAGTTGGTGGTCTCGAACACCCTGGGCCCGCAGTTGACTGACATCCTCGCTTCCCTGGCAGCGATGGCGGCGCTGTTCTTGCTGTGCCGCATCGGCGCGTGCAGAACGATGTCCGCTGCGAACGAAAACCTCTTTCGCGGGGCCGAGATCTCCGCGCCGCCAACCCCGGCACATGTCTCCACGGAACACTCTGTGCTTCGCGCGTGGATGCCGTACGGTCTGCTCGTCTTCTTCGTTCTTCTATGGGGCGTGAAGCCAATTCAGCTGGCGTTTAGCTCGCTGAACCTCTCTTTTCCGTGGCCGATGCTGCACGATCGAGTTATCCGTACCGCACCGATCAGCGCGACACCGCAGCCTTACCACGCTGTTTTTTTGTTCAACTGGCTGGCGGCCTCGGGCACCTCCTGCATGATCGCGGCGATCTGTTCGGCACTCTTCCTGCGAGTGAGTGCAAAACAGTTTCTGGGAATTTTGCTCCACGTTCTGCGCCAGATCGTTACTCCCACTGCGACCGTGGCCTCCGTACTGGCGATGGCGTTTCTGATGAACTATTCGGGCGCTACGGCGACCCTGGGTCTCGCGTTCGCGGCGAGTGGCGCATTCTTCCCATTCTTCAGTGCGATGCTGGGCTGGCTCGGTGTCTTCCTCACCGGTTCGGATACTTCGGCGAATGCACTCTTCGGCAACCTTCAAGTGGTGACCGCGAGCCGTCTCGGCATTAGTCCAGTCCTCATGGCTGCAGCCAATTCTGTCGGCGGCACGATGGGCAAGATGATCAGCCTGCAAACCATCGCTGTCGCGGCTGCAGCGACTGGTATGAGCGTGAGTGATCAGGCAAAACTCTTTCGTTTCACGTTGAAGCACAGCATTCTGCTCGCGGCTGTCGTGGGATTGGTGACTATGTTGTTCGCGTACAGGGTTCACTTTGGTTGACAAGGGTTAGTACATGGCAAGACTTGGATTTTTAGGGTTGGGAATTATGGGTGGGCCAATGGCGCGGCATCTACTGCTGGCTGGTCATCAGGTAGCGTTGTGGTCACACTCTCCAGACAAAGCCAGTGCGATGGCAAGGCATGGCAACGGCATCGTCTGCGCTACGCCCGCCGAGGTCGCCGCGCACAGCGAGTGCATCTTTCTCTGTGTCGGCGACACCGCGATGTCGCGTGCGGTCATTACTGGTCCGAAGGGTATCGCGAGTACCGCGAAGCCTGACACGGTGATTGCTGATTGCAGCACTATCGCTCCCACCGAAAGCCAGAACATGGCTGCGGAGCTGCGCGAACTGGGCTTGTACCTGCTCGATGCGCCGTGCACGGGTTCAAAGAACGGAGCAGAGAGCGGAAACCTGACTTTCATGGTGGGTGGGGATGAGGCTGTCTTCGAGCGAGTGCGTAGTTTTT
>JAOAPF010000123.1 GCA_025462755.1 Edaphobacter sp.
ATCGCTCACAGGGGCTCTCTCGCGCTCTCCTCATGGAATATCGTGCCGCCATGGTGGAGAAGAAATTGAGCGCGTCGACCGTGAACGTTCGCTTGTCCGCCGTGCGCAAGCTCGTCGGCGAGGCGCAGCGCAATGGAATCATCGACGCTGATGAGGCCGCAAACCTCGCCGGCGTTCCCAACCTCTCCCAGAAGGGAACCAGGCTGGGGAACTGGCTGACACGGGAGCAGGCCAAGGAACTGCTGACGGTCCCTGACCGTTCCAAGATCAAAGGCGAGCGAGACTATGCGATCTTGGCCTTACTGTTGGGCTGCGCCCTGCGGCGGCAGGAGCTGGCCAGCCTGGAGGTTGCCGATATCCAGCTCCGCGAGGGGCGATGGGTAGTGGCCGATCTGCGGGGCAAGGGCGGCCGAGTGCGAACGGTGGCGATTCCGCTTTGGGTGAAGCAAGCAATCGACGCCTGGATGGTAGCGGCCAAGATTGAGAAAGGCCGTCTGTTGCGACCGCTCTCGAAGAGCGGGAAGGTGATCGGCGACGAGCTGGGCGACTGGGCGATTTGGTCTGTCGTCGAGCAATCTGCGAACGAGATTGGGATCGAACACTTTGGCGCACACGATCTGCGCCGGACATGTGCGAAGCTCTGTCGCAAAAATGGCGGCGATCTGGAACAGATCAAGTTCTTACTTGGGCATAGCTCTATTCAGACGACCGAACGATATCTTGGTTCAGAGCAGGATTTGGCTGTAGCGGTTAACGATAATCTGGGGCTGTGAGGTACGTAAGCCTGGTGTAGTACCCCTAGTAGGACGAATCCTGGTGCCGCCGTTCAGAGGCTTCGAAAAGCCGCTAGGCGTGCTTTCGAACGCGAGTAATCGAAGACTCTTGCGTAGGTTCGCTAGTAAATAAAGCTTTTTGGACTTCGTGATCGACTCTGAGCTGAGGCCGATAGTCGAAGCGTGACAACAAATGCTGGAAGTGCTCAGGTGAACGAATGGCTTCGTCGAGGAGAGACCTTTTCTGAAGGGTCAGGAACAGAGCAATTGACCTCGCCTGACAATTGATTGAACGGTACGGGTTAAATTCAATATCGGTGAAACCGGCGTAGTGATTCAGCCTTTCTAGCCATTCGCGGTGTTCGTAGATTGAATTCACATATAGCCAGTCATAAAAGAGGGTTTTCGGCTCCAGTGGGAACGTACTACCTTCAAACTGGAAGCTGATCAGCCGTCCGCTCTCTTTGAGCCGAGAATCGCGTTTTGCATCTCGGACGTCTTTTTTATAGAGATCGAGAAATGGTCCACCGTGTTCGAATACTTTGGATCCCTGGAAAGCGCACTCAAGAGGTATCAGTTCACCGGACTCGGTCTTAACCTTTAGATGGAAGGCGCTGAGATGCCTTCCAGCAACTCTCTCAGATTTTGTTGAAATTTCGAGTAGAGGGCCGAGGCCAGCTGCGCTGGCAGACGTGTGGAGCTCGCGTATGTTCTTCTCTTTCTGTATTTGAGCGAAACCGGAATGCCAATGAAGTTGCAGAAACACCTCTTTAACCAGGTGTCTTTCGTCATCGGCGGGCAAGAATACAGGACGCTCAGCCATTGGGAAAGTACTCGTCGAAGTATCGGAATGGAATAAAGTCAGGCACCAGGATCTCGCATTTCTCAGCTGCTTGAAGCCGTGCTTTGATTGCCGGATCACTCCAGTCAGTCTTAGTGTAAAGGACTTCGTAGTCGATCATCTCAGCGGCTTCTTCAATCGGGAAGGTCTCCATTCCTGCTTTGTTGGAGACTCCTGGACAGAAAAGCACCCCTTTTCTTAGCAATACGGACGATTTCACGTACAGCCACCGTGTTTGCTCTATCCGTTGCTCGCTTCTGGCGATGTATTCCATGGGGTGATTAGCCCTAAAACAAAGGTGTACATACTGATCCATTCCACTGCCGAGGTCGGCATCAAGGCTCCACTGGTTGCCTCCCGGACACAGATTTGCCACTCCCATCTCGCGTAGCTTAGCCATCGAGTATAGGCCGCCACGCTCTCGTATGGATGTCAAGTTCCGGGAGTCCGTGAAGTGCCGAAGCCACGTTATTTGGTTCAGTGGAGCAGATAAAGGCATGTGCAAGCATCCAGGAATACGTTGGTGGGAACCGCGGCAGTGAGCGCAGGTTCTGTTCATGTTTTCGTCTAATCTGCCTTATTCTTCCTTTCTGAAATCACTCCGCCATGCAGCTCGTTCTTCAAGCTCGTTATCCACATCGACCAGCTGTGTCTCATCTTTCCACCACAGCAATGACAGCACTGATCCGTCTGAGAGAGGAATAGAGTCTTCATGTATCCAATGGCTGTGCGCATTCCGATGATCAAACCAAGCATCTGACCTGACTTCTGCTGGTTGAGCGTTCTTTAACTCTCCCCGTAGAAGTGCATTAGCAACGCTCCCGCTACCAGGTCGTCCTTCCAAAAATAGCTTGCCTCTAACCTCGCCATTGACAATGAACCATTCACGTTTTTCCGGACTATTGCACACCAGAACCGCCGGCAGATCACCATACTCCACTAGACGAATTGCCGTTGCGGTTAAGCTTGTGCAGAATAGCCTTCCTAGCTCTCTCACGGTGTCGAGTGTGACCGGCTTCTTCTGTGCCTGAGCCCTGAACATCTTTGCTGGCAGAAGTAGATCGCTGGCAAACCGATTCGCACGAGTTTCGGGGTTCTCAGCAGACCATTCTCGGACGAAGCTTTGACTTCGGCATTGGAATGAAACCTGGCCACGGTCTCGCATCCAGTGACCGAGTTCGTGCCCGGCCGAAAATCGCTGGCGGGGTCGAGGGCTAGCCTCATCAATGGTGATGATGGCTCGCTCTTTGTACCCCATGATCCGGGCGGCGCAGCCCGATAAGGGACGATACCGGATCGTTGCTCCGCAGTCCTCCGCGATAGCCTCTATATCAATGTCGGCTGGATCTCGAATTCCTAAGTCCGCCAAAATTTCAAAAGGCGTGCGACGGAAGCTAGGATTTGCCGTCATTGAGGTCCTCCAGCGCTCCCAACAAATCAAGCTCTTCCAGAGCACTCTCGATGTCTTCGTCTGTCAGCTCACTCAGATCTCTGTGTTGCATTGTCACTGCCGACTTTAGGCTGGGATTAGCCTTGAGTAGTGCAAAGAACTGGGTGCGCCGACCATCAGAAGAAGCCGCCAATCCTTGCGACCGATGTCCAATGCGTGAAGAGTTCTGTTGGTATCGCTGACGCGCTTGGTGAAGCCGCCGTTGCTGGAATTGCTTTATGCCAGATAGTGCTGCCGTCTTCATGCTTGAGGCAATCTCATTTAGATCGTGTCCTGACGCCGACAGATCTTCTGCAAGTTCTGCTGGCTTTGCAGCTTCAATAGAAGCGGCGAGCTCCTCCAGGACATGCTCCGCCTGCTCGGGTGTCCAAAGTTTGTTAGCGGACATTGATGCTTCCCTTCAGCCAACGTGCGGCGCTTCTGCGGCGGATTCGCCGAACGATGGTCTCGTATTTGTTTCGATCGATCTCTAAAGCTTCCATGATTTCAGTGCCTGACATGTGATCCAACCAGCCATCCAAGACAAGTTGAGCTTCGGAATCGTCGATGAAAAAGTCGTATACCTCGGCCACCTGAGCGGCGATAACCATCCGCTGCTCGGCGTTCAAACGCGTATCGGCGTAAGAATCGGTTTCGTTGGTGCTGGCCTCGTTGTCGTCGTCGGGAGAGGCGAGTTGGCTGACGGGGATAGCAAAACCGGAAGTGATACTGGCTTGCTTGTAATTCGAAGCCATGCTTCTCATCACACCGATCAGCAATCCCACGGGGTCTACCTTCTTGGAATTCCAGTGCCTCCGCTCCTCCAGCAATGAAAAAATGGCCTGCTGGAAAAGATCTTCGGCAGTAAAAGTGCTGCCATGCAACGCCATCATGCGGGCTCGATTCTTCGCGAAGGCGTGAAGCTTCGCCAGCTCCTCAGGAAGGAGCTTCTCGACCGCCCGTTCAATTTCATCTACTGTGGCGACCTTCTCCGATTTGGCCGGCTGCTTATCTGTAAGCAATCGTTCGCTCCATATGGCCCCTCTTGTTCTTCTATGCTGTGCAGGAGAGTAAATCGGACAAAAGTTTTTCTCCATCGCGTGTCCGATGACCCGCGCAGTCCAGCATATCTCTGTGAAAGTGGTTCAGCTCGCAACGGCGGGTAAAAGGCCACCTAATTATCAACGGAGACTTTATGAACAATGTATCTCAGGAAGTTGCAGAAAGCATTGTAGATGCGCTGCTTGCAGGCCGCCCAGTTCGTTCCTATGGCCCTTACGAGGTTCTCATCGGTGACGATACTTTGCGGTTTGAGGCCCGGGTCATCGCGGACCCGGTGCCGACAGGCGCGCAGATTTTGGAAACGGCGGGAGTGAAGGCTCCCACGGATTATGTCGCTTATAGGGTTCTGAAAAGCGGACTGCTTGAAGAACTAAGGCCGGACGAAACCACGGATCTGCGAGAGTCGGGGGTCGAAAGATTCATCATCTTCCGCACGGACCGCATATTCCGCTTTCTGCTGAACGACCGCTCGTTCGAGTGGGGAGCGCCGCACATCACTGGCCTCACGTTGAAGAAGCTGGCTTCAGTCGATCCGACCGGCAACGAGGTATGGCTCGATGTTCCCAGAGGAGTGAGCCGGCTCATCGGCGATATGGAGTTTGCAGATCTGGCTGCGCCAGGTGTCGAGCGCTTCTATACGCGCGCGACGGTATACAAAATCATCGTCAACACTCGGCCCAAGGAAGTCTTCACTCCCAAGCTGACATTCTGGGAAGTGGTCAAGCTGGCTTTCCCGGATGCCTCCCCGAGTCAAACAAAGATCTACACCGTGACATACAAGCGTGGCCCATCCAGCAACCCGGAGGGCAGTATGGTCGATGGCGAAACAGTTCACCTCAAAGACGGGATGCTCTTCAATGTCACACCAACTGATAAGTCGTAGTGCAGACCTGAAGCGTCTACGGGACGAAGGGTACGAGGTGGAGGTTCGTGCGAACTACCTCCTCGTACACTCGGTTCCTTACGTCAATGCGCAGAAGCAGGTTGCTTTTGGAACTCTCGTGTCTGAGCTAACGCTCGCTGGAGACGTGGCGGTGCAGCCCAGCACTCATGTCATTCATTTTGCCGGAAGCCATCCGTGTGCCAAGGATGGGGCGCCGATTATTCAGATCTCTCACGCGAGTGCAACGCAACAGTTGGCGCAGAATCTCATAGTCCAACACTCATTCTCGAACAAGCCGCCGAATGGGTATGCAAACTACTACGAGAAGATGACTCGCTATATCGAGATTATCTCTGCCCCGGCGAGGGCGTTGGACCCGCAAGCGGACGCGCGAACATTCAAGCTCATTGAATCAAGCGACGATAGCTCGGTGTTCCACTACTTCGACACCGCATCAAGCCGCGCGGGCATCATGAACATTTCAACCAAGCTGGCCCCGCTGCGCATCGCTATCGTGGGTCTGGGCGGGACAGGCTCCTACGTTCTGGACCTAGTCGCGAAGACATCGGTACGCGAGATCCATCTCTTCGACGACGATCTCTACCTGCAGCACAATGCGTTCCGGGCTCCCGGAGCGGCTTCTCTCGACGATTTGAGACGCCAGTTCACAAAGGTTCAGTATCTGCACGATCTTTACGCGAAGATGCGTTCGGGACTTGTTCCTCATCCCGTCCGTATCGATGAAGCAAACGTTCATCTCCTGCACGGGTTCGACTTCGTCTTCGTCTGCGTGGACAAAGGCTCAGTGCGAAAGCTCATCCTCGACACCTTATGCGCCCAGGGGACGAGCTTTGTCGATGTCGGTATGGGGGTCGAGATGACGGCGGAGGGGAAGCTGTGGGCGATATGCCGTATCACGGCAGGGACCAGGGGAAAGACAGATCATGTGGACACCAGGGTTCCTATGACGGATGCAGACCTGGATGCTGCTTACACGCAAAACATTCAGATTGCAGACCTCAACGCACTCAACGCCGCGATGGCAGTTATCAAGTGGAAGAAGATCGTCGGCGCCTACGAGGACGCTGACCAGGAACACCACTCAACCTACTCAACCAACTTTCATCTGCTGACGAGTGAAGAGAGGCTGGGGTGAAAGCGATCAGGTTGGCTCCGCAATTCGTTGAAGCAATTCCAGAAAACCTGGAGTTAGGTGTCCTCTACGTCTCCATGACGTATGCGACAGCTATCCATCAGTGTGCCTGCGGTTGCGGACGCGAAGTCGTAACTCCGTTCTCGCCCACCGACTGGAAGCTCTCGTTCGATGGTGAGAACGTGACGCTTGAGCCTTCGATCGGAAACTGGAGTTTCCCTTGTCGGTCCCACTATTGGATACGCGGCGGCAAAGTGCGCTGGGCTGGAAGCATGTCTCAACACCAGATTGACGAAGGGCGCGCACACGACCGCGTTCTCAAGGCTAACTACTATGGTGGCGATGTCCCTTCGGTCGTCGCGAAGACCGCGGCCGCGGAAGTGACCGCAACCGATTCACCCATACCGGCGCAGCCAAAACGCCGGAGCGCGTTCGGAGAGATGTTGAGGCGGTGGACAAGGCGTTGATACGCTTTCGCTTCGTATTCGCCACCACAAGATATGGTATGCTGTAACTGAAAAATGTCCAGATAATGCGCTTTTTGCCAGTAGACGACACAAAATGAGCTGACAACCACTGGCTTTCGGCGCGAGAACGACTGATCTGAGTCCGGCCTGCGGGCCATAGGGTGTTGTCTGCTGATGGGTCTCGCGGTTGGAATCGACCAAGTCGCATCGATGTTGCTACTCCACCGGCACCAGGATGGTGTGATCTCGTTCGCGGTTGAAAGCGACGGCCGCTGGAGGCCGGTGCACGCTGTGCGGGCGCGTGATCTGGAGAGCATGTTCCCGGAGTTTCGGGAGCAACTGCTCAGGGATTCCTTCGTTTCCATCAACGCAGCTCATCGCATGGCACGCCGGTCTAGCGGCAGGCTCGGGATGCCAGACCATAACACATCGACCTTGCGCTATCTGTGCGCCTGCTATTGCGACATCGACTGCTACAAAATTGGCATCACCTGCGAGGCGGCGCTTCGGTTTGTCGGCGAGCGTGTAAAGCGCGGCGACTTGGCCGCGCCGTCAGCGATTGTTCGCAGCGGTCAGGGGCTGTGGCTGTTTTGGCTCCTACATGATGAGGCAGACTTGTCACGAGCGCACCTTGGGGCATACCCTGACAACCCCCGAAACCACCTGCAGCTTTACGCGACAATAAACCGGGAAATCGGGCGGCGCCTCGCCGAGCTTGGCGCTGACCCTGTGGCGACGGATGCTGCACGATATGTGCGGGTACCAGGGTCATTCCGCAATGATGTCGAAGAGGAGGTTCTTTGGCAATGGGAAGATCCCAGCGGCGAGACGGTCTTGAGCTATTCATTGTTGGATTTGGGCGTGAGACTAGGCGTCAACATGACCACGGATCGCAAGCCTGCTGCTAAGACCGAGCCAGCAGGGAAGCATCCCCTGCGGCGACGCGGTTTCATCGCCGCTAACGCCAACAAGCTCGCTGCATTCCGGTCTCTCCAGAGGCTGCGCGGCGGCTTCGCCGAAGGCAAGCGCTCCATTGCTGCTTTCATCTTCGCGGTGTCGCTGAAGTGGGCTGGACATACACGGACGGAAGCGATTGGGGCACTGGAGGAATTTGGGCGAGCGTGCCGTCCGCCGTTCCCTCAGGCGGAATGTCACAGCGCGGTCAAGAGTGCATACAAGAAGAAGGGAACAACGATGCGTTACTGCTGGATCGCAGACCAGCTCGACGTGACGCTGGCAGAGGCCACTTGCATTTCTGAAACTATTGGAAAGCCCTTCCCGGCGGCGGCTCGTTTTGGAGGCCCGCCTTTCGCAGAAGAGCGACGAGCGACCGGCACGCGCGCGACAGCACGCGTGTTACGCCGAATCGAAATACAGAGGCTTGTTGATGAACACGGGTACGTTCCATCGTTTCGTGCGCTCCGGGATATGCTCCTCTGTGCCGGAGTCGATGTCGGCCATGTCACCGTGATGAAGGATTTGAGGGCGATGGGCTTGAGGTCAACCTTGATTGGCGATTCTACAGCTCAGCACCGTTCCCTGCTCCACCCTGCTGCTCTTCTGGAGTCTCTGTTTCCGTCCTCCCTGGAGATCACAGCACTTGTAGGTACTCCCACTTCCTTGATTGCAAAAGAAAGTGAACAGGGCGAACTAACTTCAGCCGGCGAGGTCGATGAGTGCCCGAATCATCCTTCCATGCAACCGGAGAGCGACTATTCCTAAAGGTGGGCTGAGCCCAGCGGCTCAGCCCACCAAGGCGAGCGATTACTCGTCGTCGGCTCCGTCCGAGGGATCATCGGTGGCCTCTACTTTCGAGAGCCGCTTCATGCTGATGGCGTGGACCTCTGCGATCCGGTGCTTTAACTTAGTGCCCTTGACCTCATCCTCGACCTCTCGATAACGCAAGATGCCTTCAAGGGTGACGAGCTGCCCCTTCTGGAGGGTCTTGGCGAACTTTGAGAGATTCCTCCAGGCATAGACGCGATGCCATTCGGTGCGAGTCTCGTAATCGCCTGTGTCGTTCTTCCAGCTTTCCTGGGTGGCGATGTTGAGGACGACGTACTCTCGGTTGTTCAGTGCGGTTTTGGCTTCTGCGTTCTGTCCGAGGCGGCCGATGAGGATGACTTTGTTGAACATGGTGTATAGCTCCGTTTCTTTTGGTTTGTCCGCTGTCTGCGGTACATGCTTGCCCGGAGGGTGTGCCGTCGCGACCCACTCCCAAGGCGACTGGACGGAATCTGCGGAAGGGGACCATAGCTTGCCTAGGGGGAGGAGTCCGCACCTTGCAGAGGCGCGTAGCGGTTTCTGGGAAGAAGAGCGTGCGTCCGAAGGGCGTGGGTGTTTTGAGCGCGGCACGCTGAACGCAGATAGAAAGGCAAACCGGAAGGGTGCGCCCTGTTCAAATGGCCTTCCCTCATGACGTGAGTTACAAAAGCCAGCTCAGAAACTAGAAGTGTCATTCGCAAGCAGGAGAAAAAATGACAAGGGCAAGTGCAG
Organism: Edaphobacter sp.; assembly: GCA_025462755.1. Lineage (GTDB taxonomy): Bacteria > Acidobacteriota > Terriglobia > Terriglobales > Acidobacteriaceae > Edaphobacter. Next base: position 9,105 of record JAOAPF010000123.1, read on the forward strand.
CACCGATGCTCATCGTCCCGTCCATCTCCTCGCCTTCTCCATCGTCCTTCGGACGTAGGCAGCTCGTTTTGTAGGGCTGGGGTCGCGGGAGAGATAGTCGTCTTCAAGGGCACGTCCAATCCGGTCCTCAGTCATGCCATTGGCATAAGCGGCGACACAGAACGCGATGTCAGCAGCGGCGGGCCGGTCCTGGTACTTGATCGAAGTTCGGAATCGCTCAAGAGACAGATTCGATAACCTCGGTCCCCTATGGGGAGAAAGAGAACTTTGCAGCCGTTTCGCCTCGCGTGCCTGCTCGCGGGCTTGGTAGAGCGTCGTTATCTCTTGCTCGAAGGCCTCCGCCATCGGGTACTGTTGTCCACTGTGGCTGTGCAGGCGCACGAAAGGGAAGAGACCGTCCGGCCTTCTGTATTTAGGTTTGCAGTTCGTGAAGCCGGGAAGCCGTCCAAACCGCCTCCAGTCCGCCGCGCTGGGGTCAGCGTCGTAGCGCTCGGCCAATGTCTGCGCGGCAAACGTTCCGAGGAGCTTCGGAAATATTCTGGAGTGCTTGAGCCATGCTTGAAAGTTGCCGGCGCTGGTCTCGACCACAGCACATGGGTTGAAGCCATCTGCCGAGAGCCTCGCAAGCGAGGTCTCGCTGAGATCGTCGAGAGTAGTGAAACGATGCTCCCCGGATGGGCGAATGTAGATATGCGAGCCGTGGGCATTGCGGTACTTGAGCAGAGAAAGTCTGTCGAGGACCGCCGCGGCCGAGATGCTATCGAGTCTCGGAAGCATTCCACGTTCACTCAGGACACCGACATCGTAGAGCGGCGCCT
>JAOAPF010000152.1 GCA_025462755.1 Edaphobacter sp.
GATTTTCGACCGGGTCGACGCTCAGTCCGATCACCTTTGCACCACGCTTCGCGAAATCGGCTTCGAGGCTCGCGACCGCGCCAAGTTCCGTCGTACAGACCGGGGTAAAGTCCTTCGGGTGAGAGAAGAGAACAGCCCAGTTGTCGCCGATCCACTCGTGGAAGTGAATCGTGCCGTGTGTGGTCTCTGCTGTGAAGTCAGGAGCAATATCATTGATACGGAGTGACATATCGTTTCGCCTTTTCTGGGAAATTTCAACATTCCGAGTTGGGATAACTGAAGAGCCCAATTCTACCTGACGTAAGAAACCCACCCGGCTCGTTGGCTCTCGGGTGGGCTCTGTGCTGCTCGAAGATGCTTACTTCGATTCGCTCATCCACACACCCGCGCCGGGCTACAGCAACAGCAGAGTGTAGTGGTCGTATTGAGCGTCATAGTCATAACAAATCTTTTGTACCGCGTGCCAGCTGAGCTAGCATGAAGCAGGTTTGCCTCATTGCGGTCTATCCAAACCATACGTCCGAGGAGGTTTCATGTCAACTGATGAACCCTACAGCACGCCTGCAACTTTAGCCTCAGCTCCCCCTACGGCTCACTGCGCTTATGACTTCGCACAAGTCGATGTCTTCGCCGAAAATCCCCTCGAAGGCAACGCTCTCGCTATCTTCAGCGATGCCCGCGGCCTCTCCACCGAGGAGATGCAGGCCCTCGCCCGCGAAACCAATCTCAACGAGACGACGTTCATCCTCCCTCGTGCTCCTGGGATCGAGCGCGAACGCGGCGTGCAGGTTCGCATCTTCCTCACCACCGAAGAGGTCCCCTTCGCCGGCCATCCTACGCTTGGCACCGCAAGCTGGCTCTACTGCAATCATCCGGTCCTACGCGGCGCTGAGCAGATCATCCTCGACCTCGGCATCGGCCCCATCCCAGTTCGCTTCATAGCGCCGCAGCCCTGCGAGCAAGGTGTCTTCGGAACCATGCAACAGAAAGACCCAACCTTCGGAGAGATTCGCAACAGCAGAGAGGATCGCGACGCGCTCGCTAAGGCACTCAACCTCTCCGCCCACGATCTCGACCCCAATCTTCCCGCACAGGTCGTCTCAACGGGAATGGCCTTTTGCATCGTGCCGCTCCGCTCGTTGGAGGTCGCTGCGCGTCTGCAGATCTCACCTCACGTCGCCCGCGCATATCTTAATCGCATCGGTGCAAAATTCTTCTACTGCATCACTCGCGCTCACGAAAATTCGGGAGCGGACTGGCACGCCCGCATGCAGTTCGACTCCGGCGAAGATCCTGCTACCGGTTCGGCTTCCGGCTGCACCATCGCCTACCTTGTGCGCCGCGGTGCGGCAGCAAGCGGTCAGCCCATCGTCATCGAGCAGGGAATTGAGATGCTGCGTCCCAGCCGCATTCATGTCAGCGCGACGATCGAAAACGGCATCGTGACAAAAGTGTTCGTCGGTGGCCGCACAATTCCTGTTGCAAGCGGGCGGTTTTTCCTGCCGTGATGCACCCGATTTCAACAGGCGCACAACGTCAATCTCCAATGAATTCGCGCCATTTCAAGCAGCGGTGGATGCGCAAGCCCAAATATGAGTCATCTTCGCTCTAACTTCGCCGTTGCCAAGATAACCAACCGTTCGTACTGTTGGAAAGCGTTGACGACGACGTTGCATGCAACGTGCCGCGTTGTTGAAGATGAAAATTGCTTTCGCCTGTTTTCTGACAATCTGAGTTGAGAGAAGCTTGACTGCTACGCAGTCGCGACTCCCCAAGCGCAACCTCGCTGCCTGCACACGCATTGAGGTCGTATGCCATTTCCTTCGGCATCGATCCTCACTGTATCCACGGCAGAGCGATCTCTTGCCCTCTGGAGCCGCGTGGCAACCTGCCATGGCATAGAGCCTCTCTCGCACCCCGCGGTTCGGCAGCCTCGCTCGTCGGACAGATGCACCTGATCTCTGGTGGAGCAGAAGGGAGAGCCTCGCTCTCCGCCTTCCGCTCTCCCGGAGCAGAAGGCCCATCAGCGCCGAAGGCCATAGAAGGCCGGCCACGGGGCTTCTTTTGAACACCACCAGAAGGTGCGCCTGCAAACCCGCAGACGCGCCCGCTGGCCTATCGGCTGCGAGCCACCACAAGGTGGCGTCCGGCAGAAGCGAGACTGCATGCGCCCCAAGAAGACGATCCTCTGCGTAGACGACAACGAACAAGTGCTCTCGGTCCGCACCTTTCTTCTCGAAACCCGTGGCTACCGCATCGTCGCGGTCAATACCGCTCAGGACGCGCTGGAACACCTCGAGCGATCTCTTCCCGGAACGCTCGATCTGATCCTGTGCGACCTCCTGATGCCGCAGATGGACGGCAACGAACTGGTTCGCCGCGCCAAGCAGCTCCACCCGGGCCTGCCCGCAATGATCGTCTCGGGCACCGTCAACGCCTTCGATCGCGCTCTGCACGCCGATGTCTTCCTGCCCAAGGGCGCCAGCTCTCCCGCCGAAATGATCGAGCGAATCCGCGTCCTCGTGGCCCGCAAACGTGGCCCCAAAAAGGCCACTGCACCCGCATCTACACAGCCGTCAGACATGTCTTCCTTTGCCCACGCTACTGCCAGCTAACGCACCAACGGCTTTGGTCGGTTAGAACAGTTCCAGGGGGGACTCCGCGGCAAATAGCGAAGAACCCCCGCATTTCGTTCGAGGCAGCATCATCTATGCCGCTGTTGAACTATGCCGCTGTTGAACGATGCATCGCGAAATCCCTTGAGCAAAAGCCAATCTCAAGCCTCGACCAATCCATACTTCCGCTGCCATTGCTGCTTTAGCCATGCCCACACCGCATCTCTCTCTTCGCGCGAGACAGCAGGATCAGGCGACTCAGCAAACTTCGCCGCTTCAGCCTTTGCCAGCTCCAGCATCGCGCGGTCGCGAACCAGATTCGCCACTCGAAACTCCGGAAGCCCCGCCTGCCGCGTGCCGAAAAACTCTCCGGGTCCACGCTGCTGCAGGTCCAGCTCTGCCAATTCGAAGCCGTTCTGCGTCCTCACCATCGCATCCAGCCGCGCCTCAGCCTGATCGCTCACTTTTCCTCCGGTCATCAGGATGCAGTAACTCTTCGCCGCTCCACGGCCCACACGCCCGCGCAGTTGATGCATCTGAGCCAAACCAAACCGCTCCGCATGCTCAATCACCATCACCGAAGCGTTTGCCACGTCCACGCCCACCTCAATCACCGTCGTAGCAATCAGCACATCAATGTCGCCGCGCTGAAAGCGCCGCATGGTCACTTCTTTATCATCCGCGCTCAACCGCCCATGCAACAATCCCAGCCGCAACCCGGCAAGCGGCCCCGTTCGCAGCTCCTCGTACATATCGGTTGCGGCACGAAGCACCTTCTTCGGCTCAAACAGCTTCTCCGTTTTTACCGAAGCCCTCCCACCTTTGCCCTTCGACGTTCCCGCCCCTTTTTTGTCATTCCGCAGCGCAGCGGAGGAATCTGCTGTTTTCTTCCCAGCCGCAGCACTCAAAGCCGACTCCTCCGCTAATTCCTCATCGCGAGGAAAGTCCAACTCCGGTTGATCATCCTTCGCCCCTTCAATCACCGGGTAAACAATGTAAGCCTGCCTCCCGGCCTCCACTTGCTTTCTCACAAATCCCCAGACGTCCTCGGCCCGCTCCTCAGTCGTGCGCCGCGTAACAATCGGAGTCCGCCCCGGCGGCAGCTCATCGATCACACTCGCATCCAGATCCCCATACAAGGTCAGTGCCAGCGTCCGAGGAATGGGAGTGGCCGTCATCACCAGCACATCCGGATCGAGCGCGCCCGGCTTCTTCATCAATCGAAATCGTTGCTGCACGCCGAATCGATGCTGTTCATCCACGATCACGAGCCCCAGTTTGTCGAAGTCGACCTTGTCCTCGATCAGAGCGTGCGTCCCAATAGCCAGATCCGTTTCGCCGCGAAAGATCCTTCCCCGCGCCTCACGTTTGGTCGCGTCATCGAGGGACCCCGTCAGCAGCGTCACACGGTATGGCCTGCCCGTCCGCGGCGAAAGCACATCTCCCAGCAACTTCCGCGCCGACAAATAGTGTTGCGTAGCAAGAATCTCTGTCGGCGCCATCAACGCCGCCTGATACCCGTTCTCAATCGCCACCAGTGCAGCCTGCATCGCCACGATCGTCTTACCCGATCCCACATCGCCCTGCAACAGACGCCGCATCGGCTGCGGCCGGCGCATATCGTTCGCAATCTCGCCGAGAACTCGCTTCTGCGCCGCGGTTGGATGAAAGGGAAGCACCTGCTTGATCGCCTCCCGCACTTTCACAGTGGTCGCGAATGCCGTGCCCTCGCGCTCCCGCATTCGCCGCCGCTTCAACTCCAGCCCAAGCTCCAGGTAAAACAACTCCTCAAAGATCAGCCGACGATGCGCCGGAGTCGCCGACGCCATCAACTCCGGCATCGGCGTTCC
>JAOAPF010000153.1 GCA_025462755.1 Edaphobacter sp.
CGAACGAAGTTCTCCGCTCGCAAGGAGTTCGTAGAGCTTCGAGCGAGAAAGGCTGCTCACCACCGCAGCTTCGGCAACGCTATAGGCAAGGCGTTGGAGATGGCCGGAATCGTCGGCGCGATTTCCAACACAGTCCATTTTTTGGGAAATGTCCTTGGTGGCGGTATCCGCCGCGCTGGACAAAAGGTTAGACCGAGAAGACTGCAAAACGAGACCCCCTTTTAATGAGGATCCCGCACGTCTTGTGCAGCAACCCTTTTAGAAGAGATCCCGCACGTCTTGCGCGGCGATAACGAGATACACTTAATATATCGGTCAGAGACTTCCAAGGAATTCCGGATCAATCCCTAGAAATCCACCGCTATTAACAGGTTACTTGGCAGGGCGGCGATCATCTGCCCTTTTAACGTACGCTGGTTGCTCCTTATGACTCAGCGCATCAGGAACTGGCACGCTTCTCCCTCGGAGTCTGATTAACTCAAACTCAGACGCGGGCCGGGAAGCCATAAACTTAAACAAAATCAATATCAAACGCTGATTGCTCTCGGCAGTCGGAGTTGTGTTTTCCGAGTCCATCTAGGGGGGTACGGAGGCCGCCGCGATCCGCGCGCTCTTTTTGCCCTGACGATAGAGCGCTAGCAGCGTGCTAGCGCAGTTCTCTTTTCGGAGCGTCCTCGCGAGGATCTCACGAAAGCTCGCGAGTGCTCGCGATGGCTACACGAAGCCTCGCGAGCATTCGACGAATGAAGCCATGATTGGAATTCGCGCGTTTGGGCAATCCAAACGCTTTTGCGGCATACGCTCCCGTTTCTTCGGCTTTCCGACGCAGCTCGGCGATCTCGGATGCTGTTAGCATCTGAGTATTCGATCGATACTGAGGTTTCCCTTGGTGCATTGACTGCCGTTACCTCAAAGAAGGCCCGAGCCTGCATGATCCACGAACAGCTCTTGATCACGTACGTAACCAACAAGCGACGCGGGAGAGCGATGGCGGCTTGTCGCCATCATCTTAAACATAGAGGCCCCTCGCTTGGCGGCGCTGGTCAGGAAGCCAGCCCGCAGGGAATGCCCTGAGAACTCCGCTGGATCGAGCCCAGCGCGCTCCGCATGCGATTTGATGATGTTTGCCACCGATCGGTCGGTGAGGCGTGCTTGCTGAACATGGTCGCCCCGGCGAACCGATCTGAACACCGGGCCTTCCGTGATGTTCGCAGCGCGTAACCACTCCATCAATGCGGTTACGGGGCAGGCGACGTCGCCGCGGACGATTGCAACGACGGCGCCAGCGCCCTCCTGGTCCGTTTTCCCGCGGCGAATGGTTACGCGTAACCCTTCGGAGACCTCTTGGATGTCAGCAAGGTCCAAGCCCACAAGCTCGGAGCGCCGGAAGGCTCCGGCAAAGCCAAGCAGCAAGAGCGCGCGGTCGCGTAACGCCGCGAGCGTGCCATCGGGACGAGGAGCCATGGCAATGACGCGATCGGCGGTCGCCGGCAGAACACGTCTTGCGGCCACGCCGTGCGTGCGTCGAATGCCACGCACAACGGCTTTCACCCGCTCATCGGCGGTCGGAGAGGGATTAGAGCTCTTCTTGCCGAGGCTGTGGACATACCGGATCGCCGCGCACCGCCGGCCGATGGTGGAGGGTTTGACGCCGCGGTCAGCTTCATGCGCCAAAAAGGCAGCGACGGCCTCAACAGATGCCGGTAGCACGTCAAGGCCACGATCCTGGCACCAAACACCGAACAGCTCGAAGTCCTTCAAATAGGCCTTGCGGGTGGCAGGCGCCTTCTCGGCGCGGGCATAGTCTGTGGCACGGGCGAGGTCCGGTTCAACGTTTTGAGCAGGCACAGGGGTGCCGTCGATGATCGCAACTGACGTTGTGTCCAAGATTTTGCCCCCGATAATAGCTTCCGAGAATAATGGTTATCGGAATCTATTATTCGGTTACCCGCATGGCAAGGACAATGTGAGTATTGTGCTGCCGTTTGTGGCAACCGGTGCGAGAACAGGGCTCGTCCTTCCCCTAAAATAATTGTGCCTCACGCTGTCATGACTAAGAATGCAGCAGACCGGGCCAGTAGTTGCGCTGGCGCTAAATCACTCACGTAAGAAGTGCAGGACATTAATGAGCCGCTTAGAGGATTTAACACCCAATGCATCCCTCCGAGGTATTCTCCCAAATAGCCTAGTGACTGTCGTCACTGTTCAGTGGCACGGGTCAGAGGCACTCGAACTTACGTACAAGACACCCGAAGGGAAGGTTGCGAACGAGCTTCTCTACCGACACGACGAGTTACGTATTGACGTCGTCGAGATGGGCCGCCCGTGGAGCTTCGACGGCGATGGTGCGCTGTTCAGGCTAGTCTCTGAAGCTCAGCGAATTCGACTCGCTCACCTATTCGACCCGGTGCTCGCGGTTCATACGTCCGTCGTTGACCCACTACCTCACCAAATTACTGCTGTTTACGAGGCCATGCTCCCTCGGCAGCCACTGCGATTCTTGCTGGCGGACGACCCGGGCGCCGGCAAGACGATCATGGCTGGCCTGCTCATGAAGGAACTAATCGCGCGCGGCGATCTCCAGCGTTGCCTTGTCGTTTGCCCTGGCAGCCTGGCCGAGCAGTGGCAGGACGAACTCTATCGTCGATTCCAATTGCCCTTTGAGATTCTTACTAACGATAAACTCGAAGCTGCCCGCACGGGAAACTGGTTTCTAGAAACTAATCTCGTCATCGCTCGGCTCGACAAGCTATCTCGCAATGAAGATGTCCAGCAGAAGCTCCAGGCGCCGGATTGCCGCTGGGATCTCATCGTTTGCGACGAAGCACATAAAATGTCAGCTACCGTCTTCGGTGGCGAGACCAAGTACACCAAGCGTTATCGATTAGGCCAACTTCTCTCGACCATTACGCGGCACTTCCTATTGATGACGGCGACTCCGCACAACGGCAAGGAAGCGGACTTCCAGCTATTCATGGCGCTGCTTGACGGTGACCGTTTTGAGGGCCGCTTCCGTGACGGGGCGCACGTAGCGGACGTTTCGGACCTGATGCGCCGGATGGTGAAGGAGAGCTTGCTCAAATTCGACGGGACGCCGCTGTTCCCCGAGCGCATTGCTTATACCGTACCTTACAAGTTATCGGAGGCTGAGGCCCATCTCTATAAGGCTGTCACCGACTATGTGCGGGAGGAGTTCAATCGCGCAGAAGCGCTCGAAAACAATAAACGCGCTGGCACAGTTGGCTTCGCCCTCACCATCCTCCAACGTCGGCTGGCGTCCTCACCCGAGGCGATCTACCAGTCCCTCCGCCGTCGTCGTGAAAGGTTGGAAAGCCGGTTGCGTGAGATGGAAGTGCTCCAACGCGGTGGCCTGGCCACACGGGCAGCGGGCCCCGCTGTTATAGCGCTAGACACTGAGGATATTGAGGATCTCGAGGACGCGCCGGACGGTGAGGTCGAAGCTGCCGAAGAGGAAATCCTCGATCAGGCGACCGCGGCTCGTTCTATTGCTGAGTTGAATGCCGAGATCGATACGTTGAAGGGACTAGAATCGCGCGCCCTTAGCGTCCGGCGCAGCGGCGCTGATACAAAATGGCGCGAACTGGCGAGCCTATTGGGTGAGATATTCACTCCCGCCGCGATCGCCAACCAGTTCGCAGAAGAGGCGCCACCTTATGACTCAGGTGAGCGGACCGTTCCAAAGCCGACGCCGTCACCTCACCAGAAGCTCGTCATTTTCACCGAGCACCGCGATACGTTGAACTACCTTGAGAACCGCATCACTACATTGCTCGGTCGTAAGGAGGCCGTCGTGATGATTCACGGCGGCATTGGCCGCGAAGAGCGCCTCAAAGTGCAGGAATCATTCAAGC
>JAOAPF010000164.1 GCA_025462755.1 Edaphobacter sp.
AATTTCAGTATGCCGGGGAACATCTTCAACACTAACCGCTATGAGGTCATTTCGACTCCGTCGCTCGGTGTTGCGTACCACTTCTAAGTGAGTTTGATTCTTAAGTTCGAAAGCCCCGGTCCTGACCGGGGCTTTGCTTTTTGGCGTAAAGAGACGGTTATTTGAAGCGGTACGCGGCACCGATGGTGAGAATGCTCGGGGAAAGGCTGGAGTTTTGGAAACCGAACCAGCTTTGGTACTCCCAGTCGGCACGGGCGTAGAGGTAAGGCTTCACTTTGAAGTCGGCGCCGATGCCGCCAGCGATCAGGTTATAGGCGATATTTGGCCGGAATCCATCGGGCAGGGGAGGGAAGTTGAAGACGCCGCGGCCGTACATCACCTTACCGTATGGGACGAACTTATGGTAGGTGCGGAAGTACCGGCCACCGGCCTCGTAGGTCTTCTCGTAGAGACCGGCGGGCTGCTTGACGAAATGAAACTCGCCTTCCACGCCGATGTGGGGCAGGAAGTCGAAGTTGATGTAAGCGGCGCCACCGTTATAGCGGCCGCCGTAGTCCGAGTTTGCAGTTGAGAAGCCGCCACCGATTTTGAGACTTCCCAGGCGGGAGGCAGTCGGTTCGGATTGGGCATGGAGCATGGCTGCGGCTCCCAGCAGGCCTATGAAGGCGATAGCCCGTATTAACATGTGAATCCCTCTAAAAGCGGGTCGAATGCAGCAGAAAACAGAGCATCAGCTTTGCTGCGCAGGAAAACCTCGCACAATTTTTTATGCAGTGTCAGTTTGGGGCTAGTGATTAGGGCTAGTGAAAAACATAGGAGACGCCGACGGTGCCTCCATAGGGGGAGAGAGTGTGGGGACTAAAGCCAGGCCACTTCTGATATTCGAAATCGATCGCTCTGATGTTGAAATGGCGGGAGACACGGACGTCGATCCCACCGCCCAGTGCGTATTCGAAGTAGGTTGCGGTATTTGGATTCGCATAGCTACCCTGTTGCAATCCGAAGTGGCCGACACCGACGAGCCCTTTGGCGTATCCCTCAACACGCTTATGACGCACGATATAACGCGGGCCAATGAGGTAGGAGTTTTCACTGACGTCCGATGGCGTGTTGACGGAATAATGGATTACCCCTTCCACTCCGAGGTTATAGGGCAGGTTGATGTCTGCAAAGAATGTGATGGCTCCGATCCTGGACTGGGCGAAGTCGGGATTGATAATCGTTCCACCTACACCCAAGGCAATCGACCCCAGACGCGACGCAGTGGGCGTAGCTTGTGCATGCGACCAGGTGGACATACTGAGGACGCAGGCGAAACAGCCGATAAGAGTATGCCGCTTCAACTGGTGCCTCCTAATAAGCGAAACGTGCGGCGTTTCTTTTTCGTGTGAGACAAACTGGCCTCAAGCAGTAGAACAGCGTGGGGCCGTTTTCTCAAACTATTATCGGCTGACCACGCTCTGAAGTTCAGTTTACTGCGGTGTCGGGGTTGCAGGATTGGTTGGGGCCGCGGTGCCTGCAGCAGGTGCTGCAGTGTTGTCGGCCGGAGGAGTCGCGGGTGCCGGTGCTGCGCCTGCGGGAGCTGGAGCCGCCTCGGCCGGCGCCTTGTAGTAGCTGAGTTTCAGGTAAACGGGCTCGACTTCAAACGGCATTTTGTCGGCCGCGGTCAGAAGAGGCTCGAATGGTGTGTGCATCACGAAGACCTGATCGGTCCAGGGATCGAAACGGAGGAAGCTGGCAAGAGGCATTGCAGCCTGCTGCTTGAGGTCCTTCATATCGAGTTTCGGGCCCTTGGCGGTAATGGCTTGCATCCAGAAGGTCGGATCCTCGTCGCTCTTGGTAAGACCGTCACCGATCATCGGCTGGTTGAGGGCCTTGAGGCTCTTGACGCGCTGCTGCAGCTGTTGGAGGTAGAGGCTGAAGTATTGTTGCCCGCTCTCGAGCTCCTTCGCGTTCAGCAGTTCCAGGGCTTTCTTGGCCGCTGCGGTGTTGTCGGCATCGGTGTGGTGCATGGGAATGCGGTTGAAGACCGAGGTCGACGGGAAGAGCAGGCGATCGTTGAAGGCGTACTTGGTGTCGAGACGGTGGGCAAGGATAATGTGCGCAATCTGGAAGGCAAGAATCGCATTGAGGTTGCCCATCTGCTGCGCGCCGTCCTGCGTTACCACGCCGGTGGTGTCGAGCAGGCTCTTGGAGACGACGATAGTGTTTCCGATGGCGAGAGACTCCAGAGGCTCGGTCAGCAGCGTACGGCAGCGGATCGGCCTGGAGAGTGTGATGTTGTTGTAGGCCAGGATGTTGTTTGCCAGCGCTTCCAAAGTCTTGTCGAATTCGCTGGGAGCGTCGAGGAGGCCGGCCTGGAAGAGGCGTTCAACGATATTGTCCTCTGCCTGCTGGACCCAGGCGCGCTGGGCACCGAGCGGGCTGACATCCTGTGCGTCGTTGCTGACGTCGGTCGCGCCGACGACCTCAAGCGAGGCGTCTGCGGCTTCCGGAGGAGGAACCTTGAGGACATAGCCCCAGATGTGGTTAATCGCCTTGAACTTGAGAGTGCGGGAGACGCTCTTGGGGTCGCTCTCTTCGACGTAGAACGAAGTCGGGAGCCAGAGGTCAGGCTGAACGTTGGTGCGCCAGCTGTCGAAGTGGTAGAACTCCTTCTGGTCTTCTTCGGTGCCGGCGAAGTCGCCGTTGAAGCGGACGACGTTGCCGTTGCGTGCCTCAATCCAGACGCGGCCGAAGAAACGGCCGAAGTCTTTTTTGCCTCCGATCGGGGTTACATCGAAGACGGCGGTGGGGGTGTTGCCGAGAAAGTCGTTGCGGACGTAGCCGAAGTTATAGTGCTGCCGGTCGAAGTTGTTGGAGTCCATCAACAACATCTGGACGAAGCCGGCCTCGTGGAAAGTGAGGTGCAGGCTGCCGCCGAGGCTGCCGACAGCGGAGAGGGAATGCTTGAAGAATCCCATCTTGCCGCCGCCTCCTCCTCCCTGCGAGGTGTCCTTGTTGACCGCGTAGCTCTGGTCATTGATGACGGTTTTAAAATCGACGCGGCTAAGGAAGTGCTGGTCCGATTCGGGCACCTGACCCAGTAGCGGGTCGGGCTTCATGTTCTGGATATAAGTCTCAACGAGCGGAGCCCGTTCTTTGATGGTCTTGACGACCACCTTCTCGCGAGCGATCGACTTATCGATGAGCGCGTTCTGCGCTGGCGAAGGTTTGCGAGTAGTCGAGAGATCGTCGTTTTGCTTCTTCTTTCCATGCAGGAGGCCTGCCTGGGCGGGGAGAGTTGTAGCGACGAAGAGTGCCAGGGCTAAACCGGCGGTAGACTGTTTCCCGAGAATCATGTACGGCTCCTGCGGCCAACCCGAGGGTCAGCCTGAATATGGACTAGATGCTAGTGCATGCTGCGACAACCGGATTAAAATTATGTTTCTCATCCAGCGAGTTGAAATGCGACATTTACGATGCCCTCCCACTCGATCGGATGACCCGAATCGTCGGTGGCGGGTGAAAAGCGGGTGGCTTGAACGGCACGGACGGCGGAGTCGCCGAGGCCATGACCGAGATCGCTGGTAACTCCCAATACCTGGACGGAGCCAGACGAAGAGACGCGAATTCTCACCGTGACATTGCCTTCGATGTGAAGCTGTTTGGCCTCCGTGGTGTACTCTGGCTTGGGTTTAAAGATCACCTTGGGTCCGCTCTTGGCGGTTGCAGAGGAAGGGCCAACTGGCTTCGGCATTGGCGGAGGAGCGGCTTGTCCGAGATTGACGGGGCCGGCAACGCGGCCTGGAGCGTTCATCGGGCCAGTGCCTCCGGGGACACCGTGCGGGATGCCCGCGACAGCCACAGGACCATTGCCTTTCATGTTCTGTCCGGTCGGCGAACCGGAACCAAGATTGACAACGGTGGAGGCGGCTCCAGCACCATTATTGGAGGCTGGCATGCCAGACATTCCCTTGTTGCCAAGATTAATCGCGGTCGGCGACGGCTTGTCTGAAACTGCAATCGGGTTCGACGTGGAACCGAGTGCGACGGCAGTCGGGTGTGGAGAGTTGTTCGGTACCGATGCGGGCATAGCCTGAGCGAGACTCACGACCTTCGGAGCCGGCGGAGCCTGGACCAGCTTCGGCGGCGCGGGAAGAACGACCGGCATCGGCTGGGCCATCTTGATCTCTGGCGGCTTGGGAACGTCGGGCAGCTTGACGTCGGGCAGCTTGATTTTCGGCGGTTCCACTTTAACCATGGGTGGTGGTGGCGGAATCTTGATCTTGATCTTCGGCGGCGGCGGCTCCTCGGCCTTCTTGATCGGAATGGGCTCGGTCAACTCGGTCAGCTTATGCCGGTTGTCGATGGTCTTCTTCGCCGCAGCGCCGATGACGACCGCGCAGAAGGCGAGCAGCACGTTCAGCGCGATGGAGGTGAAGAGCGAGGATTTGCTCTGGTTACCGTCATTGAGGACGCCGAAGTGTGCGAACTGCATATTAGGCGGTGCGGGATCATCAGTGCGGAGCGGCTTTGCCATGGAAAATCCTTGAAGGGCCTCGTTGAAGAAGGCGGAATATGGGACCGATGCTGGCGATCTGTCAGAATCGGTATTGCAAGATCTGCTCCGAAGAGCGCCGTGGTATAGATCGAACCTGGTCTATGCCAGGGGAACGTCGCGGAAGTTGCACTACCTCGTTTAGAGAGACGCAAGCCGCAAAGAAAAAGGTTGTAGCAGGTACCGTGCATCGGGGAGCCACATGCTTGTTCATGTGCCGATACTCTGCCGTTCGCTTACTGCAAGTATATTGCCGTAAGCGTAAGTGATTGACACTGGTACTTTTGTGGTATCCAACTAGGAACGAACACGAGGGAAATCATGAAGATTTTAATAACGGGCGGAGCGGGCTATATTGGGGGTACGCTGACGCGCCTTTTGCTGTCTCAGGGGCATGTGGTAACGGTGTTCGACAACCTTTGCCACAGCAAGCGGTTAGCTGTGGACGCAAAAGCCGAATTTATCGAGGGAGACATTGCCGACCGGGCGTTGCTGGAGAAGACTCTCGGCCATGGACGCTTCGATGGAGTCATGCATTTCGCCGCCTTAATTGAAGCCGGCGAGAGCATGAAGCGGCCGGAGATTTATTTCAGAGATAACACGGCAGCGTCACTTTCTCTGCTGGAGGCGATGCTGGCTACCGGGCATGACCGGCTGGTCTTCAGCTCGACCGCGGCGTGCTACGGAGAGCCGGAGTCCACGCCGATCCTGGAAGACGCGAAGCTCCAGCCCACCAATCCCTATGGCGAGAGCAAGCTGCTGGTGGAACAGATGCTTCGGTGGATGAATCTTAGCCATGGTCTCAAATATGCGAGCTTGCGGTATTTCAACGTGGCGGGAGCGATCGAGGGCTACGGCGAGGCGCATGAGCCGGAGTCCCATCTGATTCCGTTGATCCTCGATGTGGCGCTGGGGCGGCGGGCGAACATCAAGATCTTTGGTCGCGATTATCCAACCAAGGACGGCACCTGTATCCGGGATTACATTCATGTGCGCGATCTCGCGGACGCACACCTGCTGGCGCTGGGCGCGTTGAGCGAGGCGAAGAGCAGGCTGATCTACAACATTGGAAACGGCCAAGGATTTTCTGTGCTGGAAGTGATCGACTCGGTGCGCCGAGTGACGGGAAGGCCGATCGCGGTCGAGGAATGTCCGCGACGCCCGGGCGATCCCGCGGTGCTGGTGGCGAGTTCGGAGAAGATCAAGACTGAGTTGGGATGGAAGCCAGAGTTCGCGCAGTTGGATCAGATCATCGCCAGCGCGTGGGAGTGGCACCAGAAACGGTATGCAATGGAAGTCACATAGAAAAGGAGATTTTTTGATCGAGAGCATGTTTCATCTACCGCTGCCGGTGCTGGAGAAGATTTTGCGTCCCGTGTTCGTCTACTTGTTTCTCGTCGGCTTCCTGCGGCTGTTTGGCAAGCGCGAACTGGCGCAACTGAACCCGTTCGATCTGGTCGTCTTGTTGAGCCTGGCGAACACGGTACAGAACGCGATGATCGGCGACGACAACTCGGTGTCGGGAGGTGTGATTGGCGCGTTCTCCCTTTTGACCGTCAACTGGCTGCTGACGCGGGTACTGTACCGCGCGCCGAAGCTGAACAAGCTCTTCGAGTTGCCTGAAACCGTTTTGATCCGGCATGGGGTGGTTGATTGGGAGGCTATGAAGAAGGAGGCGCTTACCGAGTTGGAGCTGCGTTCGGTTCTGCACAAGCAGGGATACGACGACTTCAACGAGGTGGAAAAATGTGTGCTGGAGCCGAATGGAAACTTCTATCTGGAAGGCATTAAGGCAATGAGCGACGATGCCCAACGCGCCGAACTGATGAAGGCGATTGAGGCGTTGACTCGAGAGGTAAAGGACATGCGGTCGGAGTTGGCAGCGCGCTAGTTTGTTGCTGACTTTGGTCTCACCACTACCGCGGACGTTTATTTTTTCCCGTCGCGCTGTGATCTTTCGACGGCCTTTGTGTACCGTTCCGGCGGCGGTTGCAGTCGCGAGTCGCGAATGGCGGCGCGGTAACCTCCCATATAAATGGAGTACATGACGGCAAGGGCGCACCCAACGCCAAAGCCGAATCCAAAAAGAAAACCGATGATCGCTGGCCAGTAGAAAGTCACGATAGGTGGAGTCTATCGCGGCAAGCATGTACAGTTCAGTACAAACCTAGTTCCAAAGAAAACCGGAGAAGGGGATGCAACTGAGGCAGTGGATTGTGGCGTGCGGGATAGCTGCGGCAGTAGCCGCAGGATTAAAGACAGAGTTAGTAGCGCAGGAGGTTCCCGCGTTGGTGGACAAGCAGCTTCCGGGCCTGCTGACGACCTACAAGGGCATTCATACGGCGCCGGAGTTGTCCCATCACGAGGCACAGACCTCCGCATTGCTGGCCGACGAGCTGCGTAAGGCCGGGTACACGGTGACTGAGCGCGTGGGTAAGTATCCCGACGGCTCGCAGGCCTATGGCGTGGTGGGGATTCTGAAGAATGGCGCTGGTCCGACGCTGCTGGTCCGCGCAGACATCGACGCGCTGCCGGTGACGGAAGATACGAAGCTACCCTATGCCAGCAAAGTACGGGCGAAGAATCCGGCAGGGCAGGATGTCGGCGTGATGCACGCCTGCGGACACGATGTTCACATCACAACGATAATTGGAGTAGCGCGAAACATGGCTGCTCTGAAGAGCCAGTGGCATGGAACCCTGATGCTGATCGGACAGCCAAGTGAAGAGACCATCGATGGCGCGAAGGCGATGCTGGCGGACCATCTTTACGAGCGATTTGGTAAGCCTGATCTTGCGATAGCGCTGCACGACGCGAACTTTGCGGCGGGGAAGGTGTCGGTTGTCTCAGGGCCGGCGCTGGCGAGTTCGACCTCGATCGACGTCGTGATGCGCGGTGTGGGGACTCATGGCGCAGCGCCAGAGGCGGGTAAGGACCCGATCGTGATGGCGGCTGAGTTCATCGTGGAGCTGCAGACGGTGGTGAGCCGGTCGACTCCTCCGTCTCAGCCCGCAGTCGTGACGGTGGGTGACATTCATGGCGGGACGAAGCGCAACATCATCTCCGATGAAGTGAAGATGGAGCTGACGACCCGTTGCTACAGCGAAGAGGTGCGGCAGGCGATCATCGAAGGGGTGAAGCGTACCGCCAAAGGAGTTGCGATCGCGGCCGGTGTTCCCGAGAACAGGATGCCGATTGTGACTGTGCTCGATCATGAGTCAACCCCGGCGACGATCAACGACCCGGCGCTTGCGGCGAGGCTGCAGAAGATCTTTGTGGCGAAGCTTGGGTCGGAAAATGTGATCGAGAAACAACCCATCATGGGCAGCGAAGACTTTGGAATCTTCAGCCTGGATCATCAGATTCCAGCGGTGATCTTCTGGCTGGGCGCGTATGACCCTGCGAAGGTTGCCGAAAGCGAGCGGACCGGAGTGGCGCTGCCGTCGCCGCACTCGCCCTTCTTTGCTCCGCTTCCCGAACCGACGCTCCGGACCGGGGTTACGGCAATGACCGATGCGGCAATGGCTTTGCTGCAGTAATGAGGCAGCCGAATGGCACCCAGCTAGAGGAAAGAACGTCGATGTTCCTTGATAGCTCGTTTTTTGCTTTGATGAACGTTATGTGTACGAAACGAGCGGAAACGGAAGACCTGTTTTCATATTGCAGCTACTGCCGGTCGCTACTGTCTGATACGGGCCGGCAATCATGATCACCAGTGTCCCACTGTGGAACCTCTTTGCTTGTGGAGAATCGTCACTGCTTCATCGATAAGGATTCTAGCCAGCCAACTGCGGAATGCGCCTTCATGGTCAAACCGTGGGGCGCAATCGACGGCTGCGCTTAGGCAGTTCCGCACTGCATCTTCGGCCTCCGTGTGATTGACGAGCACGCGGTAGGCGATCAGATAAAGAACGGGGCGATACCGCGAAAACAAGACGTCCAACGGCTCGAGATTACCTCGCGAATGACTGAAGGTCTCGACCTCACTTCCCGAACGTGACTCCAACATAGAATTCATTCCGCTTCACTCCTGACTTCAAAAGACTTTTTGACTCTTTTTGCTGCTGCGTGGTGTCAAGCCGACTGATGCATTTGGCTGTAATGGCGCCTATCCCGCATCCTGAAGATAAAACACGTAAATCGGAGATCTATTCCGATTCGTATCCGTCGCGCACAATGATCGCGCGGGATCGGTGCCACATAACTGCGTAGCGAATAGGCTAATGGTCGACCTATTCTTATAGACGACTGACGGGGAGACCAGGCCGACTGACTAGGAGTTTTTTAACATTTGACTCGAGAAGACTTTGCCAATTCATTTCTACACGGATTTCGGGTTTTTTGAGCCGCGGAAGTTGTCAGCGCCTGATGGATCGGCTGCGGTCACATACGAGGCGTCTCACAGAATATATGTAATGTATCTATCGGTGGGCGCTAAAGTGGTTCCCGTCTGCCATATTTTGGTGGCACACCAGGCAGGACTGCCGTCCGGAACCAGGCAACGATGAGACAAGAGCGTAGGTGAGCCCGTGGGTGCTCCAGGTAATGACAGCGAAGCCCGCGTGCTTGCTGTAATGAAATACGATCCTGCCGGAAGGGACCTGCTCACCGCCGGCAGCCACGGCAGATTTGCTTGAAGCGACTAGAAGGCTGATGGTTTGCTGCTGGATCTGATAAGAAATCAGCGCAGCATATCCGTCTTTGTAGTTGACCAGGCGTCCTCCGGTTAATCGGTAGACTTGCTCACGTCCTACTTCCTCGGCGGCATCGGGAAGGCGGAATTTGAAAGGAACTTTACCGGCAAACCATGCGGTGACTACGCTGGGCGATTCGGACTTGATCTCAAGGGGAAGGCTGCCGTTCAAAGAGCTGCGGTGGGCCGCGACGGCTGCTTCGATGTAGCTATTAGCGCTCGCTTGGCGCAGAATTCCCGATATTGGCAGAAGTGCGGCAACGAGAAGAATTGCAGCTACCAACAGGGGCCAACGAGGAACGCCACGACCCGCAGATTGCAAGGGTCGCGCTAAGACTTTCAAGATACGCTCTCGGAGGCGGGGTCGTGCGTAAAAGGCTGAAGACGGTGACAGCTCCGTTGTTCGCATCACTCGATCGCGCAGGGCATCCGGGGCGGAGTACAACGGCCGCGACCGATGCAGGAGACGGGATAACTCCTCTGCCGCCGCAAGCTCCGCCCGGCAGGCTTCGCATTCCTCTAAGTGCGTTCGAAACTCTTCAAGGTCGGGACCGTTCAGTTCCTTGTCGAGATAGAGCTCGATGATCGCGCCATAGTCAGCACCACAATCCTTCATTTTGTGCCTCTCACTGACGGCAAATCAGACCCCTTCAGTGTTTCTGAAAGCAATACACGAAGCTTTGCGCGCGCTCTCCCCAATCGCGACATCACGGTTCCAACGGGACAGTCCAAGACAGTCGCAATCTCCTGATACGAGAGATCTTCATATTCCCGCAGCAGGATAATCTCCCGGGATTCCACCGGTAGCTCCTGAATCGCCGCTCGCACCTGCTCAGTCTCCATCTTGCTCACGTAAAGATCATGTGGGTCTTTGGATGGCTCTGCGATGCTGTTGGCGACGCCATCCCCCACCTCGAACTCAACCATTTGAGGACCATTTCGCCGCTTTCTCAATTGGTTGAACCAAATATTTCTCAGGATAGTAAAGAGCCAGCTCTTCATGTTGCTGCCCGCTCGCAGCCGCCCCATCGCCTGAATGGCGCGAACGTAGGTCTCCTGCACCAAGTCCTGTGCTTCTGCATGGTTGCGGCTCAAGACCATCGCGTAACTGTACAATCCGTCGAGATGCTCGATGCCCGTCGCGTCCGCTTGGCCTGCTCCGTCGTGATTCCATGACATAGTTGTTCACTCTTTTTAAACACGCTGGTGCGAGATCTATTCCCGGGCGGAGAATTTCTCTTGTCAGCGCCATCTACAGAATGAATTGATGTTGCTGCTGTTGCTTGTGATTCACTCTGCGCTCGGGACTCTTGGGCGACCTTTGGAGGTCCGCGGGGCTACGCGAAATCTCTTTCGAAAAGCTGTTCTCAGGTGTTTGAAATGCTCTGCCGTTTTCGGCGATACAAAGATTTCGCCCTGGTGAGACTGTCCGGAAACGGACGCAGAAGTCCGGGTGTCAAGCTCTTGCGCCAACGTCACAAGGGAATAGCGGAGCGGCAATTCGAAACATGTTTTAGTGAACAATGGGCTTCGACTGCACGTATAACTAAACAAAAATAAATTAGTCCGGTCGCGTGCGATCGCGGATTACAAACGTCTTACAGGCACTCTCCATCGAATTTTGCTGCTTGTGTGTCCAGAGGTGTCAGTGTTGATCTCCAGGAAAAGGATTGTCTGCGTATGAACGGACGTAGGGTTTGCAAACTGAATTTCAGTCTTAGGCTGGTGCTTCTTGTGGCCGGATCGTTGGCCGTCTTTACTTCGAGCATGCCGGGTCAAACAAGTGCGGTACCGGGGGAAGCGGCACAGCCGGACGTAACTGCGGATGTCAAACTGCCGGCGTTCGACGTTGTTTCCGTCAAGCCGAACAAATCCGACAACAACATGGTCAGAATCATGGCTAAGCCGGACGGTTATGCTGCATCGAATGTCTCACTGAAGATGCTTATTCAAGCGGCATACGGGATCAGAGAAGACCTGGTTTCAGGAGCGCCGAGCTGGGCCGACTCGGCACGATTCGATATTGATGCGAAGGTGGCAGGTTCTGATGTTGATGCCTTGAAAAAGCTCAGCCCGGAGCAACGCAGATTGATATTGCAGCCATTGTTGGCAGACCGCTTCAAGCTTAAGATTCACACCGAAACCAAACAGCTTCCTCTCTACGAGCTTGTCGTGGCCAAGGGCGGCTCCAAATTGAAGGAAGCGACAGCTGGCGACACATACGCCAATGGGATTAAGGGCCCTGACGGTGTGGGACGTGGAGGCTTGATGAGGGTGGGCCACGGCCAACTCACCGCGCAAGCGGTTCCGATGACCTCTCTATCGAATATGCTGTCGCAGCAACTCCACCGTACGGTCATCGATAAGACGGGACTTACAGGGAAATACGATCTCGACTTGACTTGGACGCCGGATCAGGGCTCTGATCCGATGTTCAGGGGACCCGAGGGCTCGCCGCAAAGAGGTGATGCCGCACCGGACTCTTCCGGACCTTCGATTTTTACGGCACTTCAGGAACAGCTTGGGCTGAGGCTCCAATCGGCGAAAGGTCCGGTTGAGACGCTTGTAATTGATCATGTTGAGATGCCTTCGGAAAATTAGCAGAGCGGTGATTCGATGTCATTACGACGAATAGACAGGTGCGTCCGAGTCGTATGCATTCTGGTGTGCCTCGCGATGTGCCTCATGGCTCCCAGGCCGCTATTGGCGTCGGAGTATCACGGTCGAGTTACCTTTGGCGGCCTGCCGGTCCCGGGTGCGACGGTTACGGCCACGCAGGGCAGCCAGAAGATTGTCGCTGTCTCCGATCAGCAGGGCAGCTACTCCTTTGCTGACCTCGCGGATGGAGCATGGAAGATTCAGGTGGAGATGCAATGCTTCTCGACCATGGAACAGACGGTAACGATTGCGCCGAATGTCCCTGCGGGGACATGGGAGCTGAAACTCCTTTCGCTCGATCAGATCATGACCAGGGCCAAGGAGATCAAGCCGGTGCTCAGCGCGAGCAGCGGCCCTGCTCTGAGCAAAAGCGAAGCGCCAAAGTCTGACGACAGCAACGCCGCCGAGAAGAAAGCGCCGGAAGAACCCGCTGCATCGCCTTCCGATGGTCTTCTCATCAACGGCAGTGTCAACAATGCGGCGACATCGCAGTTCTCGCTGGCGCCGGCATTCGGCAATAGCCGTAGCGGCAAAAAGGGTCTATATACCGGCGGGCTCGGGATGACTCTGGGTAACTCGACCCTGGATGCGCGGCCTTATTCTCTGAGCGGTCAGAGCGTACCAAAGTCGCAATACAACAGGCTGACATTCCTTGCGACGTTGGGAGGCCCGCTGCGAATTCCCCACCTGCTTCCCCATGGGCCGAATTTCTTCCTTGCCTATCAGTGGACTCGCAACGGCGACGCCACAACACTGACGGGACTGGTGCCGACAGCCGCAGAGCGGAGCGGAGATCTACCTTTCGGTGGTGTGACTCCAGTGACGCAGGCGCAGGATCTGTTGAAGTTATATCCCCTGCCAAACGTCTCGGGAAATTCGTTGTACAACTATCAGGCTCCGGTGATCACCAACACCCATCAGGACGCGATGCAGTTGCGGCTGGACAAGACGATCGGCAACAAGAACCAGCTTTACGGCGGATTTGCGTTTCAAAGTGTGCGGTCCAGCGGCTCCAATCTCTTCGGCTTTCTTGATACGACGGATACGCTGGGCATCAATATGAACGTCAACTGGGCGCATCGGTTCAGCCATGAATTCTTCCTTACGACTGGGTATAAGTTCAGTGGACTCAGGACAACGGTCGTCCCCTACTTTGCGAATCGCATCAACATATCGGGCGCGGCAGGCATCTCCGGCAACAACCAGGACCCAGTCAATTGGGGACCGCCCACGCTCATTTTTGCGAGTGGAATCGCCAGCCTCTCCGACGGGCAAAGCGCCTTTAATCGCAATGAGACAAATGCCGTTTCAACCTCTGTGTTGTGGAACCACGGCCACCACAACGTCACGCTGGGCGGAGATTTTCGCAGGCAGGAGTTCAATTACCTCTCGCAGTCGAACCCGCGAGGCACCTTCACGTTTACCGGCGCTGCGACAGGCCACTCGGATTTCGCCGACTTCCTGAAGGGGATCCCGGACACGAGCGCGATCGCCTACGGCAATGCGGACAAGTACCTTCGGCAATCTGCTTACGATGCCTATCTGACGGATGACTGGAGACTCCGGCCAGAGCTCACCATCAACGCAGGCATACGTTGGGAGTATGGCGCACCCATCACTGAGCTCTATCAACGACTGGTCAATCTTGATGTGGCTTCGGGCTTTTCCGCGGTGGCGCCGGTGTTGGCGAGCAATCCGACGGGATCTCTGACGGGCCAGACGTATCCGGCTTCGCTGCTACGACCCGACAGGCTCGGAATCGAACCGAGGATCGGAATTTCATGGCGTCCGATACCGGGGTCTTCGGTGGTGGTTCGCACTGGATATGGAGTCTACGACGACACTTCGGTGTATCAGGCGACGGCGCTGCAGATGGCCCAACAGTCGCCGCTCTCGACAAGTTTGAGCGTGCAGAACAGTGCTGCCTGTCCGCAAACGCTCGCCAGCGGGTTCAACCCTTGCTCCTCGACTACTGCCAATACGTTTGCCGTCGATCCAAACTTTCGCGTTGGTTACGCGCAGACCTGGCAGTTAGCCGTGCAGAGCGACCTGCCCGGCGCGCTGCAGATGACCGCAACCTATCTCGGGATCAAGGGGACACGGGGGGTGCAGGAGTACTTACCGAATACCTATCCAATCGGCGCCATAAATCCGTGCCCGGGATGTCCTCTGGGCTTTGTGTATCGCACTTCAAACGGCAACTCGACGCGTGAGGCGGGCAGCCTCCAGTTGCGGCGGAGGCTGCGCAGCGGATTCACTGCGACCCTGCAGTACACGTACTCAAAATCGATCGACAACGATTCAATACTCGGCGGCCAGGGGCCTGTCGCAACCACGTCCACTAGCTCAGCGGGACCCGGCGGCACGGGGGGAGCCACAACGGGGGCCACAACAGTAACTGCAAGCTCGAGCCCACAGACTCCTGCGATCGCGCAGAACTGGCTCAACCTGAGCGCGGAGCGCGGACTTTCGACCTTCGATCAGCGTAATTTAGTGAACGCGCAGATCCAGTACACGACAGGGGTGGGGCTAGGCGGCGGATCTCTGTTGAGCGGCTGGCGGGGAAAACTATTGAAACGGTGGACGGTGCTTGGCCAGATCGCCGCGGGAAGCGGTCTGCCGCAGACACCCATCTATCTCGCGGCCGTGACTGGCACCGGCGTAACGGGCAGTATCCGCCCGAATGTTACGGGTGCCTCGGTTTATGACGCGCCCATCGGCTTTCATCTAAATGCTGCCGCGTACACGGCGCCACGCCCGGGCCAATGGGGAGATGCCAGAAGAAACTCGATCACCGGTCCCAACACGTTTACGTTTAATGCTGCATTGCAGCGGACGTTTCGGTTGAAGGACCGATACAACCTCGATCTGCGGGTGGATTCGACGAACCTGCTCAATCACGTCGTCTTCACCGCCTGGAATACGACGCTAAATCCGGCCTTGAACCCAGCTATAAATCCATCCTTGAACAGCCCTCTCTTCGGACTGCCGGCGGCTGCCAACGCAATGCGCAGCCTGCAAACCACGATGCGCCTGAGGTTTTGAAGAATGCGATCCTTGCTTACCATTCTTTTGCTTGCGACACTTGGCGCCGAGGCCCAACAGATTGGGCAGAATGCAGCTCCAGGCCAGAACGACACGCCGACGCTATCTGTGCGGTCGCAGATTGTCATTGAAACCGTGGTCGTCAAGGACAAGAAGGGGAACACGATCGATGGCCTGAACGCGAAAGACTTCGCCCTTACTGAAGACGGCGTGCCGCAAACGATTCGATTCTGTGAATTACAGTCCATGCCGTCAACTCTCAGCGACGTTCCTTTGAGACCAACCGGGCCGGAGGACATTAAGATCTATAACCGGCTGGCGCGAACTCAAATCACTCCTGAGTCTCCGGGGGATGTTCGATACAAGGATCATCGTCTCCTGGCGCTGTACTTCGACATGACGGCCATGCGGCCTGCCGATCAGTTGCGAGCGTTGGGCGCTGCGGAGAAGTTCATTCGGACGCAGATGACGACCTCGGATCTGGTTTCCATCATGAGATATTCGGGAGGGTCGGTGGATGTGCTGCAGGATTTTACCGCCGACCGTAACCATTTGTTGAGCATTCTTGAGACGCTAGTGGTAGGTGAGGGCCAGGGCTCTGCTGAATCGGTCGATGACTCCAGCAGCGCCGACACCGGTGCAGCCTTCGGTCAGGATGATAGCGAGTTCAACGTCTTCAATACCGACCGCCAGCTTTCCGCGTTGCAAACGGCAGCCCGGATGTTGGGCCAGTTGAACGAAAAGAAGTCGCTGATTTACTTCGCCAGCGGCCTGCGATTGAGTGGCGTGGATAACGAAGCGCAGCTTCAGGCTACTGTCGACGCGGCCATCCGCGCGGGTGTTTCTTTCTGGCCCATTGACGCGCGTGGTCTCATAGCGCAGGCGCCGCTTGGCGATGCCACGCAAGGATCGCCCGGAAACGCGGGGATGTACTCTGGCGCCGCGGCACTGGCGACAACGACCAACCTGCAACGGTCACAGGATACGCTGTTTTCTCTCGCCGGTGATACAGGTGGAAAGGCTCTGCTCGACTACAACGATCTGGAAAAAGGAATTGTGCAGGCGCAGCAGTCTATTACCAACTACTACATCCTCGAGTACTACCCGACCAATACCGCTCTGAATGGGAAGTTTCGCCACGTCAAGATCTCGGTGAACCCCGAACTCTCCGCGAAGCTGGACTACCGCCAGGGCTACTTCGCGGGCAAAGAGTTCAGCAAATTTACTACCGTCGATAAAGAGCGGCAGCTCGAAGATGCGTTGATGCTGGGCGACCCGATTACCGACCTGACCATTGCCATCGAGATCAATTATTTCCAGTTGAACAGAGCGGAGTACTTCGTCCCGATCGTGGTAAAGATTCCAGGAAGGGAACTTGCTCTGGCCAAGCGAGGTGGCGCGGAGCACACCCTGATCGATTTCGTCGGTGAGATCAAAGACGTCTATGGCGGTACCACGGTTACCAATGTACGGGACAACGTGAATATCAAGCTGAGCGATGCGACCGCGGCCGAGTTGGCTAAGCAGCCGATCGAGTACGAGGCCGGTTTCACGCTTCTACCCGGGAAGTACATGATCAAGTTCCTCGCGCGAGACGACGAGACGGGTAGAATCGGGACCTATCAGACCACATTTGTGATTCCCAATCTGAACAAAGAGGAGAAGCGAGTTCCCATCAGCTCGGTGGTGTTGAGCGGACAGCGCGTCGATCTCAAAAACGCGATCTATAACGCTGCGAAGACGAAGGACCAGGAGAAGGAAGCGCTGGTCAACCCGCTGGTCCAGAATGGCAAGAAACTAATCCCCAGTGTGACGCGGGTCTTCAGTCGAGGGCGCGATCTATATGTCTACCTGCAGGCTTACCAATCCGCTGCTGCAACACCGAAGCCGCTCGTCGCTTTTGTGAGCTTTTACCAGGGGCAGACGAAAGTATTCGAAACGCAACCGATGGCGGTGACGCCGGCGGCGACCAGCCGATTGGGGACCGTGCCGCTCAGCTTCAGCATCGGACTCAATCAGCTTCCATCGGGCCAGTATGACTGCCAGGTAACCGTGCTCGATCCGACGGAGACGAAAGGAACTTTTTGGCAGGGTCAGATCATGCTTGTGCCTTAGATTACGCCTAAAAACTTCCCTGGCTGCTGTATAAAGGTCGTGCCTCAGACTGACCCATCAACCTTATCGTGAATCCGACTCCAAAGAACCCGATCCCAAGACGCCGATGGCGCATCGCATGGCTGCTGGGCTTCGGCGTACTGGTGAATTATTTTGACCGGGTCAATCTCTCGGTCTCTCACGCAGCTCTCGTCAGCACCTTCGGCATCTCGACTGTTACGTTTGGCTACCTCTCGGGCGCATACAACTGGACCTATGCGGCGTGCCAACTTCCGATTGGGGTCTTGCTGGACAGGTTCGGAGTCCGGCGCGTCGGCCGCATCAGTACTTTTTTGTGGAGTGTTGCCTCCTTCGCCGCAGCTATCACGCCAAGCATCGGCGGATTTTTTGCAGCCCGTTTATTGCTTGGCATAGGCGAGGCGCCAACCTTTCCAGCGAACGCTAAGGCAATCGGCTATTGGTTTCCTTCTCGCGAGCGCAGCTTTGCCACATCGATCTTCGACGGCGCCGCCAAGTTCGCCTCCGCAATCGGCGTCCCTCTTATCGGCATCCTGTTGCTCAAGGTCGGCTGGCGTTGGAGCTTCGCCGTCACGGGTTTGATCAGCCTCCTGTACTTTCTCTTCTTCTGGCGAATCTATCGCGATCCCCAGGACGACCCCGAACTGACCAGCATCGAACGCGACTACATCGCAAGCGACGATCAAGTCTTCGCGGCGAATGAAGTCGGACAAGGCTCCCTCGGCTATCTCCTCCGGCAACGCAAGGTCATCGGGATGGTCCTGGGGTTCGGCTCGTATAACTATGTCTTCTACCTGCTCCTCACATGGTTGCCGAGCTATCTCTCTTCCGCCCTGCATATCGACCTGTTGCACTCATTTCTCTACACGGGGGTTCCCTGGCTCATCGCGACGGTGGCGGACCTTGCCATAGGAGGCTGGCTTGTGGACGCGCTGATTGAGCGTGGATGGAACGCGAACTCCGTCCGAAAGAGCGTTCTAATTGGCGGAACCGCATGCGGTCTGGGCATCCTGGGAGCTGCGAATACCCATAGCGCCACGACGGCGCTCATCTGGATCAGCATCTCCATCGGTGGCCTCTCAGCGGCGTCTCCAGTCGGCTGGTCGATTCCATCGTTGATTGCGCCTCGCAGCAGCGTGGGGAAAGTAGGCGGAATCATCAACTTCTCCAACCAGCTTTCAGGCATAGGCGCGCCAATCATCACGGGGTATCTGGTCGCCGCTCGGCAATCGTTCGCATGGGCCTTTGGAGTATCGGCCATCTACTTATTGATCGGCATCGCAGCCTACATTTTTCTGCTGGGCAGAATCGAACCTATGCCCGCCGAATCGCAAACCACTGCCTAGAAGATCTCCGCAATCGCGCTACGATGAAGGCGGCTTCACCGTCGCACGCATGGCACCCGTTGATATTCCTCCATCGACCAGAAGGGTCTGGCCGGTGATGTAGCGGCTGGCCTCCGACGCCAGGAACACGACCGCGCCGTCCAGGTCATGTGGCTGCCCGGCGCGCTTCACGGGAATACGATCGACCAGGTACTCGACCCACTCCTTGTCTTCGTAAAGCATCTTGTTCTGCTCCGTGCGAAACCAGCCCGGAGCAAGGCAGTTGACGGTAATTCCATGCTTGCCCCAGTCGTCGGCCAGGCTCATCGTCAGTTGCCGCACACCGCCACGGCTGGCTCCATAGGGCGCCAGGCCCGCGTATCCAAAGACGCTCGTCACAGAGCCGATGTTGATGATGCGGCCATAGCCATGTTCGATCATGCGGCGCGCCATCTGCTGCGCGACGAAGAAAGTTCCACGCAGGTTCGTATCGAGCACCATGTTCCAATCGTCCCAGGTGACATCGAGAGCAGGTTTCCGCGCATTGCATCCGGCGTTGTTGACCAGAATATGTACCTGACCCCAAGCTTGTTCCGCCGCGCTGGCCATCCGCTCGATGCTCCTCTGATCACGCACGTTTAACTCAAGCGGCAATGCTTTGCGGCCCAGTGCTTCAATCTCCGACACGAACGGCGTCAGGTCTGCCTGTTTACGGCTCGTAAGAATTAGGTTCGCGCCTGCCCTGGCCAGGGCTCGAGCGAAGTACTGACCCAAGCCCCGGCTTGCCCCGGTCACCAAAGCTACCTGGCCGCTCAGATCGAACAAATTCTCGCTCATAGACTTTGACCCGAATCTGTTCGTGGATCGAGTACCACCTTCATCAGATTTGGTTCGCCCGAATGAAGACGATCGAACCATGCCGGCCCGTCGCTAAGCGGTGCAACCGCGGTAATCAGCGGCCTAACGCGGATTTTTCCGGCGGCCATCAATTCCATTGCCTGCGGATATTCACCGCAGGAGGCACACGATCCTTGTAACCGTATCTGACGCGAAACGACCTTTTGCAACGGTAGATTTACCTGTGGAGTAATATTGCCGATCAGCGTTACGGTGCCGCCTTTCCGCACGCAATCGATCGCCGCTGCGATCGTTTCGTTTCGTCCGACGGCCTCCAACACTACATCCACGCCGCGCCCCCCGGTCGACCGGAGAATCTCCCGCGTCAGCTCTGCCCCAGAGGCCAGGATGGTCTTATCCGCACCTAGATCCGCTGCGAACTTCAAGCGCGTCGCGTCGATATCCGCGACGAACACCTGAGAGCAACCGGCAACGCGAGCAGCCTGGAGCGTCAACAGCCCGATCATGCCTGCACCGATGACGAGAGCCGTCTCACCGCCTTTGAGTTCCGAAACCGCCACCGCGTGAAGCGCCACCGAGACGGCCTCCAGCATTGCTGCCTCCGCGAACGCCAGATTATCGGGTAGTTTGTAGACGATCCGCGCAGGCACGGCTACGTACTCCGCGAACGCCCCGGCCCGGCTGTAGTCTCCGCATGAAACCCCGACTACCTGCCGGTCATCGCAGAGATTCACCTCTCCTTTGCGGCAGAAGTCGCAAACGCCGCAGTACACCGTGGAATCGAAGGTCACACGATCGCCCACGGCGAACCCGCTTACCTCCGAACCGACCGCCGCGACGATCCCGGCAGCCTCGTGTCCCATGACAATAGGGGGAATGCGCCGGCCGGAGGTGCCGTCATAACCATGTACGTCGCTGCCGCAGATGCCGCACGCGGCCACCTGGACCAGCACGTCAAACGGTTCAGGCACCGGAACGGGGAGAGTGGCGATCTCCAGATGCTTGTATTCGGAAAGAAGAAGAGCATTCATCGTAGATAGTCGAACCTCGCAGAATAAGGGTATACCGTCTGTACCTTTTGGGTTTTCGCAGTTTATCGGTCAGCAACGCGCCGACCGAAACATATTTACATCCTCAGAGGCCCAGTCGATAATTGGCGGACATCCCAAATGAGCACAAACCTTTCGGTGCCCCCTGCATGACGATCCACCTAAGTGAAAAATTCATCTCATCCTGGTTTATTCATTCCCGGATCGTGGCGTTTGAGGGCTCCCCAGGGAGCACCATCTCCTGGATGCAGGCGTACGATCCATCGCATCACTGGTGGCTATCGACCATCTGGGCGGCGCTGCCACTGGCAGTTCTGCTTGCCGCCATGATCGGATTGCGGCTCAAGGGGCATATCTCCGCGTTGCTTGGGCTCGGTGTCGCGCTGATCATCGCTGTGGGCATCTACCATATGCCGATACATCTGGCGCTGCTCTCTACCATTCTCGGCGCCGGCTACGGTTTGTTTCCCATCTTCTGGATCGTCTTTCCCGTTATTTTTATGTATCAATTGACCGTTCGCGCCGGCAGGTTTGGGCTACTGCAGGAATGCCTGGTCGGAGTAACCGAGGACAGCCGCCTTCAACTGCTGTTGATCGCCTTTATCTTCGGCGCTTTCTTTGAGGGTGCCGCTGGCTTTGGAACTCCTGTGGCGGTTTGTGGCACGATCTTGCTGGGGCTGGGTTTTCTTCCGCTTGAGGCTGCGGGCCTGGCGCTGCTTGCGAACACGGCGCCAGTAGCCTTCGGTGCGCTGGGTACGCCAGTGATCGCGCTGCATGGCGTCACCGGGCTCGACACGCTCGTGCTGACCAGCGTCGTTGCGACCCTGCTCACGCCGTTTTGTATTCTCGTACCATTCTGGCTCATCTGGGCTTTCGCTGGCTTCAAAGCGATGCTCGAAGTCTGGCCGGCGATTCTCGTCTCAGGTGTTAGCTTCGGCCTCGCGCAACTGTTGGTGGCAAGGCTTCACGGTCCATGGCTGGTCGATATCTCCGCTGCGGTTATCAGTTTGGCTGTCTTCGTCCTCTTTCTGCGCGTGTGGAAACCGAAGCGAATTCTCAACTCGCAGCGTAAAGACATCACCCACCTTCCGCGCTCGCTCAGGAAAAACCACGCAGCCGTTGTAACCCGGGCGGCTGTTCCATGGCTTATCCTTACGCTCTTCGTTACTGTCTGGGGCACGCCGCGGTTCACTGCATGGATCGATCGCATCACCACGCTGCGGCTTCCCCTCGCTGGTCTCGATGGCGTCGTCTTCCGAGTGCCCCCGGTTGTTCCTCATCCCGCGCCAGAGGCTGCTGTCTTCACATTCAACTGGCTGTCGGCCACGGGCAGCGGTATCTTTGTCGCCGCTCTTCTTGCCGCGCTTGTAATGGGGCTGCGCTTCCGCGCGATCCTTCAGGTGTTCTGGCATACGATCGTCTCCACACGCTTTACGATGATTACGATCGCCGCGCTGATGGGCCTGGCTTATGTCGCCCGCTTTTGCGGTCTAGACACTACTCTAGGGCTGGCCTTCGCGCGAACCGGAACCTTTTACCCTTTCTTCGGCACGTTGATCGGCTGGCTCGGCACCGCCTCCACAGGCTCGGATACTTCCTCGAACGTCCTTTTTGGAAACCTGCAGAAGTTCACTGCCCAGCAACTCGGAATCTCGCCCTACATGATGGCATCAGCCAACTCCGGTGGCGGAGTGATGGGCAAGATGGTCGCCCCGCAAAGCGTCGTCGTCGCCAGCACCGCCACAGGTATCTATGGCAGCGAGGGAAGCATTCTTCGTTTCGTCTTCATCCACAGCTTCATCCTCGCCTGCCTGATGGGTGTGCTGGTCTCTCTGCTGGTCTATTTCCCCTCGCTCACGAAGTTAATTCTCGGTTAATCCGCAGCAGGAAGGGAACTGGTACGCATCGATTCGCCAGAAAATAAGGTGCGAGCTAGGAGCTGCTGAGGAGAACGCGCAGGTCCCTCACGTTATTTCCAGTTGGGCCGGTGATGATCGCATCGTCCAAGGCGTGGAGCATGGGAAAGCTGTCGAACTGTTCAAGTGCGGCGATGATGTCTAAGCCTTTGGAAGCTGCGCGCGCCACCGTCGTCTCGTCGCACACCGCCCCTGCGGCCGGACTATTGCCGTCAACTCCGTCCGACCCTCCACTAAGAATGGTTGCCTTCAGCTTTCTTTCGTCGATCAACCGCGAACACTCCAGCACAAACTGTTGATTTCGTCCCCCAACCCCGTGTGCTGATGACAGCCGCACTGACACCTCACCGGCCGAGAGAAGACAGACCCTGGGATACAGTTGACGCAACTCTTCCAGTCGGTCGAGCAGATACACTGCGGCATCCCGATAATCCCAATCGTCACAATGGTTATCGACGACAACATGAAATCCGAGCCTCGCCGCATTCTCTCCTGCCATCCTGCAAAGATCGTCACTGGACAATAGAGAGAGCCAACTCGCCTTATCAAATGCCGTATTATCAGCTTTCGCAGTCTCTTCAAGCTCGGGATTTCTGAAGAAAGCAACGAGCTTCTCGGAAAAATTCAGAGCGCTCAGATTGGCGTCAATGATCCGTCGGCAATCTTCCTTCGTAGAAGGGTCAGGAAGTGAGGGGCCGGAACCGACCACATGCAAAGCGCTCTCCGGCACATCGGAGATAAGGAGAGTGCACTGGGTCGCCGTCTGAGCCGTGATTGCAAGCCGCCCTCCCTTCACCTGAGAAAAATGTTTTCGCAGAGCGTTCATCTGCGTAATCGCCAGGCCGGAGTGAACCAGCGACCGATAAAATTGCACCGTCTCTTCCACTGTAACGCTGCCATCGAGAGCCTTCTCGATCATGGCTGACGCTCCGCCGCTGATCAGAAAAAAAACCAGACAACGATCGTCGCAGGAGGCAAGCAGCTTCAGGACGGCCTCTGCTGCAACGAATGAGGTCTGATTGGGCAGCGGATGGCTTCCAGGGAAAAATCGAACCCGGGGGTCTCTCTCGTTTGGAATTGTGGCGCCAACCACAATCGCCTCGATAGCCTGACCTCGCTGCAAAACGGGTTCAAGCGCCGGCCGCAGCGCGTCCCACATCGGTGCCGCCGCTTTGCCTATCGAAATCACGACAACACGGTCAAAGTCCTGCAGGTCGTAAGCCACCTCTCCAACGTGGAGTGATTCGCCCTGATAATGGACGCGAGTTCGTATCGCCTCTTCGATCCTCAAATGATGGAGGGTATCGAGAAAAATGCCTTTGGCCGTTTTAAGTAAAGTCATGAGCTTTTATCGCAAGCCAACTTGACGCTGCTCTTAAGCGTTACCATAACGCTGTAAGAAAGGGACACGTCCAAAATACCGGAACCAAACTTACCATCGTTAGCGGAAGTCAACAGAAGAGGTTGCGAATGCTGAACCGATCCCAGGACCCAGCCAAGTCCGAACCGAGAGTCCTCACCCAGGCTGTGTTGGCAGAACTTCGTGCGGTGCTCGGTGTAAGCGGAATGATCGTGGAGCGAAATCAGCTCCAGACATATGAATGCGACGGTCTAACCGCTCTTCGTACTCTGCCTGCCGCCGTTGTCCTGCCTCGCTCCAGGGAAGAAGTTCAGGCCATCGTCCGCATCTGTGCGCAGCATCTCATCCCGTTTGTTGCCAGGGGAGCAGGAACCGGGCTCTCCGGCGGCGCGCTACCCGCCGCGAGCGGTATAGTCATCAGCTTCGCCCGCATGAACCGCATCCTCGCCGTCGACATCCCTAACCAGCGGATCACCGTGGAGCCCGGCGTCATCAACAGCCACGTCACCCAGCGGGTTGCGCCGTCAGGCCACTTCTACGCTCCCGACCCATCCTCCCAGTGCGTCTGCACCATCGGTGGCAACGTAGCTGAAAACGCCGGCGGAGCCCACTGCCTAAAATACGGCTTCACCACCACCCACGTTCTTGCGTTGGACGTCGTACTTCCCAGCGGAGAGTTCGTCCATCTGGGCTCCCCTGCAGTAGACTCACCCAGCTATGACCTCACTGGCGTCTTCGTCGGCTCCGAAGGCACTCTCGGCGTAGTTACTGCCATCACTCTTCGCATCGTCAAACGAGCCGAGACGGTCCAGGTTCTCCTCGCCGCCTACAACTCCATCGCAGCCGCCGGCCAAACTGTCTCCGACATTATCGCGGCGTCCATTCTGCCTGCAGCGATGGAGATTATGGATCGCCTGTCGATCGAGGCCGCGGAAGCCTCCGTCCACCCGAACTATCCCGCCTGCGAAGCCCTCCTTCTGATCGAGCTGGATGGGCCTGTTGCCGAGGTCGATGTTCACATGCAGCAGGTTCGTGAGATCTGCCGGGCAAACGGCGCATGGGAGGATCGACTTGCCCAAAGCGAACAAGAAAGGCTTCTGGTTTGGAAAGGCCGTAAAGCCGCCTTCGCCGCAGCGGGACGCCTCGCGCCAAACTACATCGTTCAGGACGGCGTCATTCCACGCACCAAGCTACCGATTATCCTCGAAGAGATCGAGCGCATGGCCACGGCAACAGGCCTCCGCGTCACCAATGTCTTCCACGCGGGCGACGGCAATCTTCACCCTATCGTTCTCTACAATGCTTCCATTCCCGGACAGGAGGAGTTAGCCGTCGATCTCTCCATTCGTATTCTCCACCTCTGCGTCGACCACGGAGGATCCATCACCGGAGAACATGGCGTTGGCAGGGAAAAACAACAGGCAATGGGCTACATGTACTCGGAGCCCGACCTGAATACCATGCAACTCGTCCGCTGTGCCTTCGATCCGCACCAGCTTGCCAACCCGGACAAACTCTTCCCGCGGCCTCGACTATGTGGCGAGAAGTCAGGTCCTTACACGCCTCATCCTCTCGAGGTCGCAGGCGTAGCGGAATATTTCTGAGGCTTCACAGTCATGGATCAACCGCAGCAAAGAAAATGTCTTCGATAATGTCACATTCAACCAGTTTGCAGAACTTGGCCGACGATCTCGCCGCAATCAGCGGTCCTGAACAGCTCCGTGTAGACGAAAGCACTTTCAGCATCGCTCCCGCGAACACCGAAGAGATCGCGGCAGTGCTGCGGTACGCCAACAGGAACAGCATCACCATCGCTCCGTACGGAGGCGGGACCAAACAAAGCTGGGGCAACCCAATTCATCCCTCGCTGATTCTCCACACGCACCGTCTCAACACCGTGCGCGAACACACATGGCAGGACATGACATGTATCGTTCAGGCCGGCTGCGTATGGTCTTCCATGCAGCAATCTCTCGCGAAGCATGGTCAGTTTGTCGCGCTCGACCCTCTCTCGCCCGATCGCGCAACCATCGGCGGTATCGCAGCGACGAACGACTCCGGAAGCCTTCGACTCAGGTACGGAAGCCTTCGCGACCTCATCATTGGCATGACGATTGTGCTCGCGGATGGCACGATCGCTCGCTCCGGCGGTAAAGTCGTGAAGAACGTTGCGGGATATGACCTCCACAAACTTATGACCGGAGCGTTCGGTACGCTGGGGATCATCACGGAGATTACGTTTCGCCTGCACTCCATCCCCAGGCACGTGCAAAGCTTTACCATCGCTTCTGGAGACGTTGAGCCCCTCGGTCAACTACTCATGAAGATTCTCGACTCGCATCTCAGCACTCAATCTCTCCAGCTTCGCTCTAGCAGCAGCGGATTCAATCTCGACGTGCGGCTGGCCACGCTGCCCGAGGTCATTCGCGATCAGGCATCTTCCCTGTCCAAACTGGCTCGGATCGTTCAACTGGAAGCATCCGATGCGGACCCCGATGTGTGGAACGCGAGACAGGAGCAGTTCGATCAGACAGAACATTTCGTCGTGAAAGTTACAATGCTTCCCTCGGATATCTCGAAACTCGCCGCAACGATCCGCACTCTGGGTGGAAGGTCAGTCACGCAGGCCACAGGCATCATGACCGCGACTATTCCCGCCTCTGCGTCCGATCAGCTTGGGCACCTTCGTGAAAAGCTCGAAGCCATCGGAGGTTCTCTCACTGTTCTTCATCACCCCGCGCATGCAAGCCCTATCGCGTCCACCGCGCCCGCCGACACCCTTC
>JAOAPF010000183.1 GCA_025462755.1 Edaphobacter sp.
GAGCCCGGAGTTGCTGCAGGAGATCGAATATGTAGATGCTTCGATCGGTCAGATGATCGATGCGCTGAGGGACCACGGGCGCTCTGACTCCACACTGATTGTCGTGACGGCGAAGCATGGGCAGTCGCCGATCGATCCGAACCGCTACTTCCCGATTCCGGGGCCCAACCACGATCATGGGACAACGCCTGCGGACCTGATCGCGGATCTCCTTCCATTCGTTCAATCCCCTTTGAATCCGAATGGGATTGGTCCGACGCAGGACGATGTTTCGCTGCTTTGGCTGGCCGATTCGAGCAAGACGGCCGATGCTGTGTCCATTCTCGAATCTAACGCTATCAAGGCGGGGATCGGGCAGATTTTTTATGGTCCGGCGCTCGCGATTAACTACAACACGCCTGGTCTGCCGCCGAATGGGGATCCGCGTACACCGGACATTATTGTTACGCCAAATGTCGGAGTGGTTTACACGGGCAGTTCGGCAAAGCTGGAGGAGCATGGAGGGTTTTCGCATGACGACACCAATGTCATGATGCTGCTCTTCAATCCGAACTTGAGCGCTAAGTCAATCCATACAGAGGTGGGGACCAATCAGGTGGCGCCGACCATCCTGCAGGTACTGGGGCTTGATCCCAACAGCCTTGATGGGGTGAGGTTGGAGGGCACAGGGGTTCTGCCGGGGCTTGGTCTTTCGGGAGATAAATAATAGCTGCTGTTTTGGGGCGGGCGTTCTGATGGTTCCGATGGAGCGCCCGCTTTTTTGCTTTCGCGAGATGGGTGATTATTTCTTTTCGGTCTTTTCGGTTTGAGCGAGGAAGTCGATGAGGTATTGCTTCCAGACGGCGGCGGCGGTGTGGGTGCTGTGGCCTCGGGTGGCGTCGGAGATGGGGATGAGGATGAATTTGGCGTGGGCCATCTGCGTGACTAATTTTTCCGGGATGCCCAGCTCGGGTGGGTTGATGAAGTCGTCGGCGGAGTTGATCCAGAGGACGGGGGCAGTGATGGTTGAGAGTTTCGGCGCGGGGTTGTAGTTGCGCGAGGCGTTGACGTAGTAGAGGAAGTCGTTGGCGTCGGTGCGGGCGATGTCGGCGGCGATGGTTTTGTCGACGTAGGCTTCGACCTGGGCGCGGGTGGGGTAGTTTTTCTGGAGTTGGAGAGGCGCGCCGCCGGCTATGACTAGGAGATCGCTTGCTCCGCGGAGGCCTTCGGTGGGCGGGGCGGTGTAGTCGCCGTTCTTCCAGGCGGGATCGTGCTTGATGTCCTCGATGGCCATGTAGCGCCACATGCGGTTGCGTCCGGCGAGCTCGACGGGCTGGCAAGCGAAAGGGGCGAGGGCGTCCATGAACTGGGGGAAGGTTTCGCCCCAGACGAAGGATTGCATGCAGCCCATCGACGTGCCGAGGATGAGGCGGAGGTGATCGACCTGGAGGCCTTCGATGAGCATGGTGTGCTGGGAGGCAACCATGTCATCGTAGTCGTACTGGGGGAAGTGCATGCGGAGACCGTCGGATGGTTTGGAGGACTGGCCGTGGCCGATGTCGTCGGGGAGGATGAGGAAATATTTGGTGATGTCGAAGGGCTGGCCGGGGCCGAAGAGGACGTCAGAAAAGATGGGATTGAGGAGGGAGTGGGCGTTGCCGCCGGTGCCATGCAGGAGGAGGATGGCGTTGTCGGTGTGGCCGTCAGCGTCGCGATGGGGCTTGCCGAGAGTGAGGTAGTGGAGGTGTAGCTTCTCGATGGTTTCGCCGTCTTTGAAGTGGAAGTTAGCGATGTCGTAGGCGCCGTCCTGGGTAGGCCATTTGCTGGTAGTGCCCTGGGCGTTGGCGGTGAGGGGCGCGGTCGCGAGGAAAGCGAGCAGGGTGAGGCGGGTGATCATGATGAAGGGATTCTCCATGAGGCGGCTTGAAGTGGTGACTGTGAGACGGACGCTGGTTGTGTAGAGTTTCTAGTCTTTCATGTTCTCTTGTGCCCGGATGAAGGCGTAGTTGCTGACGTGAACCCATCCGCGGAACGGTTGGTTGACGTCAGCGATGGCGAGCAGCACGAGTGTGATGAGAAGCGTGAAGGAGAAGACCTGGAGGGCATGGAGGCGGGCGTTTGCCGAGCCGAACATGGAAGCCGAGGCGATGGTTAGAAATCCTCCGATGAGGAGGACGGCCCAGAAGATTGCGGGCAGCCGATACATGCTTTGCAGCAGGCGGGTGCGGCGATGTTCGGTGAGCGAGCTGAGTTCCGAGATGGCGTGATCTTCGGCGACGATCTCGGACGGCGTTGCAACTTTGACGGACATCAATGTCTTCCACATGGCTTGGTTGATTTCGTGGCTCTCTTCCGGTATCTGGTCTCGGGCCATCTCCGGCCAGTCTAGAGTGACGATGGTGTCGGCATAGGAGCGGGCCTGCTGCTGGAGCCGCATACGCTGCTGTTCGGGAAGGCCTTCGGCGAGGCGGTAGACGTTCCTGAGAGCGCTGGCTTCGAGGTCCACATTGAGATTGGCGGCCACGAAGTCCGTCCAGACGGTGTAGAGCATGAAACCGAGAATGACCGCGTAGGTAGTTCCGATGATATTGAGTTGCCACCCGATCAGGTCGTTGTGAACCTGGCGCTTCTCCCGGGGCCAGATGCGGTTCAGTCCGGCCATAAACAGCATGGAGCCCCCGATGGTGAGGACAAGGACAACGATGTTCAGCGTGAGACCCAGCATGAAAGGGATGTTCTCCGGTGATTCCAAGCTTATCGAATTTTTGCGGGAGTCGTTCGACTAGGAAGCGCCGCCTTCGGTTGAAGACGGCGCTTTCGTTCTAGCGGTCCGAATTTATTCGGTGGCGTTTCGGTCGTTTTTCTCTGCGGGGATTTTCTCGGGCGTGGTGAGGGGCTTGGTGATGTCGTCGAGGTAGTCGGGGGTGCCGTCTACGCGGACGAGTGAGGGGAAGCGTTCGCCTAGGTGATAGTCGAGGTCGGCCGTGGTGACGAAGGTGTCGCCCTGGACGATTAAGTGGACGGGTTCGGTTTTGCCTTTCGCTTCTTTGATGGCGTTGTGGAGAGCTTCGCTGGAGAAGACGTTGCCGTTGACGGCGATGATCTTCTGGCCGGGAAAGAGTTTTGCCTTATCGGCGGGGCCGTTCCAGCGGACGTCGGAGATTTCGCCTTCTCGGTTGACGCGGAGGCCGATGGAGTACCAGGCGTCGATGCCGCCGCCGCGACGGCCGCCGGCGGCGGCGATGGTGCGTGAGGATTTGGTGGGCTTGTCGGTGTAGACGAGCTTGTAGCCGCCCTGCTCGATGCCGGCTAGGTCGGCGTGCGGGGTAATGGCGTCGATGTGGTCGTGCATGAAGGTAGCCCAGTCGTATTTGGCGACCTGGTTGAGGTCTGCGATGAGCTCATCGCGGTTGTAGGTGACGATGAGCGGGCCGGTGTTGCCGCCTTTGCCGAGGAAGATGTGGAGGAAGTCGGTGAGGGATTTTTTGTTGTCGGTGAGCTTGCGGATGAGGGTGTCGGCGTCGAGCCAGAAGAGTTCGCCCTCCTGATAGTAATCCTGGCCGCGCTTCCAGTTGGACCACGCGGGATTGCCTCCGCGGAGGATGCTGGCGGCGATGGCAGTATCTTCGGTGCTGCGCCATTCGCGGCCAGGCTTGTTGTCGAGGTTTGCGGCGGAGGCGGCGAGCATGTCGCGGTACTGCTCTTGCGACTTGAGGTCGGAGCGAGCGGCGAGGACGTTGCCGAGGTACTGCGTCATGCCCTCGTAGACCCAGAGGAGCGAGCCCTCCTGCATCTTGGCGAAGTCGTCCTGGTAGAGGTTGAAGGGGCGACGGTATTTGCCGTTCCAGGAGTGGGTGAACTCGTGGGAGAGGAGGTCGGACTCGGCGAGTTGGTGGGCTGCGTCGGAGAAGCCTTTTTCGCCTACGCCGTTGTCTGAGGACTGGCCGTGCTCGAGGCCTTCGCCGCCGGCTACGTCGGAGAGCGTGAGCAGGAAGTGGTAGACGTTGTAGTGGCGTGAGGCGTAGGCAGCGCCGGTTTCGCGGACGAGATTGTTGAGTTCGCTGAGAAGCGCGGGGCGGAGCTGGGAGTCTTCGGGGGAGTCGGCGACTACGTCGATGTAGTGTTTGGGAGTGACCTCGGGGGCGAGGGCGAATTCGTGGAAGTACTCGCCGGTGATTACGGGGGAGTCTTCGAGTTGCTCGACGTTAGTGGCGGCGTAGTGGGTGAGGCCGCCCTTGGGGTGTTGCGGGTCGTAGCCGTCAGTTGGAGTGAGGGCGGTACCGATGCCCCAACCTTCGGGGACCTTGACGGAGGGCTGGATGGGGATTTCTTTGACCGGAGTGTTCGCGGGATAGAGGAGGAGCTTTTCCCATTCGAGGACGGCGAGCTTCTGGGTGAGGCGCGCGGTGACGATGCAGTCGAGGTGGGCGTGGAGGGTGGTGACGCCGGAGGGAACAGTTACGTGGAATTCGTATAGGTCTTCGTCGTCGCGCCGCCAGGGGAGGACCTTGCCGTTGGCGGTGAAGACGACGCCGGTGATCTGGTCGACGGGGCCGGTGGGGCGATGGTTCCCGGGAATCCACTTGGGTGTGGTGAGAGAGACGGGGCCGGGCTTGACGGGGATGTCGATGTCGGCGTGGTAGAGCTTGCGAGGGGCTTCGGAGAGGTCCGCGGTGATCTGGATCGGGGTCTTCTGGGCTTCGAGGAGACTGGTTGTGCCGAGGAGTAGAGCCAGGGGCAGGACGGTGTGGCGGACGATCATGAGCGGGGACTTTCCTCTCGAGGTGAGGTTGGGATTTTAGATATTAGTTAAGTAGACGACGGGGAGGGGTTTGGGGACGCAGGTAGTGGTCGAGATTTCAGAGTGAGGTGCGTGAAAGCGGTCGCGCGTTGCGCGATACCCCACCTTCGCAAAAGCGCGAAGGATGGGGCACCCGTAGCGGAGGCCGACCTAAGATTTGAGGGCGGATTCAATGGCGGCAATGATGGTGGGGTCGTCGGGGAGGACTTCGGGGGAGAAGCGGGCGGCTACGTTGCCGTTGCGGTCGATGAGGAACTTTTCGAAGTTCCAGAGGATTCCGGGCTCGGGATTGGTGGAGGCGGCGTTGTGCTTGCTTTGGAGGAAGCCGTTCAGGTTTTCCCGGAAGCTGTCGCGGGTGGGGCCGATGGCTTTGGGCTGAGCGGCGATCAGGGATTCGTAGAGGGGATGGGTGTCGGGGCCGGTGACGGGAATCTTGGAGAACAGGGGGAAGTCGACGGCGAACGTGGAGCGGCAGAAGGTCTGGATGTCTTCGTTGGAGCCGGGCTCCTGGGCGCCGAAGTCGTTGGCGGGGAAGCCGCAGACGACGAATCCGGAGTTTTTGAAGCGGGAATAAACCTTTTCGAGGGCATCGTACTGGGGAGTGAGGCCGCACTTGGAGGCGACGTTGACGAGGAGGAGGACTTTGCCGCGGTAGTCGGCGAGGGAGGTGGTTTCACCGGTGATTTTGTTGACCGGAATGTCGTAGATGGGAGTGGTGGACATGAATTCTGTGGATTCTCCTGAAACGGGTTTTCATTAATTATAGGCGGGCTGCTGGAATGAAGACCTTGCGAAGGGGAATGCTCCGGACGAAGGAATCGCTGGGATCTTTATGGAATCTTTATGACTTTTTTAAAGGAAGCGAACTTAAATGCAACAGGCAGGCGAGCTGAGTTGACAGAGGCGGTACGATCTAAATTGCATGTCCTTAACAGATTCAATTATTGGAAAACCTTTAGCTACAAGTGAAGAGCGTGCCGAGCATATCGGCGTCGCGGCCGGAATACCGATTTTCGGGTTGGATGGGCTGACGAGCGCGGCGTACGGGCCAGAGGCGGCGATGACGGTGCTGATTCCGCTGGGCGTCGCCGGAGTGGAGTACGGCTGGCGGATTATCGCCGCGATTTTAGGGTTGCTGACGATCGTGTACTTCAGTTACCGGCAGACGATTGCGGCGTATCCGAGTGGCGGCGGAAGCTATACCGTGGCGACGGAGAACCTGGGTGAGAAGGCGGGCCTGCTGGCAGCAGCGGCGCTGATGATCGATTACATTCTGACTGCGGCGGTGGGGATCTCGGCGGGCGTTACGGCGCTGACCTCGGCTGTGCAGGGCACGCGGTTTGGAGGGCTGCAACACCATACGCTGCTGATATGTCTGATCATTCTTACGATACTTGCGATCGTGAACATGCGCGGAGTGAAGGACACGGGGACGGCGTTTATTCTGCCGACGTTTCTGTTTGTCGGAACACTGTTGACATTGATTGCAGTTGGGATGTGGAAGACGGTGCTGACGGGTGGGCATCCGATGCCGGTGGCTCCGGTTCCTCCGCCGCTGCCGGCCACCGTGGGAGCGCTGGGCACGTGGATGCTGCTGAAGGCGTTTGCGAGCGGATGCGCGGCGATGACCGGTGTTGAGGCGGTGTCGAATGGGGTGATGGCGTTCGGCGAGCCGAGAGTGAAGCGGGCGCAGCGAACGCTGACGGTGATCATCGGGATACTGATGGTGCTCCTGTTCGGGATCGCGTATCTGGCGAAGGCTTACCGGGTGATGCCGATGGAGCCCGACTCCCCCGGCTATCAGAGTTTGCTCAGCCTGCTGGTCACCGTGGTGTTGGGGCGTGGCTGGTTCTATTACCTGACGATGGGGAGCGTGCTGCTGGCGCTGGCGTTGAGCGCGAATACGGCGTTTGCGGATTTTCCGCGGCTGACGCGGGCGATTGCGATGCATGACTATCTGCCGCATGTGTTCATTCTGCGCGGGCGGCGGCTGCTTTATTCGCATGGAATCTATGCGCTGGTCGGATTTACGGCGGTGATCCTGATCCTGTTCAGGGGCGTGACCGACCGATTAATTCCGCTGTATGCGATTGGGGCGTTTCTCGCGTTTACGCTGTCGCAGGCCGGGATGGTGGTGCACTGGTTGAAGATGGAGAAGCATCCGGGGCGGCTGTGGCATGCGTTCGTGAATGGCTTTGGCGCGGTGGCAACTGGGCTGACGACGATTGTTGTGCTGGTTGCGAAGTTCAGGGCAGGGGCGTGGGTGACGGCGCTGCTGGTGCCTACGCTGATCGGGATCATGATGGTGGTGAAGCGGCACTACACGCGCGTGAAGCGGGAGATGGCGGATATGACGCCGTTGAACCTGGTGAACCTGGAGGAGCCGATCGTGGTGATTCCGATGGCGCGGTGGGACCGGATCTCGGAGAAGGCGTTGCGGTTCGGGCTGCTGCTGTCGAAGGAGATCAAGGTGGTGCATGTCCACTCGGATGATGAGGAGGGCAGCCTTGATGAGCTATGGGACAGGTTTGTGAAGGAGCCTATCATACGGGCGGGCTTGCAGGAGCCGGAGCTGGTGACGATTCCTTCGACGTACCGGTTTATCCTTGGCCCGCTGATGGATTACATTCTGGAGCTTGAGGATAGGAACCCGGGGCGGAAGGTGGCGGTGCTGCTGCCGGAGCTGGTGGTGCGGCATTGGTGGGAGAATGCGCTGCATAATCAGCGCGTGCAGTTGCTGAAGCTGCTGCTGTTGCTGAAGGGGAATCAGAGGATTGTGGTGGTTAATATTCCGTGGTATCTGTGAGCGTGGTGGAGACCGCGTAAATACAGGGGCGTCGCGGATTTTTGTGCGTTTTTTTGATGGGTTTTTGGTGGTGAATTCGTGGTGGTTTGATGGAGAAGATGTGGTGATTTGATGGTCGCTTTTTTGGCGCCGTTTTTTTCCACTTTTTCAGATTTATTTTCTGGCTCTGCTTAGACGGCCTGGGGTTCTCTGCGACGGTAGGCGGGGGAGAGCTCGCGGAGGCGGGCTACGGCGCTGGGAATGATTTTGAGGGCTTCGTCGATTTCTTCTTCGGTGGTGAGGCGGGAGAGGGAGAAGCGGATGCTGGCACGGGCGCGGGCGGGGGGGAGGCCCATGGCGGTGAGGACGTGGGAGGGTTCGGCGGCGCCGGATTGGCAGGCGGAGCCTCCGCTGGCGGAGATGCCTTTGAGGTCGAGGGCGATGACGAGAGCTTCGGCTTCCAGGTGATTGAAGTAGAG
>JAOAPF010000190.1 GCA_025462755.1 Edaphobacter sp.
CCTTGAAGGCCTGGTCGAACTTCATGCGGGAGACGTCGTCGATCTCTTTGATGGAGGCCTGGGTGTTTTCGATGGAGTCGAGGAGGTCCTTGCGCTGGGTTTCGAGGAAGCTGTGGCGGGTGACGGTTTCGTTGTATTCCTCGAGGGCCATCATGTTGACGGGGCCCA
This sequence comes from Edaphobacter sp., assembly GCA_025462755.1. Classification (GTDB taxonomy): domain Bacteria; phylum Acidobacteriota; class Terriglobia; order Terriglobales; family Acidobacteriaceae; genus Edaphobacter. The sequence continues at coordinate 169 of JAOAPF010000190.1, forward strand.
TGGCTTCGAGCTTTTGCTTTAAGGTGCGGGATTCCTCTTCTTCGGTGTGGAGAGCATCGCCTTCGATGCGGGCTATGGTCTGGTCTTCGCGCAGGGTGACGGCTTCGGCGCCGAGGTCGTTGAGGCAGGTGGCCTCGATGTGCTCGATGTCGGAGGCGAGCTTGGCGGCGCGGGCAGTGAGAGCGGCGCGTTGTTCGCGGAGGGCTTCCGTTTCGTGGCGCAGGGTGCGGAGGCGCTGGTCGAGATCGGCCATGGCGGTGCGGAGTTCGGCGGCTTCGGCGGTTAGGCGAACTCCTTCGGCTACAGCGGTTGCGCGAAGCTCGGAGAGCTCGGTGTGTTGAACGGCCAGGGCGGCGGTCTCCTCTTCGCGGCGGAGTTTTTCTGCGGCAGAGGCTTCGAGTTGCTGCGCGAGCTGCTGGATGCGCTGGCTTTGGCCGTTGTAGATCCGGTTGGTCTGCTCGAAGTTGGCGGCGGCGTTGCGGCGGCGCTCTTCGAGGCCTGCGAGGGCAGCGGAGGCGGTGGCTGCTGCCTGTTGCAGCTCTTCGCGGCGGCTGCGGAGCTGGTCGAGCTGTTCCTGAAGAGCGGTGAGGTTAGTTTCAAGTGTGATGCGCTCGTTCTCAAAGGCCGCCGCTTCCTGTTGGCGGCGGGCGATGAGGTCGGCCTTCTGGTTGCGGGCGTCGCGGTTGCGCTCGCTGGTGAGGGCCCAGTCCTGAATACGGCGTTCGATGCGGGCGACTTCGGACTCCATTTGGCGGAGAGCTGCGCCGGAGTTGGCGGACTCGCGCTCGGCATCGCGGCGCTCGTGGGTCTTGCCTTCGATGGTAGCGTTTAGAGCGGCGATTTGATGTTGCAGGTCGGCGGTGCGGAGATCGGTCTGAGCCAGCTCTTGTTCGGCCTTCTCTACTTTTCGCTGGACCTCGACTAGTTCGCGCTTGAGGGCGAGTGGGCCTTGTGCGCGGGGGCGGCCCCCGGTGACGGTGACGTTGTGGAAGGTCTCGCCGGAGGGGGACAGGAAGAAGGCCTGGGGGTTGGAGAGTGCGAGGGAGCGCGCCGTGTAGGAGTCCGGAGCTACGAAACCCTCGCGGAGCTTGGGAAGGATGACTTCGAGGGACCTGCCGAAGCCGTCGAGGACGCGGACGCACTCTTTGAGAGGGACTACGCCTTCCATGCCCTCGATGTTGGTCTGGGCGGCGCTCGGCATGCCTTCGGCGAAGGCGAAGTTGGCTTGTGCGTCGTTTGGATGGACGAGGAAGGTGGCGCGACCGCTGACGTCGGTCTGGAGGAGATGCATGCCGGCATCGGCGGCGTCCCAGGATTTGACGACGATGTAGTTGAGCTCGTCGCGGAGGAACTCGTCGACTACGCTCTCGTACTTGCCCTCGACTTCGAGGAAGTCGGCGAGGGTTCCCACGGCGGCCATGCCGTTGGTGTTCTGCTTGTAGGTATCGGTCTTGAAGATGTTGCGGACGGTGTCGGTGGAGTAGCTGTGCTCTTTGATGAGGCCTTCAAGGGAGTTACGGCGGCCGTTGAGGGTTGCGACCTCGCCGCGCAGCTGGTCGCCGCGACGCTTGGACAGGGATTCTTCGGCGCGACTGGCTTCGATCTGGAGGCGGAGTTCAGCGATCTCGGTTTCGAGACGCTTCAGGCGTTCTGTGACGGACTCGAAGGAGAGGGCTACCTGGCCGCGTTGGAGGCCGAGGGTTTCGAGCTCCTGTTTTGCGATCTCGGATTCAGAGACGAGGCGTTCGGCTTCGCGCTCGAGGCCGGCGAGAGCGGCGGCGGCTTGGGCCTCTTCGTTGCGGGTGTGGCCGATGCGCTGCATCAGCTGCATGGAGGCCCGGCGGTTTTGTTCGGCTTGCTGCTCGGCTTGGGCTACGGCTCGGATGGCTTCCTGAGCCTGGGCCTGATGGGTCTGGGCGTCGTCGCGAGAGCCGGCGGATTCGGCGGTGGCGTTTTCGAGGAAGCTGCGGTGCTGTTCGAGTTCGCCGGCGAGGCTGGCTAGTTGTTCGCGGGCCTGGGCGAGATCGTCGGCGCCAGTGGCGATGCGGCTGGTGAGCTCGGCGATGCGGTCGGCGTTGGCGGCGGTGCGGGCGGTGATGCGCTCTAGGTCAACGGCGGATTGATTGGCCTGGGCGTTGGCTTCGCGAATCTGCTGGTCGAGGGTGTAGCCGGTGCGGACGCCTTCGGTGTGCTCGGTGTCCATGGTCTCGACGGTGGCGGCTTGCCCGTCGATCTGGGCGGCGAGCGTGTTGATCTTTTCTGTTGTCGCGGTCTGCTCGCTGTCGAGCTGAGACATGCGGCTGGCGAGAACGACGCGGAGGCGGGTGCGGAGTTCGTCGCGGAGTGCGCCGTAGCGCTCGGCCTTGGAGGCCTGGCGCTTGAGGCTGGTCATCTGGCGAGTGACTTCGTCGAAGATGTCGTTAACGCGGGAGAGATTGAGACGAGCGGCTTCGAGGCGAAGTTCGGCGAGTCGCTTTTTGGTCTTGAATCGGGTAATGCCGGCGGCTTCTTCGAGGATTGCCCGTCGGTCGAGGGGTTTGGAGCTGAGGAGCTGACCGATGCGCTCCTGGCCGATGATGGCATAGGATTCGCCACCGAGGCCCGTGCCCATGAAGATGTCCTGGATGTCGCGGAGGCGGCAGATCTTGCCGTTGAGGAGGTATTCGCTGTCGCCCGAGCGGAAGAGGCGGCGGGTGATGGTGAGTTCGCCGGCGCGGACGGGGGCACGTCCGAACTTGCGGCGGCGGATTTTGAGGACGACGTTGTTCGGGTTTGCGAACTCGGCTGCCGCTTCATCGGTGGCGGTCGGGACGATTTGAGGGCCTTTGGTTTCGCCCTCGATGATGGTGCCGGGCTGGGCTTCGGCGACGGCCTCCTCGGTGTCTGCGGCGTTCTGCTGGCGGAGGCTGGTCTCGTCCCAGTCCGTGGGAGTGGCTTCGTCGATTACGATCTCGGGTTCGCCGTCGAGGCTGGCTCCGTCGTAGACCTCGGGATCGACGAGGGTGAGAGAGACCTCGGCCATACCGGTCGGCTTTCGGTCACGGGTGCCGGCGAAGATGACGTCCTCCATCTTGATGCCCCGGAGGGATTTGGCGGACTGCTCTCCGAGGACCCAGGTGATAGCGTCGGAGATGTTGGACTTGCCGCAGCCGTTGGGTCCGACGATTGCCGCGATGCCTTCGCCGGAGAGCTGGACCTCAGTGCGATCACAGAAGGACTTAAAGCCGAGTATCTGAACCTTCTTGAGCTTGAGCAAATACAACCTCTTTGGGCGGAGGGTTGGGGAGGCCTCGCCTGACTAGTATGACTGCGATAACTTTAGCTGCGTTTCTGGTCAGAATCAACCGAAACAACACCACAGGTTGTGGATAAGAAGGACATAACGCTATCAATGGGCGGGTGTAGCAAAATGTGAAGGCATAGCTGCGATTCGGGCCTAATTCGTAGGAGAAAGTTGGCCTGGAACGGGAAGCGTGGAGATTTATTGAAATCCTAGTACATCGTAGACCTCGAAGAGGGCGTTTGGGGAATCAGGTTTACCCGCCATTAGCGGGAGCAAATCGTCATTCGCGAAGGAGAATTTTGGAAAGGACACAAGCAAGAAGTCAGCGAAACTTTGCGAGCGTGCAGCGGGAAGGTTTCCGTGTTGCAGCCGAGCATCATACAAAAAGGCGCTCGCGATGTGTGCACTAGGATGTGGTGACAGTCCGATGAGCGCTTCGTCTACACGCATGGTGATTCCATGGAGAACAGGTCGTCAGGGCAGCCAACTTCAGGTCGGACGGGGTTCTGATCACGGCGAATTGGTGGGGTGGTCGAGGTGAAAGGTGTTTCTTGCGGTAAAAGTACGTGTAAGCTTGCGTTTTGAGCAACAGCGTTTCTATAATCCGCATCATCATCCCGAGATGCCACGAACACTTCAATCGCTCGATCGAAGGGTCGAGCACGGCGAGGACTAGAACCGGATGCTCTATGATCAGGTTTATGTTTCGTCTCAGGTACAAGTGACCCCGGAAGCATCGGTGACACATTTGAAGAAGGATTTATTGAGGAGTGTGGAATGAAGAAGGTAGTCGTTGCGTCTCTCCTGGTCGTTGCCGGTATGGTATGTGTTGCGCGTACCGTGGCGGCACAAACCCAGGTCAACCTTGGTTCCCAGCAGCCTGCGGGTGGTGGCGTGCAGATGTCTCCTGCGGAATACAACGCATATAACAGCGCGATCACGCAGACCGATCCAAAGGCAAAGGCTGCGGCGCTTGAGGCTTATCTGACGGCCTATCCGCAGTCGGCGGTGAAGGCGGCGGTCCTCGAGCAGCTGATGCTGGCGTACAGCGCATTCGATCCGGCGAAGACCCTGGACGCGGCTGACCGGCTATTGCAGGTCGATCCGAACAACCTGCGGGCACTGACCTTTGAGACGTACTTCCGTTTGACGGGCGCGGACTCGATTACCGATCCGGCGGCCAAGCAGGCGGCTCTGGACAAAGCGGCTGATTATGCCCAGAAGGGGCTAGCGGCTACCAAGCCAGCAGAGATGAGTGCGACTGATTTCGCCACACTGCAGAGCCAGGCGAAGCCTGTTTTTTATCGGGCAATTGCTACCGCTGCGCTGAACAAGAAGGATGCAGCGACCGCAGTGACGAACTTCAAGCTGGCTTTGCACAGTGTGCCTGAGCCGGACACTACCAAGCCCGGACCGTTGCTGCAGGACACGTTTAGTCTCGCTCAGGCTTACTACCAGATGACACCACCAGACTATGTGAACTGCACCTGGTACGCGTCACGCGCTGCTGCTTTTGCGCCCGAGCCATACAAGAGCCAGATGCTGCCGTTGGCGAAGTATTGCTACAAGAAGTATCACGGGTCGGACGACGGCTACGATGCGGTTTTGGCAGCGGCACAGAAGAGTCTTGATCCTCCGGCTGACTTCACCATCAAGCCGGCTCCGAAGCCCGAGGACATGGCCCACGACCTGGTTGCTTCGACCCCGGAAGCCGATCTGCCGAAGCTGGCGATCAGCGACAGGGAGTTCGTTCTGGCCAACGGCAAGCCTGAAGATGCCGAAAAGGTCTGGAACACCATGAAGGGCAAATCGGTGACGATTCCAGACGCGCTGGTGATCGAATCCTCGCCCACGGTGCTGAAGGTTGCGGTATCCGATGATGCGGTGCAGTCGAAGACGCCTGACTTTACCTTCAACATGAAGGCTCCCGAGGAGAAATTGCCTCCGGCTGCTGCCAAGAAGCTTGCGGATGAGATTGCCGCGGCGACTGCTGTGGGTCAGAAGGTGACGCTGAGCGGGACCTTCGATTCCTACACGCCGAAGCCGCTCATGATCATCATGAGTGACGGGTCGGTGGTGTTGCCGAAGAAGGCGCCAGCTAAGGCTCCGGTGCACCGTACGGCGCCGCGTAAATAAATTGAAGTCTATTTGAGAAGAGGCAGCCCTTGCGGGCTGCCTCTTTTGCTTTGTTTGACGCGATCTTTTCCTCTCTCTGGGTACCCCCCACCCCCTAGGGTATTTTGGACGTAAATTCTTTTGTTTCAATAACCTGCGCGGGTAATAATATACTTGACTGAAGTTGGGATTATCTTAGAAGGTGGGCATCCCACCCCAAAGGTTATTGCTTCAATGCAACAGTTTTGTTGACAACCATTAATCCTTCGATTAAATCCTTGCACATAGCCAAAGAACCCCTCATACTGATGTCAGAGGGTTTTTGGTTATGTCTTTCACCATCCAACAAATCGACACCAAGATTGCCAGCGCAGAGGCTGAAGTCTCGGTTGCGCAGGAGAAGCTGTCGTACTGGCGGAATCTTAGGGATGTGATAAGCAATCCTCTCTTCGCTGAACTTTCGTCCGCACCTTTCACGAGTTCGCCAGTTGTGGCACCTTCTCTTACCCGCTATCCAATCGAATCGGGAATACCTGTGCCTGCGAAAAGGTACGGAGAAATAAAGCGTCTGACGCTTGAATGCCTACCGGAGAGCGGAAATCCTGTTACCCCGCAAGAGCTTGCCGAGAGGATCGCGGCGACTGGTTATGTCTTCAAAACCAAGACTCCCGCAATTAGCGTAAACGACACCTTGAATACGCTTCAGAAGGAGAACAAGGTTAGCTTTTTGGGGAAGTCGCCCAGCAATGCTGGCCTATGGTTGAAAGCTAGCAACAAATTTGCTGAATTTGCGAGTACACAGGAGGTTAAAGGCCAAGAGGCCACCGTTTAGGCGACCTCTCGTTTTTGATATGTACGACGTTCGGCAAACCGCTTGAAGGGGTGTCCAGACCCCGACATTTGAGAGAGCCGAGCAGCAAGGGGATTAGCAATGAGGTTGCTATCCTATCGTTGCTGTACCGCAGCAGGAGCTTATTCCTGCCTTACCGTTGTGATGGGAGGGTCCGTTGGTATTCCCAACGGATTCCCGTCATAGACGGTAACTATACATGATTTTAATCCTTGATATGGGGTATTGTCCACTATTCTCTGCGGTCTTCAACTAATACCTAGGTGGTATCCTCTACGCATGAAAACGAAGTCATGGGCTGACCCTACAAAGCGTCCGGCGAAACAGTCAACGATGAACACCGAGGGGGATTTCGGGAAGTTCACAGACCTCATGAGGAAGCTGGTTTCTGTGCCCCACTCGGAAATGACGCGACGGTTGGAAGCGGAGAAGAAAAATAAAGGCAACGCATCAGTCAAATGCTAAATTGATCCTCTATGCTCTTGCTGCTTCTACAGGATGTGGTTAGAGCCGCTTCACCTCAAGTAGCCGTCGCGTCTCCTCCTATGTCGTATGAAGCCTTCGTAACCATCGTCCTAACGGCCTTATGTGCCCTTCTAGCGGCATTGGCGATCATTATTGGCGGTGCTGCTATTTGGGGCTATAGGGGGATCGTCGAATCTCTGACTAATGACGTTAAAGAAAAAGCCGATGAAGCCCTAAAAGAGAAGCTGAAGGAATATCCTGCAGCTGCGGAGATGATTGAGTTCCGGAACCGTCTCCAACTCATAGAGCTATTAAGGGCTTCGATAACCCCCGAACCGAATGGCCTTGCAGAAACGCCAAATACAGTGCAAGATGGAGGTCTGGGAGACGAATCTCAGACCCTAGCGCAAGACTACCCGTCCGCCATCGGGAGCTAAATATGACTAAAATTCCCAAATCTATCGGTCAAGTGATCGAGAAGTATCAGCGCAATGCGCCCGTCAATGTAGTCGGCATTGCGAATGATCTTGGCATTAACGTTTGGGAGCGGCAGTCTCTGGTTCCCCCCGTTTCTGGAATGATCTGCCCTGACAAAATCAATGGCGGCGAAAGCGGCTTTAGCATCATTGTGCGTAAAGGGGATCCATTGGCAAGGAAGAGATTTACTGTGGCGCATGAGATTGCGCACTTTATCCTTCATAGAGATAAGGCTAGTGATGGAATCACCGATGACGCGATGTATCGAAGCGGTCTTAGCTCCAAAGAAGAGACCGAAGCCAATAGGCTAGCCGCCGATATTCTTATGCCCTACACGCTCGTTCAGAATTTAGTCAACGAGGGGTTCAAGAGCGTACCCCAATTGGCGGGAAAACTTGGTGTATCCCAGACTGCCATGAGCATCAGGCTAAACATTCCCACATAGTCAGGGGCGTTTTCCGCGCCCCTGGCGCCTCTTAGAATTCTGAGGCTGCCACCTTGCCAGTGACCTCAGCAAGCGTCAGCCGCTTTCCTACTACCTGCGATAGGGCTTTCTTGAAACGCGCTCCGTCGTTCATTTTCTTGCCGCTGTTGTTGAATCTCCAGACCTGCTCTGTAACGTAGCGGTCAAGGTGGAACGGTTCGACGGCAACGTATGTTCCCTTGAGAGTGCGCTTCAATAGGCTCCAGAAGTTCTCAATCCCATTGGTATGCACGTTGCCCTTTACATGCTCAACCATGTGGTTCACAGTCTTGTGAACGAAGTGATTCGTTGCGCTCAGCTTGTCATAGCCGACCCATTGATCGGTGTAGATATGCGAACCCCAACCCACATGCTCAAGTATCTTGTCCTGTAGTGTGGCGCGCTTTGCATCAGGAATGACCATAGCGCGGACTTCGCGAGTGGTGCGGGTCTTCATTCCCATCACAATCGACTTGCGACCGTCTACGCCACGCTGACCCATGTGGCGATTCTTGGGAAGGCCGCTGATGTATGTCTCATCAATCTCTACCTGATTCTTGGGGCTGTTTCCGATCTGGTATTGGTTGGCATCCTTCATAACCTCACGGATGCGATGAAGCATGAACCACGCGCTCTTTTGAGTAACACCGATGGCCCTTGCAAGCTCATAAGAACTGATGCCATTCTTGCAATTGGAGAGGAGCCAAAAAGCGGGTAGCCACTTCTCAAGGGCAATGGGAGAGTCCTCGAAAATCGTACCAACCTTGAGAGAAAACTTCTGTTTCGGGTGCTTCACCTTGCAGAAGTAGAGCTTGGCATTTTCGAGGTAGGATACCTTCTCGGAGCCACAAGTTGGGCAGAGCACAACACCGTCAGCCCAGCGAACGGCTATCATGAACTGACGGCAGTTGTCTGGGTTGCTAAAGTATTGAATCGCTTCGAGTAAGGTCTTGGGGTATTCCATGAATCAAAGCATAACCCTTAACCTAACTTCAGTCAAGTATATTATTACCCCTGCGCGGGGATGGCGTCTGCAAAATGTTCATGGCAAACGGGTTACCCGTAAAATACTTGTTATCAATGAAACAACCCCGGAGAAATCTCCGGGGCTGTTCGTTTTTGATCTCTATATCTATTATAGCGGTTGGAGTGTAACTAACGTGCCAGTCCTATGTTGCTGATAAAGCATCGTTTAGATGGTTCAGGGGCTTGACATGCGATTTTTGGGCGGAAAAGAGGGATTAAAAAATATGGTAAAGACAACAGTAATAGAATCAGTCGTTTTGGCCTCCGGACTTCGTTCATGCCCTCGGCAGCGCGGCCGGCCGCTTCGCGGCGGCGTGGACGGGCTGGGGCCCGCTCTACTCGGAGGCAACGGCAAGAGCCATCTGCACGGAATGGCAAGAGCGATTTAAAAGCAAGAGCAAGAGCAGCGGCTCAGTGGCTGGTGGAGGGTCTACATCCCAGCCATCACATAGTGGCGCTGGATGGGTACCGGTTTATTTTTGGACGGGAGGGAGTAGAGGCAAAGCAGATCCCCTTCGAGGATGACGACCAGAACGTTACGGCAAAGGCAATGGCAAGAGGGGAGGATTTGGTGGAGAAATGATGGTGGATGTGTGGTGCTTAGCTGGTGAGCCAGGCGAGGGCGTTGGCGAGGAAGCGCTGTTGCAGGACTGGGTGCAGATCGGGGACGCGGTGGTAGAGAATCTTGGTGTTGTCTAGCGTGGTGGTGAAGGTGCCGGCGCCGATGTTGCGGTCGTGGTCGCGGGAGTAGGCGGCGATGATTTCGATCTCTGCGCCGCTTGGATGTTTTTCGATGAGGAGACCGTTCGCCTGGCGGCCCTTGGTCTGGTAGTGGAAGCCCATGACCTGATTGACGGGGAGTCCGGCGTAGAGGGGGTGCTTGCGAACGAAGTACCAGTTGCCCATCCAGGGGGCGCGGTAGTCGCCGACGGTGCCGTTGTAGGTGAAGGCTCCGGCGGCGGCGAGTTGTCTCGCGACTCCGTCGGAGAGGGTGTCGGCCTGGGGGATGGCGAGGAGTGGGGTGCCGGCGCGTACGGCGTCGAGGATGGCGGGGTCGATGTGGCCAAGCTGTGTCGTGGATTGAATGCCGCCTACGTCGCTTGCGGGCTGGGCTTCGAGGCCGGTGGTGTCGCCAGCGTTTTGGGTTGCTGAGGCGTGGGCGGTTAGGCCGGAAGAGACGATGACATCGTATTTTTTTCCGGGGGTGAAGTCTTCGATCTGGAGGCCGAGGCGCGGTGCGAGATTGGTGAGTTGTTTGTGGAGTGCTGGTGTGATGCCGGAGATGGCGATGTTGAGTGCGCGCGCGCGCTTGTAGGCGGGGGGCTCCGTGACCCAGATTTCTTTGGTTTGCGTGGATTGAGGGGCGGAGGAGAGGGAGAATTTGAAGCGATAGAGGCCTTCTTCGGTGAGGGGTGGGGTTTGGAAGGATTCTTTGAGAAGGTAGCTGAATTGGTCGGGGACGTGAGGAGGCGCGGGGAGTTCGGCTAGCTTGAGGAGTTTGTTCGAGGGTGTAATCGCGGTGAAGGTGAGCGTGCCTTTTGCGGGTTCGGGAGTGTCGTTGAGGAGGTAGTGGTCGAAGGTGGCGGATTCGCCGCGTGCGGTGCAGGCGCTGCGTTGTTTGGCTACGGGGCGGATGGGGGTGAGCGCGCCGGCGATGGGAGCGGGGTCGGATTTGAAGTTGCGGAGGTTGTCGACTATGCCGGAGTGGTTTTCGATGGCGGTGGTCTCCCAGCCGGAGATGACGGCGAAGTCGAGGTCGTCGGAGATGCGGGCGTTTTCGAGGTAGTTAGCCCAACTGTCGTAGCACTTTTCGCCGAGGGCGTTGAAGAGATGCTCGGCGGTGGGGAATGCTTCGCGGAACTTCCAGCGGTCGAGGAACTTGTCGTAGGCGGCGAGGATCTCTTTGTGGTCGGTGAGGTCGTAGCTGTTGCCGCCGTACATGAGGTAGGTCTCGGTGATCTGGTGGACCATGAGGGCGTGGTTGTCGGGCGTGGCGCAGCCTTCCATCTCACCGAATTCAGTGAGGTACTGGTGGTAGGGCGCTTTATAAGTGAAGTCGGTGGGGGATTCGTAGAACTCGTCGTACCATTGGTCGCCGGCGCCCTGGTGATTGTTCCACCAGAGGGCGAAGGGTTCCTTGTCGGAGCGGTGAATGGTATCGTTCGGTCCTTCCAAGTTCCAAGGCTCGTACCAGGCTTGGGCGGCGTTGCGGGGTGGGGGAGAGAAGCCGTCGTTGAGGACTACGGCGCGGCTGGGGTCTTCTTTGTGCATGGCTTCGAGGATTTCGAAGACTGCGGGGTTGTTGAGGTCTGCGCCTATCTCGTTTTGCAGGGTGTACTGGATGATCGAGGGGTGTGAGCGATAGGCTTTAACCATCTCGACGCATTTGACGAACATGAAGCGCTGGGCGAACTTGTCGGCTTCGGATTGCGGCTTGGCGAGTTTTACGCCGGGGTTGGCGATCGCGCCTTCTCCGGATTGAGTGGGGGCTGGAGCGCCGATGGCGAGCTTGCCGGCTCCGGGTTCGAGATAGCGGAGGAGGCCGAGACGGTCGTGGGCGCGGAGGACGTCTTCTTTGGCGAGGTTGCGGTGGAAGTTGAGGCAGTTGAGATTTAATTTTTTGGCTTGGGTGACTTCTTTTTCGGCTAGTTCCGGGGTGGGGAAGAGGCCGTTGAGTCCCCAGAAGCCCCAGGAGATGGAGCTGTAGAGTTTGATGCGGCGGTTGTTGAGGCGGAAGATCGCGTTGGCTCCGAGGCCGGAGGGGGCGAAGGAGCGGAAGCCGAAGGGGATGGTGCGGGTGTCGGTGTGGCCTGCATCATCTTTCCAGTTGAGGACTAAGTGATAAAGTTTGGGCGCGTCGAGTTCCCATAGCTCGGCATCCTTGTAATTCATCTTGACTTGAATGACGGTGCTTGATGGTCTCAAACTCTCTGAAGGGATGGCGGCTCGTTCCGCTTTAGTTGCCTTGCGTTGTTGATCCGTGACTACGAAGTAGCTTCGGTCAACGCTCACCAATCTTTTGTTCGTTGCCGGATCTATAAGGTCGCAGACGAGGTCAGCCATCAGTGTTTGAACTGGAACTTTCGCGCTTTCGATCTCTGCATTCACCACAACGGTTTGCGGGTCGGCGGCATTGAGGATTGAAACGTCTTTGATTCGCACATCGCCGTGAGCGCTTATCGTCATGCCGCGGTCGAGGCCGGCGAAGCCGTGGGAGCGGTAGAGTTTGACGGCTCCCCACTGGGCGTTGAGGCCGTCGACCCAGTCGTAGCGGCCGAAGGGGTTGGTGAGGCGGATGGCTATGAGGTTGAGGCCGCCGGGGTCTGCGGCGTGGGTGAGGTCGCACTCGAAGGGGAGCTCCTCCATGATGGAGTAGCCGACGAGCTTTTTGTTGAGGAAGACCTCTGCGCGGAGGCGGGCGCCACGGATGTGGAGGAAGATGCGCTTGCCCTTCATGTCGGCGGGAATGTGGATGGCGCGACCCCACCAGGAGACGCCGAGGTAGGCTCCGTTTTGGGGGATGGGGTCGTCGGCGGCGTAGCGGTACTCTTCGGGGGTGTAGGGGCGCGGAGCTTTGTTTTCACCAGCTCCGAATTTGCCCCAGTGGTGCTGCTCGACCGTGGTGGGGAGGGTGACGTTGATGCCGGTGAGGTGGTCGAGGAGGTCCCAGCCTCCGGTGGGGTCGTTGATGGGGAGTGGGGAGCCTTTGCCGTGGAGGACGCCTTCGGCGTCGACGGTGATGTCTTCGGGGAGGAAGAGAGGGTCGTTCTTCCACTCGGCTTTTTCGTCGATCCAGAGACGCCAGTCGTCGTCAGGGATGAGGGTGCCGTTTTCGGGGTAGGGGATTTCGGTTTTTGCGGTGGGCTGGGCGGAGGCGGGGTTTAATTTTGCGGCGAGGGTCGCGGCGGTTGCGGATTGCAGGAAAGTGCGGCGACTTAATTTTTGGTGGGGCATGGTTGGTCGAATTTTAGCTTAGTGGTTGGCGTGCGATGGGGGCTCTGACGGTGGATGGTGGATGGATTGCGTTCGTGCAGAGAGATACTCTCCACGTTAGCCGCAAAAGCGCGGCGAACATGGGGCACCCCACGCGACGATGGGATACCCGGTGGGCTATTCGCCTAGCATGATGCGCTGGATGTGGTGGGCGCGGCCGGTGGCTCCGTCGCAGGAGATGAGGGCTGCGCACATTTTGGGGTTGCCCTTGGCGGGCTCGAATTTGCCGGGCATTCCGGTTAAGAAGCGAGCGAGGACTAGCTCTTTTTCTACGCCGATGACGGAGTCGTAGGGGCCGGACATGCCGACGTCGGTCTGGTAGGCGGTGCCGTTGGGCAGGACGCGCTCGTCGGCGGTGGGGATGTGGGTGTGGGTGCCGATGACGGCGGTGATGCGGCCGTCGAGGTACCAGCCGAGGGCTACTTTTTCGCTGGTGGCTTCGCCGTGGAGGTCGAGGAGGATGACCTTGGCTCCGGACTCGCGGGCGATGTGGCCGAGGAGCTCGTCGGCTTTTCGGAAGGGGTCGTCGCAACTGGACATGAAGACGCGGCACTGGAGGTTCATGACGGCGTAGGACTGGCCGGTGGGGAGTTCGCCCTGGTAGAGGCCGAAGCCGGGGGTGCCGACGGCGTAGTTGGCGGGGCGGAGGACGCGGCGACCGCGGGTGTGGGAGTCGGCGGGGACGGTCATGTATTCGAAGATCTCTTTTTTGTCCCAGATGTGGTTGCCGGTGGTGATGACGTGGGCGCCGAGGTCGAAGAGCTCTTCTGCGATGGAGGGAGTGAGGCCGAAGCCTCCGGCGGCGTTTTCTCCGTTGATGACGAGGAGGTCGACGGCGTTGGTTTCAAGGACGTGGGGCAGGTGTTCGCGGACGATATGGCGGCCGGCGGAGCCAAAGACATCGCCGACAAAGAGGATATTCACTGGAAGAGTCTACACGGTTGGGGTGTGTAGATCTGTGCAGCCTCGCCCACCTTATCGCGATAAAACTGCGCGAAGATTGGGCACCCAGCCGGATGGGTGTGTTAGTTTTTTGAGCATGGCACAGAGTGGGCGGTTTCAACTGAGCGTGCGGGTGTTGGCGGTGCTGGCGAGCGAGCCGGATGCGATGCATACGTCGTCTGCGATTGCGGAGACACTGAAGGAGAGCGCGGTGATGGTGCGGAGGACGTTTCTGCTGCTGCATAAGGCGGGGTTGATTGTGCAGCGGAAGGGGCCGCACGGCGGTGCGAAGCTGAAGCTTCCGGCGAAGCAGATTGGGCTGGGCGATGTGTTCGAAGCGACGGCGGGCGATTGGCTGAACCTCGACGATAAGGCGGTGAACGGGTGGATGAAAAAGGTGCGGGGGGATGCGGTGGCGGCGATAAATGAACACTCGCTGGCAGGGGTGGTCAAACGGATGAAAAAGGGGAAGTAATTTCGCGGCGAATGCCTGCGCGGCTGGATTCTTGAATAGGCTTGGGAAAGACGAGAAAACCCTGGTGATTAGCCAGGGTTTTGCTGCGTTTGCTGTATTTGTTTATAGCGAATTATTTGGAAGAACAACGGCGAGCTCTGATGCGGGCGCGGGCGGTTGTGAAGAAGGCACCAGCGGTGCCTATGACAGCGAGAATAGCGGTTGGGTTTTCAGGGGAGGTGACGCAGCCGTCCTGGGCGTGCAGTGGGAGGACGGCGGCGAGAATGAAAGCGAAGCCGAGGAGTGCAAGGCCGGATTTCTTCATTGAAGTTCTCCATTGGAGGAGGTAATTGACACAGTGAGGACGGATGGATGCAAAAGTCCATCGATTCGTACGGAATTCTGCTTCGGTTGTACCATCTTGGATGGCAAGAAAAAATATTGTGATTTGGTACATTCGGGGTATTTCTCATCGTGTGGCTTTGTGCTTCGTTTTTCCCTCTTCGCCTGCCTCTAGTGTCTACACTTTGTCAGTGAATCGCCTTTCTATTTTTTCTGCGGATCTTTGCCGCGCTGGACTTGCGTTTGTTAGCGGGTTGCTTTTGCTCGCTTGTGGCTGTGGCACCAGTACCAAAAGCACGCCGGGCGGGGTCATTGGAGCGACTGGAGTCGGTTTCAGCGGCAAGGTTCTGGCTGGTCCGCAACCGGTGAGCGGCGCCGCCGTGCAGTTGTACGCGGCGGGCAGTACGGGCTATGGATCGGCGGGAACGGCGTTGCTGACGACCGCGCTGACGACGAACAGTACGGGAGTATTTACGGTTCCGGCGGGATATGCGTGCCCGAGTTCCTCGACGCAGGTTTATCTGATTGCCAGAGGCGGAAATCCGGGGGTGAGCGGCACCGGAAACAACTCCTCGCTGGGTTTGATGGCTGCGATCGGTAGCTGCGGAAGTATTATCTCCGGCGCGGCGGTGGTGGTGAACGAGGTGACCACGGTGGGCTCGGTTGCTGCGCTGGCTGCGTTCTACGCGAGTGGAGGAAACGTGGGCGCAAGTAGTACTAATGCCAAGGGATTGGCTAACGCTTTTGGCACAGCGGGCCAGTTGGTCAATATGGCGACGGGCGCGTCGCCGGGCGCTTCTCTGCCGATGGGCCTGAGCGTTCCTGCAGCGAAGATTAATACTCTGGCGGATATTGTGAACAGTTGCGCTTCGACGAGTGGAGGCGCTGCATGTACTTCGCTGCTAACCGCGGCGACGGTCGCCGGAGGCTCGACTCCGAAGGACACGTTGGACGCAGTCTACGGTATTCTTCGAAATCCTGCCAACAATGTGAAGGCCCTGTATGTTTTGCTACCCGCGAGCCAGCCCTTTACGCCGGTGGCAAGCGCGGTGCCTGAGTGGACGCTGGCGGCGACCTGGAGCGGAGGCGGCATGAATCTGCCTACTGCGATGGCCTTCGATGCAAGTGGCAATGGATGGGTGGCGAGCTACTTCAGCGTTCTCACGGAGCTGCCGCCTCTCGGAACGGGTGGTTCGGTACAGCAGATAGCTTCCGCCTCCACCGTGTTAATGGAGAGTTATGGCTTGACGGTGGACGGCAGCAATAACATTTGGGTCGCGAACGAGCAGAGCAGCAAAAGCATAAATGGCGGCAATGGAAACGTGGCGAAGTTCAGCAACACAGGGCAGGTGCTGTCTGGCGCAGGAGGATACAGCGCGGGCGGAGTCTTTTTTCCGCAGGGATTGGCAGCGGATACTACCGGTAATGTGTGGGTGGTGGATTATGGCAATTCGACGATGTCGTTGCTCTCACCGAGTGGGTCGGCTGTGAATGGAGTTACAGGGTGGGGTGCCGGACAAGTGGCACTGCCGGTGGCGGTCGCGGTGGACGCGAGCCACAATGCATGGGTTGCCAATCAGAGTTCCAGCACGGTTACGCGTATCTCGGCGGATGGCTCCAAGATAACCCAGATCAGTTGCTGCAACGGAGCCAGCGGCGTGGCCGTGGATCAGGGCGGCAATGTGTGGGTGGCGAACTACTTCGGCAACAGCATCAGCGTGGTTTCGAGTACTGGAGTCGTGGCGCTGAACGGGCAGACTGGGGGAGGCGTTGATCATCCGCAGGCGGTGGCCATCGACGGAGCCGGTCGGGTGTGGGTGGGTAATTATCATGCTGGCACTTTGAGCGAGTTCACGGGTTCTACGGCTGACGCACCGGGGACGCCGCTGTCCCCTGCGACAGGCCTGGGAACGGACGCGCAGCTTGGCTCGCCGTTTGCGATTGCTGTCGATCAGAGTGGGAATCTTTGGGTGACCAACTCCAACGGGTCGAATACTGTGACGGTTTTTATTGGGCTGGCAGGTCCGGTGAAGACACCGTTGCTGGGCCCGCCGCAATTGCCATGAATAGAGGCTACTTTATGGTTTGGGGCGAAGGTTTTGTAGAAGGGCTTCGGCGGTGGGTTGGGCGTTGAGGATGTCGGCGGGGGTGAGCCAGGCACGGCGAAGCTGAGTGATGCCGTAGCGCATCTGGTCGAGCTCTTCGGTGGAGTGAGCGTCGGTGTCGACGACGATCTTGCAGCCGTACTGCTTGGCCAGGCGAAGATTTAGATCGTTTAGATCGGAGCGGGCGGGGCTGGCGTTGTGCTCGACGGCTACGCCTAGTTCGGCTGCGCGTTTCAGGATCAGGTCGATGTTGATCGCATAACCTTCGCGGCCCAGAACCTTTCGGCCGGTGGGGTGGCCGAGGATGCGGACGTATGGGTTTTCGAGGGCGCGGAGGACGCGCGTGGTCATCTCTTCGATGGACTGGTTGAAGTGCGAGTGGACGCTGGCGACGACGATGTCCATCTGGGCGAGGGTGGCGTCTTCCAGGTCGAGGGCGCCGTCGGCGAGGATATCGACCTCGATGCCTGGGAGGACGCGAATGCTTCCTTTCATTTCGGCATCGACTTTGCGGATGTTCTTGATGTGGGCGAGAGCGCGAGCGTCATCCATGCCGTTCGTCATAGCTAGATTCTTGCTGTGATCCGTGATGGCGATGTATTTCAGGCCGCGGGCGAGGGCAGCTTCGGCCATCTGGCGGATGGTGTCGCGGCCGTCGGTGGCATCGGTGTGCATGTGGAGATCGCCGCGTATGTCGGCGAGAGTGATGAGGTGCGGGAGTGTGTGGGCTGCGGCGGCTTCGAGCTCGCCGGAGTTTTCGCGGAGCTCAGGTGCAATATAGTCGAGATCAAGGGCGTTGTAGATGTCGGCCTCGGAGGCAGCGGCGACGATAACGTTGTCTTCGACGCGGAGCAGGGCGTACTCGTTCAACGTGAGGCCGCGTTTGATGGCGCGCTGGCGCAGGGCGACGTTGTGCATCTTCGAGCCGGTGAAGTATTGGAGGGCTGCGCCGTAGCCGCTGCGCGGAAGGAGGCGGACATCGATCTGCAGGTTGTTGCGGAGGGTGAAGCTGACTTTGTTCTGGCCTTTGGCGAGGAGCTTGTCGATTAGCGGGAGAGCGGCAACGTACTCTACTGCGGCGCTGACGACGTCAGGTTCGCAGGCTGGGCCGGTGACGAGGAGGTCGAGGTCGCCAACGGTCTCGCGGCCACGGCGGAGGCTGCCGGCAGGGGTGATCTCGTCGATACCGGGGAATTCGCGGATGAGATTACTGACGATGTCGGCGTGGTACTGCGCCTTGTCGATGCGGAAGCGGCTGGAGTTTTTCCGGTGGTCCTCTATGCCCTTAAGGAGCTTTGTGACGAATTTTTCGCCCATGCGCGGTAGTTTCGTGAGGTGGCCGGCCTTGGCAGCCGCTTCGAGCGAGTCGATGTCCGAGACCTGGCACGCGGACCAGACGAGGGCGACGGTCTTGGGCCCCATGCCAGGGAGGCGCAGGAGTTCGAGCATGGTGGGTCTGTATTTCTGTAGGAGTTCTTCGCGAAGGGGGATGGTGCCGGTGGAGAGGAGCGCCTGGATATTGGCAGCCATGCTTTTGCCGATGCCGGGGATGGCGAGGAGCTGTTTCGGGTCGTCGACCAGAGTGATGAGTTGGGTGGTCTGCTGCTCGACTGCCTCGGCGGCACGGCGATAGGAGCGGATGCGGAAGGGGTCAGCGGCGTCAATCTCTAAGAGGGAAGCGGTTTCGTCGAGCAGGCGGGCGATCGAGATATTGTCCATGGACATGAAATCAGGGTCCCGCACACAGCGACGGTCTCTGACTCAGTATGCAACAAGGCGCAACAAGGACTCAAGGCTAAGTCAACCTGACGCGGCAAAGGGCGCGGATGGGCGATCCCGCGCCCCTGCTGCACGCATGGTGAAGCAATTTACTGGCTTGCTCCGTGAGCGACTTCTTTGAGACGATTGACTTGATCGGCCTGGGGGCCTTTACTTCCCTGTATTATGTCGAATTCCACCTCGTCGCCCTCTTTCAGGCTTTTGTAGCCTTCACGCTGGATGGAGCTGTAGTGAACGAAGACGTCTGCCCCGCCGTCCCGGCCGAGGAAGCCGTAACCTTTTGCATTGTTAAACCATTTGACGGTGCCCTTGTACTGTGCCAATGGAGCCACTCCCTTGCTATGAAGATTGCAAGCCGCGAAGTGAAAGTATTTCAACGTTTGCGGCTTTCAAGGACTGTGACGCAAAAGCGAGAGAGGGAGTTTGCCGGAAACGCGACCGCGCGTGTATTTTTTTGGATCAGGAAGTGCGTTTGGTTACCTACGTGCTTACGTGTGGTAACCGACATTGTGGAAAATTGGAAAAATTGTCTGGTAGCGTGTTACCCAGAAGTCGGATGGTTAGTTCGGATTCTCGGTGAATCCCAGATGAAAATCTAACACTGGCCTGTTCGACGGATGGTGTCGTAGAGCATTAGGCCGATGAGGGTCTTGCCGTCGTGGATCTTGTTCGCGGCGATCAGAGCGAGGGCCTCTGAGAGCGGAAGGCGGAAGACTACGATGTTCTCGTCAGGTTCGGGAGTGGCCGCGCCTTCGCGGATGTCCCGTGCAAGATAGATTTGCATCCACTCCCCCAGGAAACCTGGGCTGGCAAAGTATTTTGTAAGCAGGGCCCATCGTTTGGCCCGGTAGCCGGTCTCTTCGGTCAGCTCGCGCTTGGCTGCGGCCAAGGGGGCTTCACCGGGTTCGACTCGACCGGCGGGAAGTTCGATGAGGAACTGGCCAGCGGCGTGCCGGTACTGGCGCTCGAAGACGATCTCGGGGTCGGTGGGGTCTTTGGATTCGTCAACGGCGAGGATAACGACAGAACCGTTGTGACGAATGACGTCGCGAACATTGATATTGCCGCCCGGTTCTTCTACTTTGTCGCTGAAAACGGAGAAGACCTTTCCCTTGTAAGCGAGTTTGGAGGAGATGAGCCTTGGCTTTGTGGAGCGCTTCTTCTTCGTAACGGGTTTCGAGGCACTGAGTCTCTTTATTATTTGGGCAGCCATAGGGCTAAATTATCATCCTGCATCTAGACTTAGGTGACGGGCATCCAACGGGATGCACGGAAAACGTGGACGGGATGCGGCAGCGCGGGTTACGCGACGCTGAGTGAAGGATGAGGTATGAGCTGCGATGAGCGTTGAGTGTTACCCAATCACCGTGTTGCCGCATGTGTCGCAGATTTATCGCGACTACCTTGCGATGGCGGAGAGTGCCGGCGATGCGCCGGTGCGGCGGTGGTATGGAGCCGAGCCGTTTGCCGGACGGTGGATGGGGAAGGTGGCGCCGATCGGGCATGCAGGATCGCTGGCGGATTTGCTGGAGAGCCAGGCGGTGGAGTTTGGCGCAAGCGATGCCGCGAAGGCGAATATTGCGAAGCTTCGGGCGGGTGCTCGGGCTGTGGTAACCGGACAGCAGGTCGTGTTGTTTGGCGGGCCGCTGCTGACTCTTCTAAAGGCGGCAACCGCGATTGCACGTGCCAACGAGGCTACGAGGGCTACTGGTGTCGACCATGTTCCGGTGTTCTGGTTGGCTACCGAAGATCATGATCTGGCGGAGGTCGATCAGGTTTCGTTTCTGACCAAGACTTCGGTGGAGACCCTGCGGGCGGGTTTGAAGGTGGCGCACGCGGTGCCCGTGGGTGGAGTGGTGCCGGGGCCGGAGCTTGAGGGGGTGCTGGAGCGGGCAAGCGAGCTGCTGGAGTTTGCTCCTGTGAGTGAGTGGCTGCGGGAATGTTATCTGGCTGGCCCCAATGGTGAGCGGCCTACGCTGGCCCGTGCGTTTGCGCGGTTGATGGCGCGGATATTTGCAGATCAGGGTTTGGTGGTGATGGATGCTGCTCCGCGCGGCTTTCATGCCCTGGGAGCGCGTGCGCTGAGGTATGCGATTGAACATGCGGCCGAGTTGCAGCAGGCGCTGATTGCCCGGAGCGAGGAACTGGTGAGGGCCGGGTATCATGCGCAGGTACTGGTTGCCGATGGCGGCTCGATGCTGTTTCTGCTGGATGAGGCGACAGGAGAGCGAGTGGCTCTGCGGCGTACCGTCAATGGGGATGCTCAGTGGAAGGCGGGTGGACGGGTCTATTGTTCTGCGGAATTGATCGCGATTCTGGAGGCCACGCCGGAGCGGCTAAGTCCGAATGCTCTGTTGCGGCCGGTGTTTCAGGATACGGTGCTGCCTACGGCGGCTTACGTTGGTGGCCCTGCCGAGATTGCCTATTTTGCGCAGAGTGCAGTGCTGTATGAGGCGATTCTGGGACGGATTACGCCGGTATTGCCACGATTGAGCGCGACGCTGCTGGAGCCGGCGATTGCTGCGGTGATGGATAAGGATGAGGTGCAGCTTCCTGACGCGATGACTACGGCGGAGGAGTTGGCGCAGCGGCTTGGCGCGAGAGCAATGCCGATTGAGGAGAAGCGGAGGCTGGCTGCAGTGGGAAATGCTTTGGAGGCGGAGCTGTCGGCGTTGGCGGAGTATCTGGGAGGATTGGATGAGAGCCTTGGGCGCGCGGCCGAGGTGTCGGCGTCGAAGATGCTGTACCAGATGAACCGGCTGCGCAGGATGGGGGCTACCTTTGAGTTGCAGAAGGAGGCCAGTCTTCGGAAGCACGCCGAGGCGATTACGTTGAATGTGTTTCCGAATGGACATCCGCAGGAGCGAGTTGTGGCCGGGGTCTGGTTTATGGCGAAGTACGGTGATGGACTGGTGGAACGGCTGGTAGGGGTGGCGGGGAACCAGTGTCCGGGGCATGTGGTTGTGCGATTGTGAGCGGTGGGTGTCGGCTTTGAGCGGGGCTCTGTGGGTCTTAGAATGGATAGGTGAGGTGTGCGATGGGTCTGAGCGATCAGCCGTTTGAAGTGATGTGTCCGGATTGTGGGTCGATGCTGAAGGTGGATCCGGTGACGCGGGCGATCATCTCGCATCAGTCTGCTCCGAAGAAGAAGATGTTCGAGGACTTTGGCGAGGCGGCGAAGGCCTTGCGGGAGGCGGATGCGCGTCGGGATTCGATCTTTGCGCAGAGTGTGGATGCGCAGAAGAACAAGGATGATGTGATGACGAAGAAGTTTGCCGAGGCGGTGAAGAAGGCCAAGGAAACTCCGCTGACGGACCGGCCGTTGAGGGACTTTGATCTAGATTAGTGGTGAAGGTGCGCTATGCGTACAGGCTTGCAGGAAGATGAGCGGCTGGTGCGATTGACGAAGATATGCCTTGGGTTTCCACGCGCCGAGCGGCAGATTATGGGATCACATGCGGGCTTCAAGATAAAGAAAAAGACCTTCGCTTATTTTCTGAACGACCATCATGGCGATGGGATTGTCGGCGTGTTGTGCAAGGTGCTACCGGCTGATAATGCTGCGCTGATCAAGGCCGACCCGAAACGCTTTTACATGCCAGCTTATGTCGGACCAAGGGGGTGGGTGGGACTTCGGCTGGATGTTGGCAGAGTGAATTGGGGTGAGGTGGAGGAGTTGGCCAAGGGAAGCTATCAGTTGGTTACGGGGAAGACACTGGCGCTGTCTTAGCGCGGCGTCTGCGAACGATATCTGAAGTGAGAGGTGAGCGATGTTGCAGGTGTTCGCATGGCTTTCACTTGGTACTGCCTTCATTTGTGCTGCAATTGTTGCCGTACACGAGATTCGATACCCGCAGAAGATGATGGTGATGAATCTGGTCTGGCCGCTGACGGCGTTGTATCTCAGTGTCTTTGGTCTGCTTGCCTATTTTCGCTTTGGAGTACCGATGAGGAGGTCGGGAGGCCATCATGAAGGGGAACCGCAGCCAGACGGCGGGCGCATGGCGATGGGGCAAAACGCGGAAGTGAGCCTGATTGATGCGGCGATATCGGCGACCCACTGCGGCGCAGGATGCGTGCTGGGAGATATCGTGAGTGAGTTCGCTGTGTTTGCTTCCGGCGCGGTGATACTCGGTTCGATGCTGTGGGCGAGTTTCGTGTGGGACTTCGTTGCGGCGTGGTGTCTGGGGATCGCGTTTCAATATTTCACGATCGTTCCGATGCGCAGGTTGTCACCGAATGAAGGACTGAAAGCTGCGGTGAAGGCGGATACGCTGTCGATTATCGCCTTCCAGGTGGGGATGTATGGGTGGATGCTGCTGGTCCACTTCCGGCTGTTTCCGCAGTCGCACCTGCGACCCGATGAAGCGGTTTACTGGCTGATGATGCAGGTCGCCATGGTCTGCGGGTTTATTACATCGATTCCGATGAACTGGTGGTTGTTGAAGATCGGGTGGAAGGAGTCCATGAGTTGATTCGATGTGGAGGCAGACGAAGTAAACTAGAAAGATGCCACCAATCTTAAATGCGCAGGGGTTGACCAAGGCTTTTGGCGCGACTGCTTTGTTTCGTGAGATCTCGTTTACTGTTTCGGATGGGGACCGCATTGGGCTGATCGGGCCGAATGGGGCGGGGAAGAGCACGTTGTTGAAGGTGCTTGCCGGCGATGAAGATGCTGACGCGGGCGATGTTGCGGTGCGGAAGCGGGCGAGGGTGGGATATGTGGCGCAGGAGTCGAGTTTTGCACCGGGGATAACCGTGCGTGCTGTGCTGGAGGCTGCGCTGGTAAGAGCCAGGGTGGCTGAAGGAGAGCATGAGGGGCGCCTGCGGGAGACTTCGGGGCGGACGGGATTTCCGGATTTGAGTGCGGAGGCTGCGACTCTGAGCGGCGGGTGGAGGAAGCGGCTGGCGATTGCAGAGGCGGTGGTGACGCATCCGGATGTGCTGCTGCTGGATGAGCCTACGAACCACCTAGATTTGGCCGGGATTGTGTGGCTGGAGGAGTTGCTGAATGAGGGTAGTTTTGCTTGTGTGCTTGTCAGCCATGATCGTTATTTTCTTGAGAATGTTGCGACGGAGATAGTGGAACTGAACCGCGTGTATGCGGATGGGCTGCTGCGGGTGAAGGGGAGCTACTCGAAGTTTCTTGAAGGCAAGCAGGCCTACGTCGAGGCGCAGTCGAAGCTGCAGGATGCGCTGAAGAATCGCGTGAAGATTGAGGTGGACTGGCTGCGGCGTGGACCGAAGGCGCGGAGCACCAAGGCGAAGGCGCGGATCGATAATGCGCAGGAGTTGATCGGGCAGTTGAAAGAGGTCAACTCGCGCG
>JAOAPF010000217.1 GCA_025462755.1 Edaphobacter sp.
GGTTGATAAAGCACCTGTTCTGTGAAGAGGAGCCTCGCCGAGCTATTGGAGTACGGGGTGGGATCATCGATCGAAGCACTGAAGTTGCTGGCAGCGCCGGTTCCATACTGGATCGAAAACGAGTGATTGCCACCGTGCCACTCGAGGCGTTGATGCCGCAGCCCGAAAGCGTATCCATCCGTTGTTGGAATTGATGTGCCTGTTGGCGTCTTGCCACCCTTGGACGTAGCGAAATCGAACCAGCCACCCCAGAGACCCGCGGGTCCCTTCAAGTTATCGAGACGCACGTCGATGTTGTTCTTTGCCAACTGGCCGTTTCGGTGACGATGTCTGGGCGCGCAACGGCTAGGTAGGACAGAGCCAGCTTGCCGATTCCAACATTGACGTCTTCGACGCCGGCACCGTAGCCGCTCATATCTAGGGGATAGAAGTCGTCGATATCGATGTGCTGGCGACGGTAGTATCTTTCGCCTGCCCAGAACTTGGCGTCCGGCTGTCCCTGAAGGACGTTGCCAGCTTGAAGGAAGGCTTCACGCAGGCGGAACATCGATTCTGCTTTTAACACGGAGATAGAGGTGTGGGACCTTTCGGAACGACTGACTGCTTAGCCCCTTCGGGCGGCATTGAACCTTGTGGTCTATGGCATCAGCATCAGGCGGCGGCTCGCACCTTCCTCATAGAGTTCGGTCAGGACCAACAACAAAGTGACGAACACTCAGCAGACAATCATGAGTTTTCTACAAATTGGGCGGTACTTTCGTAATGAGCGAAACTGAATATGACCTCGTTGTAATCGGCACTGGGCCAGCGGGCCAAAAAAGGCAAGCGCGTCACCATCATCGACCGCCGGCATGATTGGAGGCGTGAGTGTTCATACCGGCACGATCCCCAGCAAGACGATACGTGAGGCCATCTTTCAGCTTGCCGGTTTTGCGGTAAAGGCGTTGTACGGCGATGGGATCAGAAGCCTTGGCGGCACTTCTGTCCAGGATGTCTCCTCTCGTGTTCGCACGATTATCGAGCGCGAGACTAGGTAGTTCGAGCGCAGCTGGCGCGCAACGGGATTGCAATTTATCAAGGAGACGCGCTGTTTCTGGATCCTCACACGATCGACGCACTCGTTTATGCCCTCGGCCGTCAGGCCAACGGCGATCAGCTTAATTTGGAGGCGGGTGGGTTGGCAGTGGACTCGCGCGGTAAATTGAAAGTGAATCAGTTCTTTCAAACTGACGTCCCGCACATCTATGGAGCTGGTGACGTCATCGGATTCCCTGCACTCGCAAGCACGTCGATGGAACAGGGGCGCCTGGGGCTTGTCACATGTTTGGAATTCCGTTTGAACACACACCCGATCTTTTCCCTACGGGATTTATACGATTTCAGAAATCTCCATGATTGACGAGACCGAGGAAACGCTAACGGCCAGCAGAGTCCCATATGAGGTGGGAATCGCGAAGTCCTCTGAGCTTGCAAAGAGCATAATGCTCGGCGATGAGGTGGGGATGTTGAAACTGCTTTTCCATCCGGAAACACACAAGCTCCTTGGCGTACACGCCTTTGGACAGTGTGCGACCGACATTATCCATATTGGTCAGGCCCTGCCGTGAGCTGCGCCAAGCGCATTTGAATCGGTCGGACATTGCCTACTTTGTGGTACGGCTCCGATGGATTCGTTACAGCGACCATGACCAGACACCCTCGGTTCTCGAAGAAGTCTAGCTCGGTTCTCGATTGGGTTCCTGGATGGGATTGCTCCCGGAAGCTATTCTCATCCTCGAGATTACTTCCGCATGGCCGACAAGCCGGGAGTTGATTGACGAGAAGCCCGTTTAGCAGTGCTTATAATGACTCGGGACCAGGGAGAGTGGAATTGCCGGCAACAGATGACGTCTCACGTGTCCCCTCCAGGATAACGGTTCGGTAGCGCTTCAGCGCCTGGAGATGATTCTTGTCGGACCGTAGTCCGACATAACCGTCAGGACGCACTGCGAGAAGCGTGATCGCTTTGACGCCGAGCAGATTCGCTTCGATAGAACCTAGCTGTCCGATAGGTGCAGGTGAATTTGACTGTGCGGCGAGAGTGAAGAGTGCTTCAAACAGGGGCGAGTCCGCAGCAAATTTTTGCAAAGCCTCGTCAAGGTCTACCAAGACTGAGCCAAGTACGCCTGGGCCGGCAAGGAGCAAGAGGGTATGATACGGTCGCTGGGTAAGTTCAACAAGTCGACAGGGGAGCTTGCCCGATGGTTGAACGAAGATCGTGTCAGGTATGCGATAGCCTGCAGTGATACCGTCATTGCGATCACCAAATACGATTGGCGAGCTAGAATAGTCGACGTTTAGTTCAGTCTCGGCCACGATCTCATGTTGTCGTGCCTTCGGATCCGCGATCATCGCTGCGATCGCCTGGTCGCGAGCAAGGCAATCGGCTGGGTCGGTCATTGTCAGCGAGTGTTCGAACTCATCTCCGGATCGGGCGACCAGCCCGGCGGCGGGACGACGCTCGGCTTCGTAGCTGTCGAGCATGGCCGGGTCCGCGTCGCCGTTGTGAACGAGCGCGAGCTTCCACGCCAGATTGAAGGCATCCTGCAGACCACAGTTCATCCCGTGCCCCTGGGCTGGTGAGCAGAGGTGCGCCGCGTCGCCGGCAAGAAAAACCGCGCCCGATCGGTAGCTGGTGGCTATCTTGGTGTGGCAGTGAAATCGTGTCGGATTATCCACGTCGACAAACGACGCTGTGGGCGCATAGACGCGCAGGGCTGCGGAGGCATCTTCGACGAGATCGGACTCATCCGAACTTGGCCTCAGGTAAACACGCCACCGGTGGCCGGGAATTGCGGTGAAGATCGTTGGATGCGCACCGAAGTAGACGAAGGTGGCCTCGTAGGTGTCGGTCCAGTTTTCGAGCGTAGCATCGAAGACGGGCCACGGCTTGAGAATGTCATGGCCCTCAAAACCAATGCCGCTCAGCTCGCGAGTCGGACTGTGGAGGCCGTCGCACCCCACTGCCCACCGCGCGTTCACCTGGTAGCGTTCCCCCTCGCGCTAAATCTCTGCCAGCACGCCGTCACCCTGCTGTGTCAGCCCGACCAAGAGGGACGATCGGTTCACCCTGCCGCCTAATTGCTCCAGATACTGAGTGAGGATTGACTCGGTCACCTCCTCGGACAGACCGAGGTTGAACTCGTAAGAGCTTCCGCAGCTCGAGAGCTCCATCTTGCCGAGCAGCTTGCCATTCGAGTGGATCTTGACGGCTCGCTGCCTGCAGCCCGCGTCAAGAAACTTCTTCGCGAGTCCCAGGGACTCGAAGATCTGCAGCGACCGGGGATGGACTACTGTCGCGCGATCCCAGTGGAGGGGTACGGTGCGAGCATCGATCAGATGACACGGAATATTGCGTCGTCGAAGTTCCGAAGCGAGAAGCAACCCGATCGGTCCAGCACCCACCACAAGCACGGCCGCGGAGTTGCCATCTTTGCCTTGAGTCTCCATGTTGCCTGCTCCGTTCAGCGGATTCGTCATTTTCGCGGTTGAACGCGGGAATGACTCAGATACCAAGAGCCAGTGAGATAAATCGCATGAGCTTTGTATAAGGAAGCGATTGGATCCGAGTTTACAGAGCCAGCCCCGAAGTCGGCAATCAGGAATGCTTTGGTTAACTGAACGCCTCTGATTGGATCAACTGCCTTGCCGCTGTCGCTCATTCATCAAATAGAGCGCAGGAGACTAGTTCCAATAAGTCTTAGTGCTGTATCTGGAGCGCCCCTGACGCAACAGTGCGTAGTTGCATTCTCTCAGGGCGGGGCGCTTCGGATACAGCGACTTGAAGGAAGCCGCCCTCACGGAAGGCTATGTACTTTGAAT
>JAOAPF010000219.1 GCA_025462755.1 Edaphobacter sp.
GGCTGCGGCAGCGACGAGGCGTTGACCAGCTTGAGATGCAACCGTCGCGTCTTCGACTCGCAGGTCACGGACTCGAAGAGGCGCGGATTGGTCGTCTCCAGTTTGGAACCGAGTATCTGATCGCCAAGGTGCGTGCTGAACATCACCTGCGCGTAGTAGCTGGGCGATCCATAGCTGTTGAGCGCATCGTAGCCGATGAGATCACTCGGCCACTGCATACCGCCGGGATTGACGTTGACGAAGAGCGGCGCATACGACGCCATCACAACGATGTCGCTGTTGCGCTCGAGCCCGGTCATCCATGCGGCATCACCCAGCGCCGCGCCGAGATCGGTGGTAGGCGAACCTTCGCGCGTCGCCCATTCGCCTACAAGGATTTTGGTACCGCTGCGGTCGTAGCTGTCGTAGCGGTGCGTATCCACAAAGAACTGCTGCGCGGTGCGGTAGAAGTGCGTGTGGAGTGCGTGGTCGTTGTCGTCGAGAATGTCCGGATGAACGAGCGTGACCGGCGCCGCGGCGACGAGTTGCAGGTCAGGATGCTTTTGTTTGATCGCTTTGTAGAACTGCGCGAAACGCGCGTCGTAGGTGCCGGATTCGTCGTGGTACTCCTCATTGCCGATCTCCATGTAATGGAGAGGAAAAGGCGCAGGGTGGCCGTCTTTCGCGCGCTCCGCACCCCAGCGGCTTGAAACGTCGCCGCTCACATACTCGATCTCGTCGAGTGCATCCTGAACATAGGGCTCGAGGTCTTTGCCTGCGGGAATGTGTTCCTGGCGGAGAGAATAGCCGGAGAAGACGGCCAGCAGCGGTTCCATGTGCAGGTCTTCGCACCATGTGAGGAATTCGAGCAGGCCCATGCCGTCGGAGGAGCGGTAAGTCCAGGGTGTGGGATGGGTGGGACGATCGACGAGAGGGCCGATGGTCTTCTTCCATTCATAGTGCTCGTCGAGGTGATCGCCTTCGAGGTAGTTGCCTCCGGGAAAGCGCAGGAAGGCGGGATGCATGGCGGCAAGCTTCTCCATGAGGTCGATTCGCTTGCCGTTGGGTTCGTTTTTGTAGGTCGGCGGAAAGAGCGATATCAGCGAGAACCACGCGGCTCCGGGATGCTGCACTAAAAATTCAAGATGATTATCGGCGGAAGGGGCGAGCGCGCCGGTCTTGAGAGTGAAGTCGTATCTCTGCCAGGAACTGCCCAGTGAGGGGACGTTGGTTGAGGCCGCGACCGCGCCGGTGTTGTTGTTGACCAGGCGAATGGTCAGAGGGCCGATTGCCTGGCCATCTGCCTTCCCGTAGAAGGAGCCATGGTACGACGTCGAAGGATGAAGAGCCATGCCCCAGTAACCCGTGTTGTAGAAGCCCGCTTCATCATTCGGACCGGCGGAAGCGGCGGTGAACTTGAGGCTATGCGGAATCGCCGTGCCTGGGCCCGTGGTTTTGTCGATCTCGATGTTGGCGCGCGAGGCGCCCTTCTGAATGAGCGTCCAATGCTCGAGGTTAGGACCGCGCATCGTCTGGAAGGTACGGTTGCTGACGAGCTCGGCGTACAGGCCGCCGTCGTAGGAATAATTGATCTCTTCAGTCATGATGCCGTAGAGCGTGGGGCTGACCTTGCCGGCAGACCTGGCCGTGTCGATGTTGAGAATAGCCAGCCCTTGGGCGAGGGCGGCAAGCGGCGCAACGGCGAAGAGCACGGGTGCGAGAAGGAAGAGACGCATGCGCTGGAGTCCTCGGTTTACAGGCTTGGGTAACGTTTACTTGAGCCGCCTGCCAACGGTAGTGGAAGCCATCTTCATCGTCAAGCCCGCCGAATGCGTGCCCGCCTCACCTTCCTCTCTGAATTGCTCCGCAGATTTATTATGGAGGGGTGAACACGACCAGCCGCAGGCAATTCCTCACCCTGCTCGGAGCGACCGGCCTCTCCGCAGCCATCCCTTCCTCCGCCTTCGCTGCACTTGCGCCTCCGCAGGAGCCCTTCACGTTTCTCTTCGTCACGGACGCGCATCTGCAGCCCGAATTGAACGGCGTGATCGGGACGGACATGGCATTCAAGAAGGGCCGCACCATCAAGGCGGACTTCGCTATCAATGGCGGCGACCATGTCTTCGACTCGCTCGCAGTTCCGACGAAGCGCGCCGTCACCTTGTTCGATTTGTACGACAAGACTGAGCAGGACCTTGGCATGAAGCTGTACCACACCATCGGCAACCACGACGTGTGCGGCATCTATCCGGCCAGCGGCGTCTCCGAGGACGATCCTCTCTACGGCAAGAAGCTCTTCGAGCAGCGCTTCGGAAAGACGTACTACTCGTTCGACCACAAGGGCCATCACTTCATCGTGCTCGACTCGATCGGCATCACGAACGATCGCGCCTACGAGGGCCGCATTGACGCGGCGCAGTTGCAGTGGCTCGCGGCCGATCTCGCCGCGCTGCCCGCGGGCACTCCGGTCATCGTCTCGGTTCATATCCCGTTGGTGACGGCCTACCTGGCGTATATGCCGGAGATGCCGGTGCCTCCGCCGCACCACAGCCTCAGTGTCGCCAACGCGAATCAGGTGCTCGACCTCTTCGCCGGGCACAACGTGCTGGGCGTTCTCCAGGGCCACACCCATGTCAACGAAACCGTGATCTGGAAGGGCGTTCCTTACATCACCAGCGGAGCCGTCTGCGGGAATTGGTGGAAGGGCACGCATCTCGGCACGCCCGAGGGTTTCACGGTGGTGACTGTCGCTAACGGCAAGTTGACCACTCGCTACGAGACGTATGGTTTCAGGTCCATTGCGCCGCAGAATACTTGATTTCTGAAGATAAATCAGGGCAATTGCGAAGGGCTGCTTCATCGCCGATTCGCCGAAAAGCAGGCTCGCCGCTAGGCCTCGACATAACGTGCAAGCCTCTTCTTCATCACTTTGACTGCGTTGGCGCTCTCATCGACCAGCAGAAATCTGCGTCCATGTTTTGCCGCGGCCTCACCCGTCGTGCCGCTGCCTGCAAAAAAGTCCAGCACTGTCTCTCCTGCGTTCGAATGCACGCGCACAATTCGTTCCAGTATGCCCAACGGTTTTTGCGTGGCATAGCCGGTCTTCTCTTTGCCGGTGGGTGAGACGATCGTGTGCCACCACACATCGGTCGGCGTCTTGCCGCGAGCGGCCTTCTCCGCGCCCACCAGGCCTGGAGCCATGTACGGAATGCGGTCGCTCTCATTCAAATGGAAGGTGTAGCGCGCCGGGTCTTTCGTGTACCAGAGGATGTTGTCGTGCTTGGCCGGCCAGCGCTTGGTTGCGCGCGCGCCATAATCATAGGCCCAGATGATCTCGTTCTGAAAGCACTCGCGCCCGAAGATCTCATCGAGCATCACCTTGCAGTAGTGAACCTCGCGGTAGTCGATGTGAAAGAAGAGCGACCCGGTTGCCGAGAGCACACGATGTGCCTCTACCAGACGTGGACGCAGAAATCCAAGGAAGTCGTCAAATCGATCGCCATACCCGTTGCCGCCAACCTGTTGCGCGAGAACCTCCGTGCGATACCGCCGTCCGCCAAATCCGACACGATCGCCCGCTTCATCGCGGACCGTCTTCATCTGCATCCTGTTCTGCCGCTTCCCGGTATTGAACGGAGGATCGACATAAATCAGTTCGATCGATCCCGTCTCCATCTGCTGCAATACTCCGAGGTTGTCGCCAAGCACAATCCGGTTCATTCCTGCGTCTCCCGCACTAACACTAACGTACCCTTGGTGTCTGTCGCTTCAACGTGTATTGTTTTCTTCGGACTGTTGAACAGCCCGGCAATGTCAGCCAACCGCCTCATCTACGCCATGCTTACCCACCGGGGCCGCGTCCGCCATGGCAATGAGGACACCTGCGCCGCCGCACCCGAGGCCGGCGCCTTCGTCGTCTGCGACGGCATGGGCGGAGCCGCCGGCGGAGAGATCGCCAGCAGTCTCGCCGCCGATACCTTCCTCGCGCACCTTACCCCGCCTCCGCGCGCCACCGGCGAAGCAAAACCGGAAGCCCGCCTCAACGCCGCCATTCAGGCCGCGAATCAAGCCGTCTATCAGCAATCGCGGCAATCGGCCAAACTCGCCGGCATGGGCACCACACTGGTCGCTCTGCTGCATGCTCCCATTCTCAACGGAAAAAATGTTAAGCGCCGCACGGCCTCCGACCACACCAACTCCCGCGTCAGCGATCCGCCTACGCTCTGGCTGGGCCACGTTGGCGACAGCCGCTGCTACCGCCGCCGCCGCGGCA
>JAOAPF010000244.1 GCA_025462755.1 Edaphobacter sp.
TATTTTCAACGCCTTGAATATCCCGCGCGAAGACCTTGTGGAAGCGACCGTGGCTTTCCCCGGAGGCATCCCAAAGGCAGTGCGGGTGAGTAACTCGGAAGGAAGGGAAGTACCTTCGCAAATTGAAAACGGCAGAGTTCTTTTTCTGGCCAGCACACCTTCCGTCGGCTATTCCGTTTACAGCGTTTCACCCGCACAGGTTTCGAACTCGCATTCAGCACTCAAGGTGACGGAGTCATCTCTTGAAAATGCTCGCTACCGGATAAAGTTGAATGCAGGCGGCGATGTTTCTAGCATCTACGACAAGTCTCTGAATAAGGAATTACTCTCAGCTCCAGTCCGACTGGCTATCTCCAATGACAGCCCCAAGGTGTATCCGGCGTGGAATATGGACTTTGACCAGGAGCAGGCAGAACCGCGTGCCTATGTTAGCGGCCCAGCCCACATTCGGATTAAGGAGAGTGGTCCTGTTCGCGTCTCCCTGGAAGTAACCCGCGAGAGCGAGGGCTCTAAATTTGTTCAGACGGTAAGTCTCACAGCAGGAGATAGTGGCAATCGCGTGGAGTTCGGCAATGCAATCGATTGGAAGACTCTATCGGCCAATCTGAAAGCAACATTTCCGCTCGCCGCATCAAATGAGACGGCCACTTACAACTGGGAGATTGGCACCATAGAGCGCCCTAACGCTAACGAACGCCAGTTCGAGGTTGCATCTCATCGCTGGATCGATCTCTCGGACAAGAGCGGTCTCTTCGGAACGACCCTTCTGACCGATTACAAGAATGGATCCGACAAACCAAATGACAACACCGTCCGGCTGACGCTGATCCGGTCTCCGGGAATACAGCCTCCTGCCAATGGCCGTCCGTCAGGATATAGCGATCAGGCCAATCAGGACTGGGGTCACCATGAGTTTGTGTTTGGTCTGACCGGACACGCCGGGGATTGGCGCAAAGCTCAGACTGACTGGCAAGCTTATCGGCTGAATAACCCCCTGATCGCCTTCCAGACCGTAAAGCATAAGGGAGCGTTGGGAAAGAGTTTTTCTCTTGTCCATTTGAACAACTCCCGTATTCGTGTGCTTGCTTTGAAGAAGGCAGAAGCGAGCGATGAGATTATTCTTCGGATGGTTGAGCTCGACGGCAAAAATGCACCGGACGTGCACGTTTCTTTTGCGGGCCCGATTGTTGCTGCGCGCGAAGTGAACGCTCAGGAACAGCCTGTTGGATCCGCTGACATCAGCAACGGCGAACTCAAAACGTCCTTTACGGCGTATCAACCAAAAACGTTTGCGCTCCGTTTGAACTCGGCGCCCACGAAGCTGAGGTCCGTGAGATCGCAGCCCGTGTCGTTTCAATATGACTTAGCCACCGCGAGCAACGACGACACAAAAACCGAAAACGGCGGCTTCGATGGCACGGGCAAAGCTTTGCCAGCGGAGATGCTGCCCTCCAAGATTACGTATCACGATGTAGTGTTCGATCTCGCGCCCGCCAAGACAGGCAATCCAAATGCGCTGGTTGCCAGGGGCCAGACGATCGAGCTGCCCCAGGGCCACTATAACCGCATCTACATACTGGCTGCGTCAGCGGATGGAGATCAGAAGGCCGCATTCCAGGTCGATGACGCGAAGGTTGAACTTAACATCCAAGATTGGACCGGCTTTGTCGGTCAATGGGATACTCGCCTTTGGAAGAACCAAACGGAACGCGACTGGGCGATCTCGGCGAATCACGCAGTCTGGCCGCCGGCGGATCTACAGCAGAGGGAGCAGCGTCCTGTCTCTCCAAGATATCCAGAAGACTATGTCGGCCTACAACCAGGGTATGTAAAGCCCGCTGACCTCGCATGGTATGCCTCGCACCAGCACACTGCCGATGGGCTCAATCAGCCGTATCGTTACTCCTATATTTTTGCCTATCCTATCGAGGTGTCCGGCGGCGCAAAGACACTCAGGCTCCCGAACAACGATAAAATTCGCATTCTCGCGATTTCTACTGCAGACGGGAACCCAGAGCTCGATGCTGCACAACCACTTTACGATACTCTGAACGGCATCGCACCGCCGAATCTATCAGGGGGAACGACTCGCTAATTGGAGTCGGTTCTTGCTTGTTGGTCAGGACCATGGTCGCCCAAAACCCAGGGGAAAATCTTGAGGAAGAAATGCCGCATGGTTGGGAACTCTCGCTCGCCCGGCCCTTGCTCATCTCTTACGAAGAGCGCCCACCACTGAGTCCGTCATGCCGGCGATAGAATCCGTGAGCCCTTGCCACCTCCCCTTCGGTCGCGATCGGACAGCAAGGGGAAACGCAGTTTTTTTGTCTTCCGCGAAGGCCCGATGACACCACAGCCTGTCTACCGTATCGCAGTCAAAGTTTAGAACGATATACTTCGTCTTTCTGGTCTGATTTATGTAGTGCGTTTCAGTTTGCGTAAATGGGATTCCACGGCAAGAATGGAGTTTATGCTTCGACTTTGTCTTTGCTGTCGCTCAATCTCTCGCCTCCATCTCCGCTAACGGGCAATTGCTTCCTGAAGATTTCGTTCACCACCTCACAGGAACACAAAATGAAGGGCAGACCTATCCAGCGGTCGGAGTTTTTGTGATGACGCACTGGACGCCGCAGACCCGGGCCGGCGAGACCAAGTGCATCGTACCTTACTACTTTACGGATGCAAAGATTCAAGGTTTGCGCGGTTCGCATTTCCTCAGTGGAAGCTGTGTCCCTGACTACGGCAGTATGACACTGATGCCAGGTACGGGCTCGCTCAAAACGGCTGCTGTTACGCGCGCCTCAGCCTTCGATCGTGAGACCGAACCTACTCGTATGCGGTCGACCTCAAAGAATCGCACGTAAAAGCCTGAGTAACCTCGACATCCCGCGCCGGAATCATGCCCTTCGAATTCACCACGGATGCTCCAAATGCCTGGGCGGTAATGAGAACAACGCTCGGGGAGACGATGGGTGGATAGCAGTTGATGCTGCGAAGAAAGAAGTCACCGTGAAGTGCCTGTCCGTCGGGAATATGCCGGCAGCGGGAAACTTGCGGGCTTAGCGCGTGGTTTGTTGCGGAATTTGATTACACCGTAGAATCATCCGGAACCTACATCGGGTCGGAGACAACCGATGGACGATCCACGCAGATTGGTGACGGACAGCCCCTCGGGGTTGTCGTCGTCTCGAAGATGATGACTTCGACCGGTGGAGCTTCGGCGGCTGCCATGACTCAGCCTACCTCAGCGCCACGTCCTGGCTTTGGTACCTACCTGCATTTTGGTCCCGTGCATCGTGGGAATGTGATCGCGGTTTGGATTGGTACCTCTTTCGTTTCGATTGAAGAGGCCCGCAAAAATCTTCCCGCAGAGATCCCGGACTGGAATGATGCGAGGGTGGAGATCGCAGCACGCAGCGCTTGGCACGCACAGCTGAGCCGTATTCAAATTGCGGGCAACGATCCGGCTAAAGCGGTGTTCTACACGTCGCTCTATCAAGCTATGCTACAGCCACGGACGTACCGCGACGTAAGCGGCACTTACCCGCGCTTTCACGATCACGGACAGGTCGAGCACACCGCGACGACGCAGTATGACGATTTTTCGGTATGGGACATCTTTCGCGCCCAGGCACCACTCATGATGATTCTGGATCCGAAACTCGAGGCGTCCATGATGCAGTCACTTATCACGAAAGGAGAGCAAGGCGGCTTCCTCCCGATCTTTCCAGCGTGGAACAGCTTCACCTCCGAGATGGTCGGCGATCATTCCTCGGCCATGATGATCGATGCTTGGCAGAAAGGTATCCGCGGCTTTGATATACGGCGCGCTTATCCTCTCATGCGGAAGAACGCATCGGAGATGCCTGCGTCACGCGAGGAGTATCGGGATGGCAAAGGATGTCGCGGTCTCGACTCCTATATCAAGACGGTTACATTCCTCTTGAAGACCCGATCGCCGATGCTTTCCACAAGAATGAACAGGTATCGCGCACGCTTGAGTGCGCATATGACGATGCAATGCTTGCCAACATTGCTCAAGAGTTGGGGTACAAGGAAGATGCGGCTCTCTTCCGCAAGCGTGGAGAAAACTGGCACAACGTAATCGATCCACAGACCGGCTTTGCGCGCGGGCGTCATACAAATGGCTCGTGGGCTATCCCCTTCGACCCTGCCAAAAGCTACAGTTGGATCACGGAGGTGCTACCGTGGCAGTACACCTTCTTCGTTCCGCAGAATGTCTCGGGACTCATCGAACTCGAAGGCGGCAGGCAAAGTTCGAAGCCAACCTTGACGAACTTTTGGGGAAACTATTACGCGCACGGCAACAAGCCCAGCCACCACATCGCGTATCTGTACGACTTCGCCGGAGCGCCTGAAAAGACGCAGAAGCATGTCCGAGCGATTCTTGACAGCGAGTACAAGATTGGGCCCGCTGCTCTTGCGGGGAAGAAAGTCTCAGTCAAGACAAGTGCATTGGCAGCATTGCATCGCAAAGTGTTTGCATCGCCTAAGTGAGAAATCGCCCTAACGCGAAAGTTGCAGGTTGAACTCGTGCCGGGGCCACCACAAAGAACTCTCAATTGTTTGACATTCGAGAGCTCCGGGTCTGCCTCGATTCAGAAGTAACTTGCGGTCACTGCTAGGCGATGGAATGAGTTGTGAGCAAGTCTTCAATTCGAACGGGTAGGCTGCGGACACGTACACCAGTGGCGTGATAGACCGCGGCAGTGATGGCGGGTGCAATCCCGGCAAGGCCGATTTCGCCGATACCACGGGCACCGTACTCCCCCAGGACGGGATCGGGAATGTCGAGGAAGTGAACATCGATTTCTGGGGAGTCAGCGATTGTGGGAACGATATAGTCGGCGAAGTTGTCGTTGATGGGGTGGCCGCTACGCGCGTCGTAGGTGGTTTGCTCGAACAAGCCCATGCCAACTCCCATAACGATCGCCCCGGCCATCTGATTCGTCGCTGTGCGCTTGTTGATGATACGACCGCCATCAACGACACTGACGACTCGGCTAACGCGCAGCTTTGCAATGCCAGGGTCCCATTCGATCTCGACAAACTGCGCGCCGAAGGAGTGGGTGGAGTAGTTGCGGGCCTTGGGATCTGCGCCTAAACCTCCGGACTTGCCGTCTCCATTGGCGCTGGCAAGGTTTGCCATGCTGAGAATCTCCTGGAAAGGCACGCCGCTGGACGCTGGTTGGCCTTTGGCGTGAACGCAGCCCGCGGACATCGTCAGAGAGTCGATGTCTTTACCGGAGAATGGCGACTTCTTGGCAGTCGTAGCGACGGTGAGGACGACTTTGATAGCGGCATTGACTCCGTCAACCACCGATGGCAGGATCGTTGCTGTCGCCGTTGAGCCGCCGGAGGTGGGGCCGGGGGGCAGGCTGCTATCGCCAAGAACGACTTTAATCTTTTCGACGGGGATGCCCGTCTTGTCGCTGACGACTTGTGCGATGACGGTGTAAGTGCCGGTGCCGATGTCCTGCGTGCCTGAGCTTGCGCGGGCGCTGCCGTCGCTAAGGAGGCTGACGGCTGTTTCGCTGACGCCGCGATTGGCTCCCCAAGAGGCGCATGCGACACCCCAGCCTAGAACGAGGTCTCCCTTGCGCATGGAACCAATCCCCGGTGTGCGACGTGACCAGCCGAATTTGTCCGCACCAAGTTGAAGGCATTCTTTGAGATGGCGCGAGGAGAATGGCTTGTTTTTTTCTTCGTCGGTCAGAGTGTCTAGTGAAAGGCGTAGCTCTACTGGGTCCTTCTTCAGCTTGATCGCCAACTCGTCCATTGCGGATTCGAGGGCGAAAAGTCCTGGAACGGCTCCAGGGCCTCGCATGGGCGTCGGTGTGCCAACGTTGCGACGTACGAGCGCCGACGTGACCTTCAGATTGGGCGTGCTGTAGAGGAAAGGCGTTGCTTCGCCGCAATTTTCGCGGATGTCGTCGCCGAAGGAGGTGTGGTTGCGATAGTCCTGCTGAAGAGAGACGAGTTTACCTTCGGGAGTCGCGCCCAATCGCATACGTTGCTGGGTGATCGGGCGATGGCCTACGTTGGAGAACATCATTTTGCGGCTGAGCGTGATCTTCACGGGGCGATTCAGCTTGCGCGAGGCAGCAGCGGCGATTGCGGAGTGCGGCCAGGGGAAGAGCTTTCCGCCGAAGCCTGAACCGATGAAGCGGGAAACGACCTCGACGTTCTCCTTAGGTTCGCCCAATACCTGCGAAAGGACGTTCTGATGGTTCATAACGCCCTGCGACGATTCATAGAGCGTGTATTTCTTGCCATCCCATACCGCGACGGTGGCATGCATCTCCATAGGATTGTGTGTTTCGACCGGCGTGACGTAGACCTCGTCGATCTTGACTGTAGCTGTGGCAAATACGCCTTCGGAGTCGCCGCGATTACTTAGAACACGAGGTCCACCGGGCTGGCCTTCGGGAGGCAGGGTATCGTCGAGCGAGGTCGCCACGTTGAACTTGTCCGCATCGTAATCAACGTGAACTGCTGCTGCTGCGGCCTGTGCCTGCTCGAATGTCTCGGCGATGACGGCTGCGACATATTGGCCCCAGTAATAGACAGTCTCGTCCTCGAACGCGGGACGGCTCTCGCTATTGCGACCACCTGACGCGTTGCGGTAGAGCGGCATGATATTGCCGTGATGAATTACGAGGAGCACGCCGGGCATCTTTTCTGCCGCGCTGCTGTTGATACGGCGGATCTTGCCGCTCGCGATGGTTGCGCATACCGGCACGGCGTAAACCATGTTCGGAGGGTTGTAGTCCGATGCGTAGAGCGCTTTCCCGGTGGTCTTCACAGGTCCATCGATGCGCGGCACCGCGGCGCCGATGATAGCTGATGGTGAGCCTTGATTCATTTCGGCTTCGGGGGGAGGAGCACCCTCATTGGATTTGATAAACTCGACAAATTCACTGAACATCATGGTGACGAACTCCTCTGCGATGCGTTGTTTTCGCTTGTTCCTCTGCTGCGTCCAATTGACAACTACGCTACAGTAGACATTGTGAGCGCACGGACAATACAGCGCTTTGCCAACTCAACCTTGAAGCCGTTTTCGCTTGCCGGGCGTGCGTCTTTCAGAGCTTCTTCTGCCGCACGGCGGAAGGTGGTGGCGTTGATTGAATTTCCTTTTAGGGCACGCTCGGCTTCGAGAGAGCGCCACGGCCTGGTGCCAACGCCACCGAGGGCGATCCGTGCGTACTCAACCTTATTGCCATTCAGCTTCAACACGACTGCAGCTGACGCGAGAGCGAACTCGTAGGCCGCGCGATCCCGCAGCTTGAGATACAGTGACTTCGCACCGGCAACCGGCGGCGGCAGCGTGACGCTGACGATTACGTCCCCTGGCTCGAGGACGGTTTCACGGTTGGGAGTCGAGCCGGGGAGCAGATAAAATTCGTGAATTGGGATGCTGCGATTACCCTTCTTACCCTGAACCTGAATCGTCGCCTCAAGCGCGATAAGGGCTACGTTCTGGTCGGACGGATTCGTTGCGATGCAATCCTTGCTTGTGCCTAGGACAGCGAGCATGCGGTTGTGGCCGTCGATCGCGGAACAGCCGGTTCCGGGCTCGCGCTTGTTACAGGCATGCGCCGTGTCGCGGAAGTAGACGCAGCGAGTGCGCTGCAGTAGATTCCCGCCGGTGGTGGCCATGTTGCGAAGCTGCGGCGATGCTCCAGAGAGGAGAGCCTGCGAGAGCACAGGGTAGACGCGCTGCACCGTGGAGTTGTGCGCGACATCGGAGTTGCGTGCAAGTGCTCCGATGATGAGTCCGCCGTCGGGGGCAGTCTCGATCTTATCGAGCGGAAGAACATTGATGTCGACGATCTGTTTGGGGCGTTCGACGTTGAGCTTCATCAGGTCAATCAGCGTCGTGCCACCGGCGACGAAGCGAACTTCTGCGGCCTGCTGCGCTGTCGATGACCTCGATCCCAACTGGACGGCCTGGTCAACGGTGGTGGGTCGACTGAACTGGAACGTATCCATCTCTTTACTCCGATATCGGTTCGGCGGCCTGAGGCCGTGCGGCTAGGCTTGTTTACGCGTGGACTGTACGGCTGCGATGATGTTGGGATAGGCGCCACAGCGGCAGATATTGCCGTACATGGCCTGCTTAAGGTCCTCATCTGTTGGGCCCACGGGCTCTTTGAGCAGAGCGACCGCAGACATAATCTGGCCGGAGGTACAGTAGCCGCACTGATAGCCGTCGTGCTCGATGAAGGCAGCCTGCATAGGGTGAAGGTGGTCGGGTTGGCCTATGCCTTCGATGGTGGTGATCTCGTCCATCGAGTGCATGATGGCGAACGAGAGGCAGGAGTTCACGCGACGTCCGTTCACGTGAACCGTGCAAGCGCCGCATTGGCCGTGGTCGCAGCCCTTTTTGGTGCCCGGCATGTTAAGGTTTTCGCGCAGGCAATCGAGCAACGTGGTGCGAGGGTCGAGCTTCAGGTTATGTTCTTTGCCGTTGATGCGAAGAGTGACCGGAACTGCGCCTTCAACCCCATCGATGGATGGGGCCTCTTCTGTCGCGGGAGGAGCATGCGAGGAGACCGAGGCGAAGACAGGAGTGGATGCCGCAATGCTGGCAGCTCCGATATGCGACAGGAACGACCGCCGAGTGACGCGGCCAAGAAGTAGCTGGCCATTTTCAGGCGCGAGTTCCTTCTTCTCCCCCATGCCCTCAATAGTTTTGGGCGTTATTGGATCTTTAGCCATGAAAACCTCTAGTTTGGGAATAAAAAATTGGCATGATCTCGAATATTGCTTCAGACCAATTGTCCGCAATCGGAAGGACAGATGCAAGTGTTCTCGATGTTGTGGCTTTCACTTTCCTCATGTTCTCGCGTCAATTCTGATCGAGATGCTTATTGGATGTTTTCTCAGGCGCGTTGGATATACTTCAGGACCCGATTTCTTGGGTTTCCCATACACAGGGCATGTTTTCTTGGGGATAGCGTAGATTTGATTCAATGCGAACGACTAGCCAACCTCGTTCTATCCAGGTCCATGCATCGGATAACGTCGCGATCGTTGTGAATGAAGGCGGCTTGCCGGCCGGAACGCGCCTTGACTCCGGCCTGGTGCTTCGCGACGGGATACCAGAGGCACACAAGGTTGCGCTCACAATGATCCCCGCAGGAGCACCGGTCATT
Organism: Edaphobacter sp.; assembly: GCA_025462755.1. GTDB lineage: Bacteria > Acidobacteriota > Terriglobia > Terriglobales > Acidobacteriaceae > Edaphobacter. Next base: position 9,180 of record JAOAPF010000244.1, read on the forward strand.
CGTTACGGAGTGACGATTGGGTACGCTCGGACTGAGATTCCAATCGGTAGCTGGGTTCATGAGGGCCTTCTTGCGCTACCTGAAGCTCCGGCTCTCGATGAGCTTCCAACCCAGGAGGGTGTCAGGACGCAGTCCGCTCCGCTGGAGGGATTCACTTTTGAGGGATACGTCAATGACGACGGTACGGTTGGGACCAAAAACATTCTTGGCATCAGCACTACGGTGCAATGTGTCTCGGCTACTGTTGAATATGCGGTGAAGAGAATAAAGGCGGAACTCCTTCCAAAATACCCAAATGTTCATGACGTAATCGCGATTGCACATCTTTACGGTTGCGGTGTTGCCATCGACGCTCCCGGCTCGGAGATCCCCATTCGGACATTGCGAAACCTTAGTCTGAACCCGAATCTTGGGGGAGCGCCTATGGTTGTCAGCCTCGGGTGCGAAAAGCTGCAGCCGGCGCAGATGCTTCCCAGCAGTACATTGCCGATCCTCTCTTCGCAACCTTATGTCGTTCGTTTGCAAGATGACGCGCATCGGAGTTTTGGCGATATGGTTCAGGCGATTATGCACATGGCCGAACAGCGCCTCGTACAGCTAAACGCACGGCGACGCCAGGTTCGTCCTGCTTCCGATCTCGTCGTCGGCCTGCAATGCGGTGGAAGCGATGCTTTTTCTGGCGTAACCGCGAACCCGGCAGTGGGCTATGCCGCTGACCTTCTGGTGCGTGCGGGAGCGACGGTGATGTTCTCTGAGGTCACTGAGGTGCGCGACGCGATCCATCTGTTGACCGCGCGTGCGGCGACGCCACAGGTAGCGAAGGATCTCATTCGTGAGATGGCCTGGTACGACAGGTATCTGGAGCGTGGGTCAGTCGATCGCAGTGCAAATCCCACGCCGGGGAATAAAAGCGGCGGCTTGGCCAATATCGTGGAAAAGGCGCTCGGTTCCATCGCCAAGGCCGGCACCAGCTCCATCAGCGGTGTCTTTGGCCCGGGAGAGCGTATCAACTGTAAGGGACTGGTCTTTGCTGCAACTCCTGCCAGTGATTTTGTATGCGGAACGTTGCAACTTGCCGCGTCCATGAACATGCATGTCTTTACCACGGGACGAGGAACTCCCTATGGTCTGGCGATGGCTCCCGTGATAAAGGTCTCATCGCGAACGGCGCTTGCAGAGCGATGGTCCGATCTGATCGATATCGACGCGGGCACCATAGCAACAGGGGAAGCCAGTATTCCGCAGGTTGGCGAGGCCATCTTTCATTACATTCTGGATGTTGCCAGCGGACGCAAAAAGACTTGCGCCGACTATTGGGGACTCCACAATGAGTTTGCTCTCTTCAACCCTGCGCCTATCACCTAAACTAAGCGGAAATTAACAGAGGCATGGACGCTTCGGGTCGAACTTCCAGTTTGGCTTCAGGAATTGCATCGCCATTGCGTCATCCCGGGCGACGAGCGCGGCTTGCTTATAGAGACTGTGCGCCGCCTCTACCTGGTCCATGTCCAGTTCAATGCCAAGGCCCGATTTCTCCGGGACGGTCAGTCGTCCACCATCGATTTTCAGGGGATCTTTCGTTAGATGCTGGCCATCCTGCCATATCCAATGTGTATCGATGGCAGTTACAGCTCCGGGAGCCGCTGCGGCAACATGAGTGAACATTGCGAGTGAGACATCGAAGTGGTTGTTGGAATGGGATCCCCAGGTCAGGCCCCACTCGCGGCAAAACTGCGCCACGCGAACGGAGCCCTGCATTGTCCAGAAATGCGGATCGGCCAACGGTATATCAACGGCATGCAGTTCCGCTGCGAACCTGAGTTGCCGCCAATCCGTCGCGATCATGTTTGTGGCGGTTGGCAAGCCCGTTGCGCGACGGAACTCCGCCATGATCTCCCTGCCGGAATAACCCTGCTCGGCGCCACAGGGATCTTCTGCATAGGCAAGGATGCCCTGCTTGCCGGAACAGAGCCGTGTTGCTTCTTCGAGCGACCAGGCTCCGTTGGGGTCGAGCGTGATTCGAGCCTGAGGGAAACGTTCCGCAAGTGCGGTAACAGTTTCCATCTCCTGCGCGCCGCTGAGCACTCCACCTTTTAGCTTGAAGTCCTTGAATCCATATCGTGCTTCGGCGGCTTCGGACAGCTTCAGCACCGACTTTGTCGTGAGCGCTTCTTCGTGCCGCAGCCGCATCCATTCGTCATCGGTCGTTTCGGCGCTCTCATAGGGCAGATCGGTCTTCTTCCTGTCGCCAACAAAAAAGAGATATCCGAGCACTGCGACGGAGCTGCGTTGTTGCCCCTCGCCCAATAACGCGGCTACAGGAACGCCAAGAAATTGACCGAGAAGATCGAGCAGGGCGGATTCGATCGCGGTGACGGAATGGACTGTCGTCCTGAGGTCAAAGGTTTGCAGGCCCCGCCCTTCGGTGTCGCGATCGCCGAAGTAATTTCTCACCTGGTTCAGGATTTGTTGATGGGAAGCGATTTTTTTGCCTTCGACTAACGATCTGCTCTCCTCAAGGACCTGTCGTATCTTTTCGCCACCCGGAACTTCCCCTACGCCGGTATGGCCGGCGCTGTCGGTGAGGATGACAAGATTTCGGGTGAAGTAGGGAGCATGGGCGCCGCTGAGGTTCAGCAGCATCGAGTCACGTCCTGCAACTGGGATCACACGCATTGTCTTTATCTGCGGAGATTCCCGTGCTGTCAATTCCGGAGTCATGCTGAACCGCCTGCAGGTTCCGGCAGCTTCAGATCGACACGCTTGATCTCACCAACAATGGGAAGATAGGCGATGATGGCCATCAGTGCCATTGCGACGACGAAGATCAATGCGCCATTGAAAGAGCCGGTACGCTTCACGATATATCCAATGACGATGGGAGTCGTGATGCCGGCAAGATTCCCGATCAGATTGAAGAGGCCGCCATTGACGCCAATAAGTGCCTTCGGCGAGGTGTCTGCAATGACGGTCCATCCCAGGGCGCCAAATCCTTTACCAAAGAAGGCTAGGGACATCAGCAACATGACGACCCACTGTGTGTTGGCGTAGTTACAGCCGATCATCGTCATCGAGAGCAGCATGCCGAGGACAATCGGGGTTTTGCGTGCGAAGGAGAGCGTATGGCCAGCTTGCAGCAACTTGTCGGAGACAACGCCGCCCAGGATGCCGCCTGCAAAACCGCACAACGCGGGGAGTGCGGCCATCACTCCGACCTGCATGATCGACATATGTCTCGCCTGGCTGAGGTAGACGGGAAACCAGGTCAGGAAGAACCACGTTAGGGTCGTAATGCAATATTGTCCGATATAAATGCCGACCAGCATTCGATTGCTCAAGAGCATTCTTATGGCGGCCCACGTTAGCTTCGGCGCCCTCTGGGTTGTGCCGGAACCAGGGTCGATGTTCGTCAAGCCGCCGCCCTGTTCGATGAGGTCGATCTCACCCTGATTGATGCGTGGATGCTCCCTTACCGCGTAGAACACTTTGTGCCATACGAAGCTCAATGCGAGAGTAACCCCTCCGACAAACCAGAAGCACTCCTTCCAGCCCCAGAGGTGAGTGATCCATCCCAGGATGGGAGCAAACATAACCAGAGAGAAGTACTGTGACGCATTAAAGATGGCGGAGGCTCGTCCCCGCTCCGATGCGGGAAACCAAGTTGCCACGATGCGTCCGTTGCCGGGAAACACGGGTGCTTGAACCAGTCCTGAGACCAGACGCAGTGCGAAGATCACAATGAAGGCGGCGGTTGCGGGCAGATACCCGGCGAAACCGGCCAGGATTGCACACAGCGACCAGCACACGATGCTTGTTCCATAGACGCGTTTCGATCCAAACCGGTCCAGCAGGCCGCCCGCGGGCAGTTGGCCCACGACGTAGGCCCAGCTAAAACCCGAGAACAGATAGCCGAGCTTCAGGGCATCCAGGTG
>JAOAPF010000262.1 GCA_025462755.1 Edaphobacter sp.
TCCCCGGGCGCCCGCGGCTCACCAACTGCGGTACGGAGATTTCATCTTGGTCCTGTGGACCACCCTTCGCGGGCCCGCCAGCTGGCCGCAGCTCGCCGATGATCTCAACCAGGCGGCCAACGGCGACGGCTCCAACTTGGCCATCTCGTTCTCCGAACAACGTCCCCTGATCCTGAACGCGCTTGTCTCTGCGACGACGCTGCAGTGCACCGACAAGCCACTGCCTCTTCCGGGGGCCGTTCTCAACTGGCAGAACGCCGTACAGCAGATCACGAAGACGAATTTCCTGGGACTAACGGACGTCTGGTGGCTGTGGGCCCCCTGCGCCTCACGCTTCGTGCCCAGCGCCGAGCGATACCGCGGTCCGTGGAACGCCACCACCGACAATCCCATCCTTGTTATCGGCAATCGCTACGACCCCCGAACGAAGTATGGTAACGCTGTGGTCGCCGCCAAGCGGCTTGGCAACGCCTCTCTGTTGACCCTCGACGGATACGGCCATACCAGCGATGTCGACCCAAGTGACTGCATCGACGAAGCCGTAACCAGTTACCTCATCACTACCGTGCCGCCACCGAACGGCACCGTGTGCAAGCCCAACCATAAGCCCTTTGATCCCGATTTCGGCCAGCCATTGTCGATCGGACCACAGCTCTTCGAGTGACCCAATAAAGCGTGGTAAGTCTTTGCCTGAGTCGCGAAGATTTTGTGTGCGGCTCAGGCGACCGTCCTTCAAGACTATCGCTGTAGGTACCCAACATTCTCTGAATTCAGGGTTTTCGGAAACTGCCACCAATTGCTCCTGTGAAGTCGGCTTGTATTTACCGAAGACGCGGAAACAGTGACGAGTGCGAAGGCAACAGCAGATTCCTCCGCTTCCCTGTGGAATGACAAACAAGGAACAGGCAACGACAAGAGGAACTGCAGATTCTTTCCTCTTCGGCTTCGCTCAGGGTGCGGAATGACAAACAAGAGAACGTGCGAGAGCAATCGTCCTACAGCTTGCGTAGTTTTTTTTCGAGGTCGGGGATGTAGCTGACCTGGGCGTCGGGTTCGAGGTGGCGGGCGGAGTCGATGGCGGCCTGCCATGCCTGGCGGGCTTCTTCTTTTTGGCCGAGGGCAGACGCGATGTCGCCGAGTGCGGTCTGGCTGATGATCTCTTCCGGATCGATGGCTACTGCTTCGCGGGCGAGGGCCAGGGCTTGGTCGGGTTTGCCTGCGGCCAGCAGTTGGTTGGCGTGCTGGGCGCGGCTGAGGGCGGCGGCCTGCTGCATGGGGAAGTCGCCGCGGTAGACAAGCACGCCGTAGTCGATCATTTCGGCGGGTGCCACCGACTGGAAGCTGCGGTAGGGATTCATGGTGATGCTGGGCCACTCGCAACCGCTTAGGTCGCCGGCGCTGAGAAGCACGGTGCCGTGAATGTTGGGGGGAACGATATCGGCGCCGCCAAGCCAGAGGGTATCGATGGTGGGGAGGGCGTGGCAGCGAATGCCGTAGGTGGCGGGGTCGACCTCGGGACGCGCGAAGTAGGCGAACCAGCACTCTTCGTTGGGATGCTTGTCCTGCCATTGCTTGACCTGGAGGAGTTGCTGACCCCAGTCGACGTTGGCGTCGCTGAGGAGGTTGTGGACGTTGCGCTGGCCGCCCCAGGCTTCGTTGGCGTAGGGGATGAAGTTTGGAAATGCGGCGAGCGATGAAGCAATGTGCGCGACGATGAGCACGGCTCCGACCCAGGCCCAGCGGCGGTTGACTGAGGAGAGCGCGACAATCGCTGCCGCCGCGAGTATGAAGAGGAAGACGTAGAGCGGCAGAATGTGGCGGGCTCCGATGTTCATTCCTGCGAGGATGGCGGACCCGAGGTAGACCACGCACGGAATCAGGACGAAGGCGAGTTCGCGGCGCTTGCGGAGGCGGCCGGTGAGGATCGCAAAGAACGCGAGCGCAACCAGCGCCAAGAGACTGAGCGTGGTTTTGATGGAGATGAGTATAGGAAAGTACCACCACTGGCCGTGCGGGTAGACCTTGCCGAAGATGAAGGTGGGATAGAACTCGGCCATGCGCTTCACATCGACGAGGCCCATGAGGTAAGACTCCGGCAAGAGGTGGAGGCGGGCGATGGCGAGGACGACGGAGGCGTTGAAGTGGCTGAGGGGGGCTGTGTAGTTTTCGAGCGAGGTGCTTAATACGAGGCCATTGGGGCGAGCGGTGTAGCGAAAGCCGTAGAAGCTCCACAGCAGCAAGACGCCGATGATGACGATGGCGGCGAAGGCTCCAGTGAGGCGAAGGGCTAGTTTGCCGCGTGTGCCTTTGGGGGCGCAGAGGATCTCCCAGCCGATGAGCAGCAGGAGCATGGGGGCGAGGAGGATGCCGGAGTGCTTGGTGGCGAGGAGAAGACCGGCGGCAATGCCGGCCAGCAGCAGACGGAGGAGCGAGGGCTTCTTGACGTAGTGATAGAAGGCGTAAATGGCGAGGAGAAAGAAGAGCGAGACGCCGATGTCGGTAGTGACGAGGGCGGAGTTGGCCAGGATGTTGGGGTCGAAGACGAGGAGGAGGAGTGCGACGAGTCCGGCGCCGGTGCCGAACCACTCCTGCCCTGCGAGAAAGACTACGAGCGAGAGGGCCAGGGCGAGCAGGCCTGCGGTGAGTCTCATGCGGAAGACGAGGCGCTGACTGGAGCCGTCGTTACGCGCGAGAAAGTCGCGGCCGTCGAGATAGGCTTCGGTTTTGAAGTCGCGTCCCTGCAGGGGCGGCGTCCAGAGGTTTTGGCCGAGCAGGGGGAGGGTGGTGAAGAGCTTGACCAGAGGCGGATGCTCGGGGTTTAGGCCGTAGTCGCCGGTCTTGTGCATCATGTAGCCGGCGAAGATGTGATTGTCTTCGTCGAACGTGAGCGACTCGCGATGGACGATGAAGGCCATCTGCAGGGCCTGAACGACAAGGAGGACGAAGACTGCGGCCCAGGTCCACTTCTTTGCGATGGCCACTGTGGTTGCGCCTCCTCTGTTGTGGACAACCGGTCAGAACGAAAGCCTGGCATCCGTCTATTTTGCCACTCTATTTTATTTTGCGGCTCCTACAAGCGTTTTGCTGGCAAGCATCTCGTTTTCGATCCAGGCGTAGGTGAGGGCGAGGCCTTCGCGCAGACGGATGGAAGGGGCCCAATTGAGTTTTTCCTGAATGAGAGTGTTGTCGCTGTTGCGTCCGTTGACTCCTTTGGGGGCGCTGAGATTGTAGATGCGCTTGAGCTTGACGCTGGCGATCTCTTCGACGATATCGACGAGTTGGTTGATGGTGACGAGTTCGTCGGAGCCCAGGTTGAGCGGCTCGTGGATGTCGCTCTCGGCGATCATGCGGGTACCCAGGGTACAGTCGTCGATGTACATGAAGGAGCGGGTCTGCTTGCCGTCGCCCCAGATCTCGATCTGGTTGGAGCCGGAGTGCTTGGCCTCGATGACCTTGCGGCAGATGGCGGCAGGAGCTTTTTCGCGGCCTCCGGTCCAGGTGCCGAGGGGGCCGTAGACGTTATGGTAGCGGGCGACGCGGCACTGGAGGCCGTAGTCCTCTTCGAAGTGGCGGCACATGCGCTCGGAGAAGAGCTTCTCCCAGCCGTAGCCGTCTTCGGGGAGCGCGGGATAGGCGTCGGATTCCTTGAGGGCGACAACGTCGGGGTTGGTCTGCTTTTCCGCGTTGTAGACGCAGGCGGAGGAGGAGTAGAAGAAACGCTCGACGCCTTTTTCGCGGGCAGCCATCAGCATGTGGGTGTTGGTGAGGACGCTCAACATGCAGAGGGCTTTGTTGTTTTCGATGAAGCCCATGCCGCCCATGTCAGCAGCGAGCTGGAAGATAATGTTGGCGTCTTCGGCGGACTTGAGGCAGTTGTCCTTGTCCTTGAGGTCGAGGGAGAGGTTTTCGACGTCGTTGGAGACCTGATACCACTCATCGAGGGGCTTGATGTCGACGGCGCGGATGACTTCGACGCCGTTGGCGAGCAGGTTCTGCACGAGATGGCCGCCGATAAATCCGCCGGCACCGCAGACGACTGCCTTTTGTCCTTTGAGGTTCATTCTGGGGAGGACTCCTTTTCAAAGGTTTACAAGTTTGAAGCTAGTCAATTGCCTCAGGTTATCTGGCGCATTGGTCTGGAACGCTCCACGTTTTCTTTCTCCAGTATAGACGGGGATGGGGTAGTTTTCCGAGTAACGCTTTTGGGTGAGGGAGCTAGTTGGTCGCGGTCCTCGAATTGCTGATGGAATTTCGGGGGCAGCTATGAGTTTGATTTTTGGATGGCGGACCATCCAGAGTTGTCTTGTTCGGAGAGGTCGCAATGGTTCCATTTACCATGCAGGAAGCGTACGCGATGGGGTTGGTCCCCGAAGGCTCGAAGTGAAGCGATCATGAAATTTCTGGTTACTGGAAGTGCCGGGCACCTGGGCGAGGCCCTGGTTCGAACGTTGCGGGATCTGAATCACGAGGTGGTAGGACTCGATATCCTTGCATCTCCGTTTACGACTTATGTCGGCTCCATAACAGAGCCTTCCGTGGCGATACATTGCATGCGCGGGGTTCACGTTGTCTTGCATGTGGCGACGCTGCACAAGCCGCATGTCGCTACTCATAGCCGGCAGGA
>JAOAPF010000266.1 GCA_025462755.1 Edaphobacter sp.
CGCGAAATCTCGCTGCTGCTCCGTCGTCCGCCAGGCCGCGAAGCCTACCCCGGCGACGTCTTCTACCTTCACTCGCGTCTGCTCGAACGCAGCTCCAAGCTCTCCGACCAGCTCGGCGGCGGCTCACTCACCGCGCTCCCCATCATCGAGACGCAGGCCGGTGACGTCTCTGCCTATATCCCGACCAACGTCATCTCCATCACCGACGGACAGATCTTCCTGGAGACCGACCTCTTCAACTCCGGTGTCCGTCCTGCCGTCAACGTTGGCCTTTCGGTCTCGCGCGTCGGCTTCTCCGCGGCCATCAAGGCCACCAAGCAGGTCGGTGCAACCCTGAAGCTCGACCTCGCCCAGTATCGCGAACTCGCGGCCTTTTCCCAGTTCGGCTCAGACCTCGATCCCGTCACGCAACGCCAGCTCGCCCGCGGCCAGCGCCTCACCGAGCTTCTTAAGCAGCCGCAGTTCCAGCCGCTCACGGTAGAGAAGCAGGTCGCGATCCTCTTCGCCGGCGTCAACGGTCTTCTGGACGACGTCGAAGTGAAGGACCTGCGCGCCTTCGAGGACGGCTTCTATCCGTACCTCGAGTCGGCCCAGGCATCCATCCTTACCGACATCGCCACCAAGAAAGCCCTCGACGACGACATCAAGAAGCGTCTGACCGACGCTATCAACGAATACAAGGCGAACTTCCTCGCCGAGCGTGCGGAAAAGAACAGGCAGGAGAAAGAGACGGCTGCGGCTAAGTAAATGGCAAACGTACTCGATCTACGGCGACGCATCCGCAGTGTCAAGAACACGCGGCAGATCACCAAGGCCATGAAGATGGTCTCGGCTGCCAAGCTGCGCCGCGCTCAGGAGCGGGCGATGCTGGCCCGGCCCTACGCGCGCATGATCTCGAACGTGCTCGAATCCCTTGTCCGCAGAACAGGCGACTCGCTCGAGATGATGCATCCGTTGCTGGTGGAGCGCGAGGAGAAGAACGTTCTCGTCATCGTCGTAGCCGGCGACAAGGGCTTCGCAGGCGCGTTCAACTCGAACATCATCAAGGCCGCGCAGGGCTTTGTCAGCTCGCGCCGCGCCCAGGGCCAGAACGTCGACATCGAACCGGTCGGCCGCAAGGCGCGCGACACCTTCCGCAAGCGCTACCCCGCCGCTGTCTACGAGAAGAAGGAAGAGCACTACGACAACGATCTGGCCACTCACTTTGAGACGATCCGCCACCGTGCCCAGCCCATTGAGATTACCGGAGACCATCCCACGATTCTGCTCAAGATCGGCATCGACGAAGTAAGCGAGATGGCTCGTTCCATCGTCGAACGCTACACCCGCGCCGAGATCGACTCCGTCTACGTGGTCTACAACGAGTTCAAGTCCGTCATCTCGCAGCGCGTCGTCGTCGAGAAGCTCCTGCCCATCCGCAAACTCGGATCTCAAGAGATAACAGTGGCCGAAGAGATGACCGAGGAGCAGATTGAGGCAGCAGGCACCGCCGCGAAGACCGCCGGCATCAGCCTCAAGGTCCCCGAGGAATCTGTCATCGAATCCGAGGCGAAGAAGTTCGGCACGGCCGACGTGGACTACATCTTTGATCAGTCGCCGGAGCGCCTGTTCCGCCACCTGATGCCGAAGTACATCACTACGCAGCTCTTCCACGCGATGCTCGAATCCGTCGCGGCGGAGCACGCAGCGCGCATGACGGCCATGGATTCGGCGACCAACAATGCCGGCGATATGATCGACGCCCTCTCGCTCACCATGAATCGCGTACGGCAGGCAGCAATTACGAAGGAAATTATTGAAATTGTGAGCGGCGCAGCCGCTCTGTAATGAGCAACGTATCGGAGTTGCTACACAAAGAGATTTGGACAAAAAGAACGTCACACATCATCGCACTTGTTGCACTTTCATTTTGTTGTATTGCATTACTTTGGGCCGGCTGGACGACGCCAAGGGAGAAGCGCCTCGCGAGAGTAGCGATAGAAAAAGCGGATCGCATTACAGATCCGGAGAGTCTTTCGCAGGCCGAGTTTGACGTCAAATATGCTGATGCGATGAAGGCGGCAGCTAATGCAAAGGATTCGGCCATCACTTTGCAGGATCAAACGGTAGCGATGTTGGCTGAGCTATACGTTTTCGAAGTTAGGACTAGAAGAGTTATTTGGTTATTGCCTGACGCCAAGATGGGAAAGGGCTCTTCGGAGATAGATAGAGATGTAACCGGGCGAGAGCAAAAGCTGCTTTGGATAGCACGGGACACCGAGGCACACGAAAAGTTCAGAGTGAAGTTAGTAAGCATCGTAGGAAACACGAGATAGTTGAGATCAAGACCTATGGCAGAGAACATTGGAAAAGTAATTTCAATCAGCGGCCCGGCCGTTGACATTCAGTTTGAAGAGTCGAAGATGCCCCCCATCTTCCAGGCCATTCGCATCGTCAGCGAAGGCTTCGACGTCCCCACGCCGCTCGACGTCATCGTCGAAGTGCAGCAGCACCTGGGCGAAGGCCGCGCGCGTTGCATCGCCATGGTCGCGACCGAAGGCATGGTCCGCGGGATGAAGGCAATCGATACCGGCGCGGGCATCACCGTTCCCGTAGGCCGCGAGACCCTCGGCCGCGTGCTCAATGTCCTCGGTCAGCCCGTGGACGAGCTCGGTCCCGTCAACGCCAAGGTGCACCTGCCCATTCACCGGCAGGCCCCCGCGTTCGACGAGCAGTCCACCAGCGAAGAGATGTTCGAAACCGGCATCAAGGTCATCGACCTCATCCAGCCCTTCTTGAAGGGCGGTAAGATCGGTCTCTTCGGCGGAGCCGGCGTCGGCAAGACCGTCATCATTCAGGAACTCATCAACAACGTCGCCAGCCAGCACGGAGGCTTCTCGGTCTTCGCCGGCGTGGGCGAGCGCACCCGCGAGGGCAACGACCTCTGGATGGAGTTCCAGGAGTCCGGCGTTATCGATCTCAAAGACCTGCCCAAGAGCAAAGCAACGCTTGTCTACGGTCAGATGACCGAGCCCCCAGGCGCGCGTCTCCGCGTCGCCCTCACCGGCCTCACCGTCGCCGAGCACTTCCGCGACGAAGAGGGCGCCGACACTCTGCTCTTCATCGACAACATCTTCCGTTTCACCCAGGCCGGCTCCGAGGTCTCGACACTGCTTGGCCGTATGCCGTCGGCCGTCGGCTACCAGCCGAACCTGGCTACCGAGATGGGTGAGCTGCAGGAGCGCATCACCTCCACCAAGAAGGGTTCGATCACCTCCGTGCAGGCCGTCTACGTTCCGGCGGACGACCTGACCGACCCCGCCCCAGCCACGACGTTTGCTCACTTGGACGCAACCACCGTGCTGTCACGTCCCCTCTCTGAGTTGGGAATCTATCCCGCCGTAGACCCGCTGGCCTCCACCTCGCGCATTCTGGCTCCACGCGTCGTCGGCCAGGATCACTACGATGTCGCCCAGGGCGTGAAGAGGATTCTGCAGCGCTACAAGGACCTGCAGGACATCATCGCCATCCTCGGCATCGACGAGCTCTCCGAAGACGACAAGATCACCGTCGCCCGAGCCCGCAAGGTCCAGCGCTTCCTCTCGCAACCCTTCCACGTCGCCGAGATCTTCACCGGCATCCCCGGCGCGTACGTCAAGGTAGCCGACACCGTCCGCAGCTTCAAGGAGATCATCGAAGGCAAGCACGACGACATTCCCGAACAGGCCTTCTACCTGAAGGGCGGAATCGAAGACGTGCTCGCAGCCGCCGAGAAGATGAAGCAAGCCGTTTAAGTTTACGTTGTTGTCATTGTTTATTTGTTGTCATTCCGCAGCGAAGCGGAGGAATCTGCTGTTTGACTAGGCAGTGCCCTCTGAGAAAATAGAGTTGTGTTAAGGGCACGGCTGGTAGCCCAAGGCTTTAGCCTAGGGTCTCCCTGCCGCAAAACCGAGCAATAAGGGGGCTTTAGCCCCTGAGGGACTCATGGCAGATACACCACAATCCGGTTTGCTCGCAGTCCGCCTCGTTACCCCGGACCGCATCTTGCTGGATGCAACCGCAGAGGCCGTTGAACTGCCCTCCATGTCGGGCTACCTCGAAGCTCTCTACGGCGCCGCGCCGCTGCTGGCTGAGCTCGGCGCAGGCGAGGTGCGGCTGCACGGCGGTTCATCGGGCGACCAGAAATTCTTCGTCGCCTGGGGCTTTGTAGAGGTCCTTCCGGAGCGTGTGACGATCCTGGCCGAGACCGCGATGCATCCCGAAGAGATCGACCGCGCCGAGGCACAGCAGGAGCTCCAGGAGGGCGAGAAGCTCTGGCAGGAAGCCGGCGACGATGGCGAGAAGTACGACGAAGCTAACGCCTTAATGCGTCAGGCTCAGGAAAAGATCGCTACCGCTGAAGGTAAGAGCAGCTAACCTCAGGTCCAAACAAGCCGCCCGACAAGGGCGGCTTCGTCGTCTCTGTGGAAAAATTGAAAAAAATAGTTGAAGAAAGTGGCATGTTTTCGTTCCCAAATAACGACCATCAATCCACCACGTTTTACCACGCCTTTCACCACGATCTGACCACAAAAACACCACGTTCTGCACGCACTTTTTTCCAAAACACCCCTTAAAACACCAGCAAAAACAACAAAACCCCGGCTCACGCCAGGGTCTCATTTTTTTTGAAATTAGAATTCGATTACGACGCCTTTTTTGCTTTGGTAACCGGCGCCTTCTTCGCCTTGGAAGCAGGAGCTTTATCGGCAGCCTCAGGGGACTCCGACGCGGGCGCTTGCGCCTCCGCCTGCTGCCGCAGCGCATGAATGACCACACGCAGCATCTCCTCCTCAGGCGCCGGTTTGCCCGTAAAGATTTCGAACTGGCGCGCCCCCTGCTGCACAAACATTTCGATGCCCGTGACGATAGGAATTCCCTTCTGACGAGCCATACGCAGCAGCGGCGTTTCGAGCGGGTTGTAGACCAGATCGAAGACCAGCTTGGTATTCAGGTCCTTGGCTTCAAGAAGCTGTGGCGCCTTGATTCCCGCCATACCTATCGGAGTCGCGTTCACGATGATGTCGAAGGTTGTTTTGGCAACAGCGTCCTTCTTGATCGTCTTAGAGCCTGATTGACGCGCGAGCTTCTGTGCCGTCTCAGCAGTGCGATTGAGGATGAAGACCTCAGCGCCCTTATCGCGCAGACCGAATACCGCAGCGCGTGCGGCCCCGCCAGCCCCAAGCACGAGGACCTTAGCTCCGCGGAGCGACATACGCTTTTCAAGCGGGCCGACGATACCCGCGACGTCGGTGTTGAAGCCGTACAGTTTGCCGTCCTGCGCGCGGAGGACGGTGTTGCAGGCGCCGATCTTAGCCGACAGAGGGTCCGTCTTCTCAAGATGCGCCATGATCTCCTGCTTGAGCGGCATGGTAACGCTGATTCCCTGAATGGGGATCTCGTCGACCAGCTTGAGCAGGTCAGAGAGCCTGTTGGCCTGGAGTCCGAGGTACACGGCGTTGACGGTCTCGCGGCGGAAGGCCGTGTTCATCATGATCGGCGAGAGCGAGCTGCGGATCGGGTTGCCGGCGACGCCGTAGACCTTGGTGGCAGCGTCGACCTGATCGATGCGGTAGGTTTCGATCAATGTTCGAGCGGCGATCTGGCCAGGGCCGGTCTCTTCGCCTACGGTCGCCGCGGCGAAGGTGAAGGCAGAGCCCGCACGTACCCCGAGCACGCGGGAGATGATCCCGGCGTCGCCCATGCAGATGCCGATGATGTTGGAGTGATCCTCCATGCGCTCGATGAAGCGCATGAGGGTGACGTTGTCGATGAGCGTCTTCGCCGTGGGCACGATCTTAATGAAGTCGGGCTGGAACGGCACGATGCGCTTGTAGATGCCGTCGAGGTCTTTGGTTGCCGCGAAGTCGTGGTGGCTGATGATGAGGGCGACGCCGGTGTCGCGAAGATTCTGGAGTTCGCCCTTCTTCATGGCTTCAACCGACTCGAGCTCAACGTCGACGATGTGGAAGCCTGCGGCCGCGGCCTTGGATAGGACTTCGATCTCGGCGGCTACCGAGCCGGAGAATTTGCCCCCGTTGGCGGTGCGGCGGCAGGTGGCGATGCCTGTGGCTGCGGTGTTGTCGGTAAAAAAATGTTTGAACTTCGGCAGGGCCAGAAGAGGCTTTTCCAGATAATCGAGGCGGAACTCGAGGAAGGGCGTCTCTTTGACGACTGCGCTGGCTTTTTCAAGCATCTCGGCAGCCGTGGAGCCGATGATGGCGACACAGACTTTACCGATACGGGAACGAAGAAATTGCGGGGCTACGCTGGGCACATTCACTCTCATGTCTACAATCGCGGTATATTACAGACCCACGAGCAAGGATGCAAATTTTTGTTGCAATAAAAGGTGGTTAGCCGAAGTGCGACCGGGAAGCCGTACCCTGTCATTGGATGCAGGAAACTTCCTTCAAGCACCAGAGGTAGACGCTACAGATCGCTGGATGTCACGAAGTTTGAAGAAATTTGCCGGATGAACTCCTCGAACCCTCAATTTGACGAAAGTCAACCCGAAACGGACCTACGCTGCCACTCCAATCACATTGAGCATCCGTCCCGCAATTCCGTGCTCTGCGCGGTGCGAAAAGTAGCGCATTGCTCCGCTTTGACTTCGTGCACATGCCGTACACTCCCCCATCATGACAATACTGGCTTCCGGTACTCCGGCATCCAACAACTGGCGCCGGTTGGCTTCCCAAAGATTCAAGCGAACCTCTCTAGAATCAGTCGGGCGGATGAAGAGTTCCCTTGCGTACTCAAACTGCCTGCCGAACTCCGACGATACTGACTCTCCGACGGTATAGCAGCATGGTCCGATACTTGGCCCGACGGCGGCCACCATATCATGGGCCTGAGAGCCATACGCCTCCTGCATCGTGGCAATACCCTGCTCCACAATTCGCGCCAGAGTACCTCTCCATCCAGCATGGACGGCCGCCACGACTCTCTTCGCCACGTCGACTACGAATACAGGGACGCAATCGGCTGTTCCCACTCCAAGCAAAACTTGAGGCACGTCAGTGATGAGCCCATCTGCTTCCAATACTGCCTTTCCCCCTTCGGTTTGAAGCCGTCCTTCCAGCGCTCCGTCCTCCTTTTTCACCACTCGCACGATGTTGGAGTGAATCTGCTTCGCTCCGACAAGCACGGAGCCGACACGTCGACGGCATACGGCCGCCAGGAATCGTCTTCGATTTTCGGCTACCGAGGTAGCATCATCTTCTTTCGTCCACCCAAGATTCAGCGTCGATCCGCCGTAAACCTTTGAGACCCCACCGTCACGTGTACTGAACCCATGCAGCAGCCATTCGTACTGCTTCCATGCTTCAACTTTCAAAATCTCCAAGTCGTTTTTCCTGCTGACTTCTTCGTTCTTGATAACCAAGTCGTATCCTTCGCTTTCTTCGCCACCATTAGCATCGCGTTTTTATCGATTCGATGTTCGGTTGTGCTTCGAAAACCAAAATCGCCTCCAAGTGAGGCGATTTTGGCTGGCTTGTTCGCGTCATTTGCCTGGATCAATCCATCAGCTTGCGCGTCAGGTAGGTGTACTGCTCGGCCCAGGTCTTTGCCTGTTCTTTCAGGTTGGCACCGGCGGCGTGGCCGCCTTCGACGATTTCATCGTAGTAGAAAGGCTTGTGGAACTCTTCCATTTTTGCGGCGAACTTTCGCGCGTGCACGGGGCCTACGCGGTCGTCTTTCGTTGTGGTAAATATGAGCGGCTCGGGGTAGTTGCCGTCGGGCTTGAGCTGATTGTAGGGCGAGATGGAGGCGAGGAACTTGCGCTCCTCGGGAATGGTGACGGTGCCGTACTCTCCGACCCAGGAGGCACCCGCGGCTATGTGTTCGAAGCCGAGCATGTCGAGAAGTGGCACCTGGATGACGACGGCGTTCCACATCTCGGGGTGCTGGGTGAACTCGACGCCCATGAGGAGGCCGCCGTTCGAGCCGCCTACGATACCCATGCGGCGCGGTGAGGTGATCTTGCGGGTGAACATGTCGTTCGCGACTGCGGCGAAGTCATCATAGATGATCTGACGGTGGGTCTTGAGGCCGGCTTCGTGCCATGCGGGGCCGAACTCGCCGCCGCCGCGGATGTTGGCGAGGACAAAGATGCCGCCGCGTTCGAGCCAGAGTTTGCCGATGATGCCGGAGTAGCGCGGCGTCTCAGAGACCTGGAAGCCGCCATAGGCCGTCATCAGCGTGGGGTTGGAGCCGTCGTACTTGATGTCCCTGCGGTGGACGATGAAGTAGGGGACCCTGGCGCCGTCGGTTGAGGTGGCCCGGAGTTGCTCGACGACGAGGTTCGAGGCGTCGAACTGCGCGGGCAGAGTCTTGGCGGGCTTGAGGGTGGTTGTGGCTGTATCGCCTAGAAGAAGAGACGAGGGTGTGAGGAAGCCTGTGGTCTCGAGGAAGAAACGATTGTCGGAGGTGTTGACGGTTTCGATGGAGACGCTGAGGTTGTCGGGGATGTCAAGCTTCTTCGACGTCCAGACGTTCTTTGGGCTGCGGGTGTAGACGTAAGCGCGGCCCTGCACGTGGTCGAGCGTGGTGAGGATGAGGTGATTCCTGGTGACTGCGGCTTCCTGAGCGAACTCCTGCGCTGTGGGCTTGAAGATCACCGTGGGCTTCAGGTGGACTGGGTCTTTCTTGATGGCCTCGAGGTCAAGCGCGACGATGGCTCCCTGTGGGAAGGTGGTGGAGAGGCCCTCGGGTTTCCAGTTCTCGTTCAGTTCTACGATGATTTGGCCGTCGAGCATACCGTGAATCTCCGACTTGCCGGGGATGGCGATTTTTTTTGGCCCCTCGGGGGTGTAGAGCGAGACCTCACGCTGGAAGAAGTTGACGCCGCGATTGAGGAGGACGGCGTGATGGCCTTGACTGTCGTGGAGGGATCCTGCGCCGGCGCTGACGTCGGAGGCTGTCCCTCGGTAGACCTCTTTTGCCTGGTCGAGGGATTCGCCGCGCTTCCAGAGTTTGACGACGAAGGGATAGCCGGACTGGGTCATGGTGCCGGGGCCCCAGTTGCGCGCTACGAGGAGTGTGTCTTTGTCGACCCAGGTGGCGGACTGTTTGGAGCGGGAGAGGACGAAGCCGTTGTCGACGAACTTGCCGGACTCACCTGTTTTCAGATCGAACTCGCGGAGAGTGTCGGCATCTTCGCCGCCGGCGGAGAGAGCTACGAGGCAGAGGCTGTCGCCGGGGTAGAGGCAGTTGAGGCCCTTCTGGACCCACTTCTCGTTATCCTGGGTGGCGAGGGCGTCGTAGTCGATGACGGTGTGCCAGTCGGGTTGGTCTTTGAGGTAGCTGTCGAGCGAGGTGCGACGGAGGATGCCGCGAACGTGCTGGGCATCCTGCCATGTGTTGTAGACCTCGCCTACGCGGAACTGCGGGCTCGGGAGGCGAGTAGGGGACTCGAGGACCCTGAGGGCGGTTTCGGCCAAGGCGGTGTAGACGGGGCCGACGTCGAGAGCTTTGGCGGAGCGTTCGTTCTCGGCATTGACCCAAACCATGGAGCGTTCGCCGGAGACGTCTTCGAGCCACTGATACTTGTCGTCCTGGTCGTTGAGGTTTTGTGCGCGGGCGTTGAGCGAGCTTAGGGTTGTTCCCATGAGCAGGGTGAGCAGGACTGTGGCTTTGCGGCGGCGAAGCTGCATTTTCTTCCCCTTTTATTGATTCTGCGGAAGTGCCAGTTTAGCGCACAAGGATTTGGGCTGGCCGTTCGGCGTTTTCGAGGGATCCCCCCCCATCCCGTGTAAAGTGTGCAAAGTCTTCCAACGAAAGACTTTAAGTCTGGACTTGGGAGGAGGGTGAGTGTTCGGTCCGCTTTTTGTGAGGTGCTCTTGTCAAGTACGCGCGGTTGACGTTGGCGATAGAGCGGGTGAATCGGTTTTGAAAGACGAACGCAGAGGACGCTAAGGTTTCGCCAGGGGCGCGGAGGGGACCTGTGTTTAGCGGACTTTGCCTTCCTCTACTTTGCTGGCTTTGCGTTCGGCTTTTGCTGACGGCGGTCTAGGTCTTGCAGAGTTCTTCGGTGAGAGCTTCGCGGTGGTTGAGGGCGATGGTGTCGAGGCGGTTGAGGACTACGACGTAGAAGGTGAAGGCGGCGATGGCGAGGGCGAACAGGATGGGGATCATCAGCCAGGGGCGGCCGAAGTTGCTGGCGAGGACGAGGACAGCGAAACCTATGGCGGCGCAGGCTGCGAGAATTCCCAGGGCGATCAGGACGCTGAGTTGGGAGGCCTGTCTGCGGCTGGCCTTGGTGAGGTCGATCTTTTTGGGGGCGGCGAGAGAGCGGAGATTGCCGACGGCTCCGTTGATGAAGGTGGCGAAGAGAAGCCAGCAGATGGTGGCCAGCGCGATGACGAGAGAGGGCGGGCGCGCAACGAAGGCGATGACGGCGAAGACCAGGACGAGCTCGACGAGGTTCAGAAGGAAGCCGGTGAGATTTTTTGCGAGGAAGATATCGCGCATGCGGCCGGGTGCCATGAAGTAGAGCTGAACGCCGCTGCCATCCATGCCGAGGGCGTTGTAGGAGAGGATGGAGACGCCGAGGACGGAGTAGGCGATGGCGACAGGAAAGATGAATTCGCCGAAGCGGCCGCTGGCGCTAAGGCGGTTGGCGAAGAGAAAGACCATGAAGACAGGCGCGACGAAGCCATAGAGCTGGTTGATATTGCGGCGGAGGTAGATGAACTCCTTTTGCAGGCAGGCGACGATGGTGGAGTTTAGGCCGAAGGTGCGAGTTGGGATGCGGATTGCTTCCGGGATGTGCGCGGTGTGGGGAACTGGAGCGGTGGCGGCCCGGCGAGTGATGGGCTGTTTCGGTTGCGTGACCTCGCTGAGGTTTTCTCCGCGGAACTCGCGATGCATGCGCCAGGCGTAGACGCTGAAGAAGAGGGCGCCGAAGAGTGCGAGGCTGAATAGTAAGCCAGCGGCGGCGAAAAAGTGGCTTTGACTGTAGCGGACGATGGAGGAGGCGGTGAGTCCGGGTGGAAGGAAGGCCGCGATCGGCTGGATGAAGTGAAAGATCTTTCGGAGGAGAGGAAGATGGCTTGAGGCGCGATGATGGCGGCTCTGCAGGCCGGGGTTGAAGTTGAGGTTGATGTATTGGAAACCGAGGGAGGCGAAGAGAAAGAAGGCGGTGAAGATTTCGCGGGCGCGACGGGTGGAGAGCCAGCGCTCGACCCAGACGAGCACCATGCGGGTGAAGAAGATGTTGGCAAATGCGAAGGTGATGAGGACAAGCGTTGACCAGGGAGCTAGCGAGGGTTTTGCAACGGCGATACCGATCTCGGCGGAGATGATGGCGAGGGTGCCGATGACGGTGGATGCGCTGAGGAGGCCAAAGACGATGCGGGCGGCAAGATAACGCGGGAAGCTCAGCGGGAATCGGATGATGGTGTTGATATCAAAGCTAAGGCCGGGTGGGGAGATGTTGAGGACGACGAGCATCCAGAGGGCGAAGAGGGCCCAGGTGAGGATTGGAAGCATCGCGATGCGGCCGGAGGAGACGAGGAAGTAGGCGCCGAAGCCCGCTCCGACGATGGGTCCGAAGGCTACGATGCCGAGGATGGGGAAGAGGATGATGCGGGCGGCGAGTTCGCCACCTCCACCTTTACGGCGGAAGGCGTTGCGGAAGATCCACCAGCGAAGTTTGGCGAGAGCGGCGAATTGGGCGCGGCTCTGGGCGACGGTCCAGGGGTGTGGGGAGTCGGGTTGGAGGGTTGGGTTCATTTTTTATGTTCTTTGCGGTTTGGGATGAAAAGGCCCGGGTAAAGCCTGCGCTAATCCGAAGGGCAACAGCAAAGGCAAGAACAAAAACAAAAGCAGGTCCTCCGCCTTCGGCGAAGGATGACAACTAAAAGGCAACAGCAACAGCAACAGCAACAGCAACGGCAACAGCAACAGCAACAGCAACAGCAACGGCAACAGCAACGGCAACAGCAACAGCAACAGCAACTGCAACGGCAACAGCAACAGCAACAACAACAACAAATGCGGGGGTCCCTCCACTGCGCCGCTCACGATGAGACTGTGAGCGGCTCCGGTCGGGATGACGGGGTTTTCATTAGCCTAACCATGAGAGCTCCTGCTCGGGTTGCTGGGCGCCGGGTTCGCTGGCTACGATGCTGAGAAAGATTTGCTCGAGTGTGAGGGTCTGGCTGCTGGAGCTGTCGGTGCTGCGGGCCTGGACGCCGGCGCGGAGCTCTTCGAGGGAGCCGTTGGCGATGAGACGGCCGCGATCGATGATTGCGATGTGAGTGCAGAGGCGCTCGACGATCTCGAGGACGTGCGAGGTGAGGAAGATGGTGGCGCCGCGGGCGATCATGCCCTGAAGCATGGCTTTGAGCGTGCCGGAGGCGATGGCGTCGACGCCTTCGAAGGGCTCGTCGAGGAAGAGGACCTTGGGGCCGTGGATGACGGCGGCGGCGAGAGCGAGTTTTTTCTGCATGCCGTGAGAGAAGTCGGTGATCAGTTTTTTGGTTTCGTTGGCGAGGCTCATGAACTCGAGGAGCTCGGTGGTGCGGGTGGCGGTGGTGGCGGCGTCGAGGCCGTACATGCGGCCTACAAAGCGGAGGTATTCGGCTGCGGTGAGACGGCCGAAGAGGGCGAGGCCTTCGGGGACTACACCGATCTGGCGCTTGACTTCGATGGGGTTGGCGAGGGCGTCGAGGCCAAGGATCTGGATGCTGCCGGAGGAGGGGGCGAGGAGGCCGGTGAGCATCTTGATGGTGGTGGATTTGCCGGCACCGTTGGGGCCGAGGAAGCCAAAGAACTGGCCGGGCGCGACGCTGAGATTGACGTCCTGAACGGCGGTGAAGTCGCCGAAACGGCGGGTGAGCCCGGTAGTGGTGACGGCAGGGATCATGTGGCTGAAGCATACCTTAGCGGCAATTGTGGCAGGAGAGAAAGATTGCTGCGTATCCAAAGAGCCCAAGAAAACGTCTCAAGAACTGGATCCGCAGAGCAACATGATGGGCCCGTTTGGGTTGATATACTTAAACGTGCCGCCATTTTTGTCGATTTGTGTGTGCGGCGTGTGTTTTGGGCAGGACTCGACGTTTGCGGAGAGAGTTCTGCAGAACAGGTTTTGATGAGCAAGATTCTTAAGACGATAAACTCTCCCGCCGATGTGAAAAAGCTGTCGATAGCGGAGCTGACGCAACTGGCGGAGGAGATACGGGCGCGGCTGATCGTTGGGGTGGCGAAGACCGGCGGCCATATCGGGCCGAACCTGGGTGTGGTGGAGCTGACGCTGGCGATGCATTATGTTTTTGATACGCCAAAGGACAGCTTTGTGTTCGATGTGAGCCATCAGGCGTATGTGCACAAGCTGCTGACGGGACGGGAGAAGCTGTTTCACACGATCCGACAACCGGGTGGGTTGAACGGCTTTATGCTGCGGACTGAAAGCGAGCATGACTGCTATGGGGCGGGCCATGCCGGGACCGCGTTGAGTGCGGCGCTGGGGATGGCGGTGGCGCGGGATATGTCGGGCGGTAAAGAGCATGTTGTTGCGCTGGCGGGGGATGCCGCGTTTACCAATGGGATTTCGTTTGAGGCGCTGAACAATATTGCCGCGCAGACGAAGCGGCTGATCGTGGTGTTGAACGACAATGCGTGGTCGATCGATAAAAATGTTGGCGCGATTGCAGAGTACTTCCACAAGATTGTGACCAATCCGACGATCTCGAGTTTGCATGGCAAAGCGGCGGAACTGCTGGAGCGCTTTGGCGGTAAGACGGTGGCGCATGTGGCGCGCAAGGCGGAAGAGGCGGCGAAGGGCCTGATTGGGCCGGGCATGTTGTTCGAGGAGTTTGGGCTGAATTACTTTGGGCCGATCGATGGACATAATCTTCCGCTGCTGATTGAGACATTCAAATTTTTGAAGCAGCAGAATCGGCCGGTGGTGCTGCATGCGATTACCCAGAAGGGCAGGGGGTTTCAGCCTGCGCTGGAGAAGCAGAAGAAGTTTCATGGGCTGGGGCCGTATGACGCGGAGACGGGTGAGACGAAGTCTGCGGGGCAGAAGACTTACTCGGAGATATTTGCCGAGTCGTTGACGAAGCTGGCGGACGGGAACGATAAGGTGGTTGCGATTACGGCGGCTATGCCGAATGGCACGGCGCTGGATCTGTTCCGTCCGCATCATCCGAAGCGGTACTTCGATGTGGGAATTGCGGAGGAGCATGCGGTGATCTTTGCCGCGGGCATGGCGACGAAGGGGTATAAGCCTTTTTGCGCGATCTACTCGACGTTTTTGCAGCGGGCCTTCGATCAGGTGGTGCATGATGTGTGCCTGCAGAATCTGCCGGTAGTGTTTTGCATGGACCGCGGCGGGTTGAGCGGAGATGACGGGCCGACGCATCATGGGCTGTTTGACATCAGCTATCTGCGGAGTGTGCCGAACCTGATTCACATGGTGCCGAAGGATGAGGATGAGCTCGCAGACATGATGTATACGGCGATGCTGCATGAGGGGCCGAGCGCGATTCGATATCCGCGTGGCGTCGGGCCGGGCGTGGCGGTGAAGAAGCAGCCGGTGGCGCTGGAGATCGGCAAGGCTGAGGTGGTTCGGAAGGGCACCGACGTTGCTGTCTTTGGGCTGGGTGCTATGCTGCCGGAGGCTCAGAGGCTGGCGGAGCTGCTGAGGCTGGAAGGGTTTTCAGCGGCGGTGATCAATCCGCGGTTTGCGAAGCCGATCGATCGCGAGTGTGTTGCGGAGTTCGGCGGCAGGTGCGGGCTGGTGGTGACACTTGAGGATCATGTGCTAGCGGGTGGGTTTGGGTCGGCGGTGATGGAGACGCTGAACGAGCTTGAGCTGCAGGTGCCGGTGGTGCGGGTGGGCTGGCCGGATGCGTTTATCGAGCACGGTAAGGTGGAGTCGCTGCGGGAGAAGTATGGGCTGACGGCGGAGGCCGCGCTGGAGAAGGCGAGGCCATATCTGAGCCGGATGATCGACCATGTGTTGGCGAAGCACTAGTTGGCGCAGACGCTCTATTCGATAAATCGTGACGAAAAAAGAGGTGCCTCTTGACGAGGCACCACAGGCTCTGAGTAAGACACTTAGTTGGGCATGAGAACAGTGTCGACGATGTGGATTACGCCATTCGACTGGAAGACGTCGGCTGTGGTGATGGTGGACATGCCGCCCTTGGCGTCGGTGAGCATGATCTTTCCGCCGGGCGCGGTGGCGGTTAGATCTTCGCCTTGGACGGTTTTGAGGGAGGCCTTGCCGCCGCCCTTCTTGATCATGCCTTCGAGCTGTTTGGCGCTGATCTTGCCGGCGACCACATGGTAGGTGAGGATCTTGTCGAGGGTTTCCTTGTTCTCGGGCTTGACGAGCGTCTCGACTGTGCCCGCTGGGAGCTTGGCGAAGGCGTCGTCGGTGGGTGCGAAGACAGTGAAGGGGCCGGGGCTGTTGAGGGTGTCGACCAGGCCGCCGGCTTTGACGGCCGCGACGAGGGTCTTGTTGATCGGCGAGTTGACTGCGTTCTCGACGATGGTCTTGGTGGGATACATGGCGGCGCCGGCGACGGTGGGGTCCTTCTGTGCGTGGGCGTTGAGAGAGGTGATGGCTAGAGCGGCTACGGCGAGGGTGACGAGAAAAGCCTTCTTCATTGTCGTTATCCTTTATCGTTCTTGATCTAAAAGCTCGTCCCTACTTTCAGGGCACTCATAAGCAACTACGTGTCTCTGCTGGGACTGGAATGCTTGTATTCACGCTATGAGTGGGAAATGCTGTTGTTTGAAGGCCGTTAGGGACCTCGCGATTATGCGGACGGAAACCGTCGGAGAGATTGTTGATGCTGTGAAGATGGAGTGGTATTGATGGGGGCGTTGACAATTCCATCGGCTAACCGTCAACTGAAGATTGGATATGCCAAAAGAAGCGAGCAGCAGCCACCCATTGATGCAGGCGGAAGAGCAGGGGAAAGAACCCAGGTCATCGCATGACCGTGGCTTGCTGTTGATTGGGCTGTTTAAATTGGCGAAGGCGATTTTTTTCTTTGGCATTGGCGTGGGTGCGATTCATCTCCTGCATAAGGATCTTGAAGACGAGGTGATGCGCCTGGCGTTGAAGTTCAGATTCGATCCGGAGAGCAGGTTTGTTTCTCTGCTGCTGAACAAAGTCGATCTGATCGACGCGCACCGGTTGCGTCAGATTAGTGTGGCGACGTTTGGATATTCTGCGGTCGCTTTGACGGAGGGAGTCGGGTTGCTGCTGGAGAAGGTGTGGGCGGAGTACCTGACCTTAATTCTCACAATCTCATTTCTGCCGTGGGAGCTGTATGAGCTGGTGCGACGCCCGGACTGGTTCCGGTTGAGTCTGCTGCTGATCAATCTTGCGGTGCTGTGGTATCTGGTCTGGCTGTTACGGCGGAAAAACCTGCTAAAGGGGTAACCGTTTCGCCTTTTCATCGCTTTAGCAGAGGGGCCGGGAACCTGCAAGAGACGATCCAGGTATGAACCACGGCCGTAAACACTATATGTAGTGGGTATCTGCCTAGATTCCGCAAGGCGCTGAGTTTTCCACAATTCATTACGGGAATTCCAGAGTTTGGAGCGAAATAACCCTTTACAGGGCAATGGCTCTCAGCGATGCTTGGTGGAGCGAAGTAGAACATTTTGGAGTTTAGTGGCCAAATCGAACTCCCGATAGGCAAATTCTACGGCGATGAATCGGTTTTGAACCAAGTTTGAGTCGGGCGGTATCGAGGTAGATATGTTTCGGGGTAATCACCCAACACGCGTTGATGAAAAAGGCAGGCTGAAGCTCCCTGCCGAGTTCAAACGCCGTGTGGATGAGCTGTACGGCCCCCAGTTCTACATCACGAGCATGGATGGGAAGCGGGCGCAGGTTTACCCGCTGAAGGAGTGGGAGCAGATCGAGGCGTCGCTGGCAAAGATGTCTCCGATGGATCCGGTACGCAAGAAGTTTCTGGACGTGACGAACTTTTACGGACAGATGGCAGAGATGGACGCGCAGGGCCGGGTGCTGATTCCGCAGAAGCTGCGGGAGCTGGCGAAGGTGACGGGCGAGGTGAATGTGCTGGGGTCGCAGACGCTGCTGGAGGTTGTGAATGCAGAGCTGTTCGATGCCGAGATGAAGAAGGCGAGTGGTGCGGTAGAGCTGACGGACGCGGATCTCATGGCGTTCGCAGAGAAGACAAAGATTTCTGGTTCGTAGTTGGAGTATGGCCCCCAGGGGCAGCGCAGAGGCGGTGAGATGAAGAGTCCGCGACATGTGCCGGTTCTTTTAGAGGAAGTTATGGAGTATTTGAATGTGCGGCCAGGCGGCGTGATTTGTGATGCGACGCTGGGATTTGCGGGGCACTCTTCGGAGATTGCAAAGAGGCTGGGCGGGAGAGGCAAGCTGATTGGCTTTGACCGCGACCTGGAGGCGATGGAGGCGGCTAAGGTTCGGCTGGAGGAAATGAAAGCAGAGTTGGGAGACGAGATGCCGGAGGTGGTTTTTGAGCCGAGGGCTTTTTCGGAGGCTTCAACTGTGATCGAGCCGGGATGCCTGGATGGTTTGCTTGCCGATTTTGGTGTTAGCAGCCTGCAACTGGATGAGGCGCACAGAGGATTTAGTTTTCGGTCGGAGGGCCCGCTTGACATGCGGATGGATACGCGCAGCGGAGAGACGGCCGAGCAAGTGGTAAATCAGGAAGACGAAAACGAACTCGCCGACCTGATTTACGAATTCGGAGAGGAAAGGAGGTCGCGGAGAATCGCCAGAGCCATTGTTAGGGCCCGGCCGATTACGACTACAGCGGAATTGGCTCGAATCGTATCGGCCGAGGCCCCATCAATGAAAGGCGACAAGATTCATCCGGCGACACGAACCTTTCAGGCACTTCGGATTCGAGTGAATGACGAGCTGGGAGAGATTCAATCGCTGCTGAAGAGCGCGGGGTCTCTGTTGAAGCCGGGCGGAAGGCTGGTGCTGATCAGCTTCCACTCTTTGGAGGACCGGCTGGTGAAGGACGCGTTTCGAGAGGCTGGAAGAGCGAAGGTTTTTGAGGTTTTGACGAAGAAGCCGGTTGTGGCCGGTGAGCAGGAGCAGATGCGAAATCCGCGGTCGCGAAGTGCAAAATTGCGGGCGGCGCAGAAGATTTAGTTAAAGATTTTTCTTCACACGATGGTGAAGAAGACAAGTGATCGGGCCGGGGTTGTCCCACCTTCTTTCAGGCGAAAGACAACTCTGCAGTACAAGTCCCTTCCTCCAATAGCGATCCCGGCCCGGTTCGTATTTTGGAGAGTGGTACAAGATTTCGCCCAGGGGTTGAACTTCTGGGCAGGCAACAGGAAGTGAGGTGTGCGATGGCAGCTTCGGCGATGGTTGGACAACAGATAGAGATGATGGGTTCGCGGGTGAAGACGCTGAGCCGTGCGGAGTCGCTGACGGCACGGAACCGCGAGATGTTTGAGACGCAGCGGCGTGCGCGGCGCGGCCCGACGCCGGAGGTTTTCTTTACCAAGCACATCGATAACAGCCGCATTGTGAAGGCGGATGATCCGGAGCGGCGGCGCGAGATGCGCACGTTTACGGCGGTCATGAGTGTGCTGTTTGTGCTGGTGATGGTCTATGTGTGGCAGCACTTTTCGGCGATCGAGATTGGGTATCACGTTGAGGCGCAGAAGATTCAGGTGGAGCAGCTTCGGGAGGAGAACCGGAGGCTTCGGCTGTCGGAGGCGCAGTTAACTGATCCGGGCAGGATCGACAGAGTTGCGCGGCAGCTTGGGTTGAACGAGCCTCAGCCCGGGCAGGTGGTGCGGCCGGAGGGCGGGGATCCGAATGCTGCGGTACTGGCGCAGGCGAATGCTCCCGGGATGCAGATGGTTCAGTAGCGGAATAGATATAGTCAAAACGAAGAAGCAGGGATGAGATGGACAAGGCGCCACGGCAGACGTTTCCACCTCAGCGAGTAAAACTCGCTGGGGACCCCGGTGCGTTGACCGCTCCGATACGGAGGATCCGGTTTGCTTACGTGGCGCTGTTTTTCTGCGCGTGGACGGGGTTGATCGCGTTGCGGCTGTGTTGGCTGCAGGTGGTGCGGCACACGGACTTCGTGCATCGCGCGGCGATGCAGCAGCAGAGAACATTCGAGGTGGCTCCGCGGCGCGGAATGATGTATGACCGCAACCTGCGGGAACTGGCGGTTACGGTGCAGGCGGATAGCGTGTTTGCCGTGCCGTCGGAGCTGGGGGGAAATCGCGCGAGTGCGGCGGAGATCCTGGCGGAGATTGTGCACGCTGATCCGCACGACAACTTCACTTCGAAGCAGCAGATGGTGGCGCGGTTCAATGCGTCAAAGAATTTTGCATGGGTGGCGCGCCGGTTGGATCCGGGAACGGCACAACGGGTGCGCGAACTTAATTTGAAAGGAGTTTATTTTCAGAAGGAGTTTAAGCGCTTTTATCCCAATGGCGACCTCGCAGCGCAGGTGCTGGGGTATGTAGGCACGGATGATCTAGGGCTGGGCGGGCTGGAACAGAAGTTCGAGGAGGAGATGCACGGCGAGCCGGGGCATATGTCGGCCGATGTTGATGCACGAAGGCACGTGCTGGGTAGTGAAGAGAGTCAGCCGATGCCGGGTGAGAATCTGGTGCTGTCGATCGATGCCAATATTCAACACATGGCAGAGCGGGCCTTGGATGCGCAGATGGAGAAGATGAAAGCGTCGCATGGCACCGTCGTGGTGCAGGACCCGCATACCGGGCAGATACTTGCGTTGGCCATTTCGCCGCGGTTCAATCCGAACGACCAGCGGCATATGGACGCGAGTGTGCTGCAGAACCTGGCGGTGAGCGATGTCTATGAGCCGGGTTCGACCTTCAAGCTGGTGACGTATTCGGCGGCGCTCGATGGCGCGGGGGTTCAGCCCACGGATATGGTCGACTGCCAAGGCGGCGCGATGACGATGTACGGTCGCACCCTGCACGATGACCACAGTGACCGCTTCGGCGTGGTGACGGTTCAGTACGCCCTGGAACACTCGAGCGATGTTGGTGCGGCGAAGATGGCATTAAAGCTTGGCAACCAGAAGTTCTATGACTACATCAAGGGCTTCGGATTTGGGGATCGGTCGGGCATCGAGCTGCCGAGTGAGACGCGCGGTCTGTTGCGTAATCCGAAGAAATGGGGCTCAACCAGTATCCTGTCGCTGGCGATCGGGCAGGAAGTTGGCGTAACTCCGGTGCAACTTGTGACGATGGTGAGCACAATTGCGAATGGCGGAGTCTATATGCCGCCGCATGTGCTGCTGCAGTCGACGGATGAGATGAAGGGAGATGCGCGGCTGGCGCCGATGGCATTCCGGCCTGCGAATCAGCTGCCAGCGGTCTTGCCGGAGGGTGCGCACCGGGTGATTAAGGAGCTGACATCCGCGAAGATGCGGATGATGATGCAGGGCACGGTAGTCGACGGGACGGGTCGGATGGCAGCGCTGAATGGTTACAGCGCAGGAGGAAAGACAGGAACGGCGCAGAAGGTAGATCCGGTCACGCATACGTACTCGCATACGAAGCTGGTAGCCAGCTTTGCGGGGTTTGCGCCGGTCAGCAACCCGGCGATCTCGATTGCGGTGGTAATTGACACGCCGACAGTTGGTACCCGTTATGGCGCGGAGACGAGCGCACCGGTATTTGCTCAGGTGGCGCAGCAGGTGCTGGAGTATCTTGGCGTTCCGCATGACCAGCCGCTGAAGACGAAGAAGGAGATGCAGCAGATTGCGGCGCAGAAGGATGTATTTGCAGACGGACCGTCGGAGAGCGGCGCAGACATCAACGTGCTGTTCTCGGAGGTGAACAATCTTCCGGCGGACGATCCGCTGCGGGCGCCAGCGAATGCTGCGGCTGCGGCGGCTGAAAAGCCTGTTGCCGGCATGGGGCCGAAGGTTGCGGAGAAGACGCCGGGTGTTCTGGATCTGCTGCCGGCGAAGGTGGTGGATGCGTTCCAGGCGAGTGGTGGCAACGGTTCGGCAACGACAGATGCCGGCGGTGGCGCTGCACATCTGTCGGCGCCTAATGCTGTGCCGGTGAAGGAGAAGGGCGCTGTGGTGGTGAATGCGGGCCTGCGGGTGCCGGTGCCTTCGTTTGAAGGTGCGGCGCTGCGGAGTGTGGTGGAACGGGCCGATTCGGTTGGGCTGCGGGTTCAGGCGGTGGGGAGTGGGTTGGCTCGGGAGCAGGTGCCGGCGGCTGGGACGATGGTTTCTGCGGGGACTGAGGTTGTGGTTCGGTTTGTCCGGTGACGCTTTGGTGCAAGCGGTGCGCTGTCTCAGCTAGCATCATCTCTATATGAATTGGGAGACGGTGTCTGCGGGGCTTCGTGCGATTGAGTGCGGTGGGCCTTCGGTTGAGGTCAATGGCGTTGAGTATGACTCACGGCGCGTGGGGCGGGGGGATGTGTTTGTCGCGATGCGTGGTGAGGCTACGGATGGAAATCGATTTGTAGAGGCGGCGGTTGCGCAGGGTGCCGCGGCGGTGGTGACCGATTCGCGTGAGGCGTATGCGGAGTTGCGGCGGGCGCATGTGGGGGTTGCGGCGGCGCTGGTGGAGCGTGGGCGAAGGGGACTGGGGGAAGCGAGTGCAGCGGTGTTGGGGCATCCGGAGCGCGCGCTGGCGCTCAGTGCGGTGACTGGCACAAATGGGAAGACGACGACTGCGTTCTTGCTGGAGGCGATGCTTCGGAGTGTGGGGCGAACG
>JAOAPF010000050.1 GCA_025462755.1 Edaphobacter sp.
GCGACCATGATGTGGCCCTTGTCGTCGTAGATGCCTCGCCAGCGGGCGACGCGGCCATCTTTTTTGTAACCGGTGCTGAGGTGCTCGGCGCCGGGGACCTGGTAGCGCTCGTCGAGATCGAAGACGGTGTGAAAGATGGGGTCGTTGTCGGGAATGTCGACGATGGGGCGGTCGGGGAAGACCATCTTCATGGTTTTTTCGAAGTAGGCCTGCTCTTCGGAGCCGTGGAAGTCGTCGGCCATGAAGAAGCCGCCGCGGAGGAGGTAGTCGCGTAGTTTTTTTGCCTGCGGTTCGGTGAGGCCCCACTCACCTACCTGAACGGCGTAGAGCCAGGGCCAGTTGTAGATCTCGTCGCCGTCATCGAGGTTGACGGGCTGCTCGACGGAGCGGGCGTCGATGCGGGTGAGACGACCGACGGCGGCGGAGAGGGCGCGGTCGGCGCGGGGGTAGTCCTGGGTCCAGAGAGAGAGGCCCTTGCGCCAGTCGCCCTGGAAGCGAGGGTAGTAGCCGTCGAGGGGGCCAGGTGGGTACATGAGACGGGCGAAGGTCCACTCGGCGGTTCGTTGCCAGTCGGAGGGGAGCGGCATCGCGTCGTAACCTTCGACGGAGGGGTCGACGCGGAAGGGGCGCTGCGCGTAGAGCACGCTGATCATGATTCCTGCGAAGGCAAGTGCGCAGCCTGATCGCCATACGGATTTCATGGCACTCCTCTCTTCGTTCTCTCCGTCTCTGCTTTCTCCACAGGTACTTCGCGGTGCCTTGAGTCAGTCTTGCTATGCGGTGACCTGAAGCTCCGGCTCTGTCTTAGACGTTTGCAGGTGAAGAACAGGGGCGAGCCAGTGGCCGGTGTGGCTGGCGGGGTTGGCGGCTATCTCTTCGGGGGTGCCCACGGCGACGATCTGGCCGCCGCCGCTGCCGCCCTCGGGGCCCATGTCGATGACCCAGTCGGCGGATTTGATGACGTCGAGATTGTGCTCGATGACGAGGAGGGAGCCGCCGCCTTCGATGAGCTTGCGGAAGGCGGCGAGGAGTTTGGCTACGTCGTCGAAGTGGAGGCCGGTGGTGGGCTCGTCAAGGATGTAGAGGGTTCGGCTGCGGGCTTTTGCGGCGGTTTGGCTTGCGGAATCGGTGGCGCGGCCGGTGATGGAGCGGGCGGTGGCGAGGTGCGAGGCTAGTTTTACGCGCTGTGCTTCGCCGCCGGAGAGCGTGGTGGCGGATTGGCCGAGGCGGACGTAGCCGAGACCGACTTCGTCGAGGACGTAGAGCTTGTCGACGATTTTGGGGTGGCCGGCGAAGTAGACCAGGGCTTCTTTGACGGTCATGTTGAGGACGTCGTAGATGCTCTTGCCCTTGTACTTTATGTCGAGGATGGCGGATTTGTAACGTGTTCCGTTACATTCTTCGCAGGGGAGCTCGATGTCGGCGAGGAACTGCATCTCGACGGTGACGGTGCCGTCGCCTTCGCAGACGTCGCAGCGGCCGCCGGGGACGTTGAAAGAGAAGTGCCCGGGGCCGAAGCCGCGACGCTTGGCGTCGGGCTGGGAGGCGAAGAGGGCGCGGATGTCGTCAAAGGCTTTGATGTAGGTGACGGGGTTGGAGCGCGGGGTGCGGCCGATGGGGGACTGGTCGACGAGGATGACGTCGTTGAGGTGGTGGGTGCCGGTGAGTTCGCGGAAGAGGTGGGCGGGGTCGCTGCCTTCGGTCTGGCCGAGGGCTTGCATCAGGGCTCGGTAGAGGACCTGGTGGACTAGCGTGGATTTGCCGGAGCCGCTGACTCCGGTGACGCAGACGAGGAGGCCGAGGGGAATGTCGATGTCGACGCCGCGGAGGTTGTGGATGCGGGCGCCGGTAAGTTTGAGGTGTTCGCGGCCGGGTTCGCGGCGGTACTTGGGGATGGGGATGGTGAGGCGGCCGGAGAGGTATTTCCCGGTGATGGAGTTGGGGTTGGCGGTGACTTCTTTGACGGTTCCGGAGGCGAGGAGATGGCCGCCGAGTTCGCCGGCGCCGGGGCCGAGGTCGAGGAGATGGTCGGCGGCGCGGATGACGTCGGGATCGTGCTCGACGACGAGGATGGTGTTGCCGAGGTCGCGGAGGTCCTTCATGATGCGGATGAGCTTGGCGGTGTCGCGGGTGTGGAGGCCGATGCTGGGTTCGTCTAAAACGTAAAGGGCGCCTACGAGGCGTGAGCCTAGTGAGGTCGCCAGCTGGATGCGCTGGGATTCGCCGCCGGAGAGGGTGGAGCTTAGGCGGTCGAGGGTGAGGTAGTCGAGGCCTACCTGGTGGAGGAAGTGGATGCGCTGGCGGACCTCTTCGAGGATCTTTCCGGCGATTTCTAATTGTGCCGGTGATAGTTGCAGATTATCGAAGAAGGTTTGGGCGGCTACGATGGTGAGGGCGGAGGTTTCGCAGATGTTTTGATTGTTGATGAGAACGGCCCGGGCTTCGGCGCGGAGGCGCTGGCCGCGGCAGTCGGGGCAGAGAGCGTAGCCGCGGTATTTAGAGAGGAAGACGCGGACGTGAAGCTTGTATTTTTTGCGCTCGAGTGCGGCGAAGAAGCCGCGGATGCCGGGGAATTTGTCGTCGCCTTCTTCGATGAAACGCTGCTGGTAGTCGGTTAGATCGTACCAGGGAGCGTTGGTAGGGATGTTGGCGGCTTTGGCAGCGCGGATCATCTCGCCGTGGTGGGGGCGGTACTTGGAGGTACACCAGGGGGCGATGGCGCCGTCGGCTAGGGACTTGGATTTGTCGGGGATGATGAGGTTAGGGTCGAAGTCGATGGTGTTGCCGAAGCCCTGGCAGCGGGGGCAGGCGCCGTAGGGATTGTTGAAGGAGAAGAGGCGAGGTTCGGGCTCGCGGTAGGCGCGATGGCAGGTCGTGCACTCGAAGGCAGCGGAGAAGCGGAGGTGAGTTGGCGTTGGGGGTAGAAAAGCGGATTTCTCGACTGCGGCTGCGCCTCCGGTCGAAATGGCGGGGTTTGGTCCGTCTTCGGGGCGGGGGACGATGTGGAATTGGACTTCGCCGGATTCGCGGTAGCCGGTTTCGATTGCATCGACTATACGGGCTCGGGAGTCGGGCGAGATGGCGAGGCGGTCGATGAGGACAAAGATGGGTTTGGTGAAGTCGAGTTCGAGGAGGGATTCGGGGGTGGAGAATTCGACGATTTTGTTTTCGCCGGTTTTGGATTGGTAGAGGCGGTTGTAGCCACGGCGGCGGAGTTCGGTGAGACGGTCTTTTAGTGTGTCGGTGAGGTTGAAGGAGGAGGCGGTTTCGGACTTCGCCGATTTGGCGGATTTCTTTGGGGCCTTCTTTGGCGGCTTCGGTGCGTCGGCTGCCTCTTCGACGGTGGGTATCTGCATAGGCTCGAGTTTTACTTCGGTGCGAACGATGGGGAACAACGCGTAGGTGCGCGTGCCTTCTGGTAAGGCAAAGAGGGTGGTGACGATTTCGTCTACTGTGTCGTGCTTGACGATGCCGCCGCAGTGCAGGCAGGTGACGGTGCCGCAGCGTGCGTAGAGGAGGCGGAGGTAGTCGTAGATTTCGGTTGCGGTGGCTACTGTGGAGCGGGGGTTGCGGGTTTGGTTTTTTTGCTTGATCGCAATAGCGGGAGCGAGGCCGTCCATGTGATCGACGTCGGGCTTTTCGATGCGCTCGAGGAACTGGCGGGCGTAGGCGGAGAGGGATTCGACGTAGCGGCGCTGGCCTTCGGCGTAGACGGTGTCGAAGGCGAGCGAGGATTTGCCAGAGCCGGAGACTCCACTGACGACGGTGAGGGCGTTGTGGGGAATGTCGACGTCGATGCCCTTGAGGTTGTGGGTGCGGGCTCCGCGGATTGTGATCTGGTCGAGGTTATGCTCGGGTTTTTGCTCTCTCATGGCCAAACTTCTATTGTCAGGCAGGATGGAGAGAAATGCGAGCCCTGGGAGGTTTTGCAGCGGTTAAGGGTGTAGCCAATCCCTCTAAAACACTCCCAAGGAGAATGGGATTTAAAGCTGGAACGCAAAGGACGCAGAGGAAGACGCAAAGGACGCCATGGAATCACTAAGCCACTGTGAGAAAGTGCTGCTGGTATTGTCAGTTGATCAAATGAGGTTTCAGTGCCATCCTCGAGAGATGAAGCGAGATACGTTAATATGCGCGATGGTGTTGTCGGTGTTGGTTTGCTGCATGACGGCTGCGGCACAGGAGAAAGGGGATTGGCGTGCGGCGAGTTCGACCGCAAAGTCCATCACGGGGGACGTGGCGCTTTCTGATGAAAAGATTTTCATCAATTTTTCGGGCTTTACCATCGCTCGAATACGCGGTCTCGAGCAGGGAGAGGCAAGCGCTCTTTTCGACGCAGACGGCACAGGTGCGGGAAATGGCAGTCTGTATCGGCTGAACGTGCCGGGGTCAAAGAAATTTTTGCACAAGAATAGTCTGTGCGGCTCTGACGATATTCAGTGGATGGTCACTTATGTGTCGGGGCGCTCGTTGCAGCTTGCATTTTTTTCGGGCCAGAAGCCGCCCGCCTTTACTCCGGATGCCATCGCGAATTCTACGGAGATGTGCGGAAAGTTCTCTTATGTGAGGTAGATATTTGTCAGTTGTCTGTTGGGGCCGGGAGATTTCAATTAAGAGCAGGCAGGCTCCGATGACGAGGACGGATCGTTTGAGGGAAAAGGCTTGAGGTTATGGGTGCAGGCTTGGAGCTTTACTTCGCTGCCAAATTCGCTTCGCAATGAGTGTTAAGCCGACACTCCAAAATAAGCTGTTTATGATCATTGCCTCCCAAAAGAAGTTCACGTCGTTATGCGGTATCAGCAGGAAGACCGGAAAGGAAAATATTCTCCAAGGAATATCGCTTCCACCAAATCCGGGAACGGAGTTTCCGGGATGTGATGCCCATGCTACGAACTCAACCACAAGGTGGAATGCCAATAATGCAGTGGCAACTGCCGTCCAAAGCCTCCACTCTTTAATCGATTTCATCCCAGTCCTCTAATAGCGCGCTTTCGCCTCTTTCCGTATGGTCAATCAATCGAGAACTATACGCTCTTGCCGTATCAATCCTGTGGTTGGGGGCGGAAGATTTCTATCAATAGCAGACAGGCGCCGATGACGATGCAGCTGTCGGCTACGTTGAAGTCGGGCCAGTGATAGTGGATGATGCGGACCTCGAGGAAGTCGATGACGTAGTGGTAGCGGATTCGGTCGTAGAGGTTGCCGAAGGCTCCGCCGAGGATCATGGCGAGGGCGACCGAAGTAACGGTGAGGTAGCGGCCTACGCGCCATAGCATGCCGAAGAGAACGATAACGGCGACGGCCGAGAAGGCGATGAGGATGTTGCGGACTGTGGCTGGCGAGGCGTTTTCGGCGAACATACTGAAGGCTGCGCCGGTGTTGTGGACGTCGGAGATGCGGAAGATGCCGGGGATGACGGTGAGGGTCTGGCCGTTGGGGAGCTGCTGGGCGACGATGTGTTTGGTGATGCGGTCGAGGAGGACCACCAGGGCGGAGATGGCGAGAACGAGGCCGCGTCTGTCTTTCGGTTTCGCTTCGACTGCCGGGTTAGTGGTTTCGTAGGTTGCGGACATCAGGCTTGCGGCTCCGTGGTGCTGGATGGTGCGGTGTATGGCGGGAAGTTGATTGCTTCCAGGGCGGCGGCGCAGCGCAGGCAGACGGTGGGGTATCTGGCGTCGTTGCCTACGTCTTCGGTGAAGCGCCAGCAGCGTTCGCACTTCGAACCGGCGGCGGGTTTGGCGTGGACGTAGAAGGCCCCCTTTTCCACGTTGCCTTCGGTGACGATGGCGTCGGCGATCTGGACTTGCGCTACGCCGAGGAGTTCGGGAAGGATGCTGTGGTAGCGCTCGAAGATGGGGTTGGAATGGCAGGCGATGGAGTTGAGCCAGCCGATGGTGACCTGGACCTCAGAAGGGCGGTTGCTGACCTCTTTCGCGGTGCGTGCCTCTTCGAGGACCTTGAGGACTTCTTCGCGGAGGGTGAGGAGCTGGTCCCAATCTTCTTCGATTTGTTTGACGCTGCCGGGGACGATGTCGGCGATGTCGGGGAAGAGGGCGAGGTGGACACTGGGCTCGCGGTTGGCGACTTTGGGGAGGAGCTGCCATACCTCGTCGGCGGTGAAGCTGAGGATGGGGGCGATGAGGCGGGTGAGGGCCTCGGCGATGCGCCAGAGAGCGGTTTGCGCGCTGCGGCGGCCGGGGTGGTTGGGGGCGAAGGTGTAGAGGCGGTCCTTCAACACATCGAGGTAGAGCGCGCTCAGGTCGGTGTTCACGTATTCGTTGAGGGCCTGGTAGGCGCGGTGGAACTCGAAATCTTCGTAGGCTCTGCGAATGCTGGCGTCGAGTTCGGCGGTGCGGGCGAGGATGAACTGGTCCAAAGGTTCCATCTGCGCGAAGTGCACATCGTTGGTTGCGGGATCGAAGTCGTAGAGGTTGCTCAGTAGGAAGCGGAGGGTGTTGCGCAGCTTGCGGTAGTTGTCGCTGACGCGCTGCATGAGGTTTTCGCTCGCGGCTACGTCTTCGCGGAAGTCGACGGAGGCTACCCAGAGGCGGATGATCTCGGCGCCGAGGCGCTTGGCGATATCGACAGGGTCTACTCCGTTTCCGAGGCTCTTTGAGAAGGCTCGGCCTTGTTCGTCGAGGGTCCAGCCGCTGGTTGCGACCATCTTGTACGGGGCGTGGTTGCGGACGGCTACGGAGGTGAGCAGTGAGGAGTGGAACCAGCCGCGGTGCTGGTCGCCGCCTTCGGTGTAGAGATCGGCGGGGGAGTGGAGCTCGGGTTCGAGGTCGAGGACGGCGTGCCAGCTTGCGCCGGATTCGAACCAGACGTCGAGTATGTCCATCTCCTTGCGGAACTCTTTGTGGCCGCAGGAGGCGCAGGCGGTTCGTTTCGGTAAGAGCGCCGCGGCTTCGTGGACGTACCAGGCGTCGGCGCCTTCTTTTTTGAAGAGGTCGACGATGCCCTTGTTCACGGCTTTGTCGTTGAGGGGCTCGCCGCATTTATCGCAGAGGAAGACGGCGATGGGGACGCCCCAGATGCGCTGGCGGGAGATGCACCAGTCGGGGCGGGTGGCGATCATGTTGGAGATGCGCTGTTCGCCCAAGGCGGGGTCCCTGACGACGTGTTAGATCTCGTCGAGGGCACGCTGGCGGAAGGTGGTGGCGACGCCTTCGGGGGTGAGCATCGGGGTTTCCATGCCGATGAACCACTGCTCGGTGGCGCGGACGATGATGGGATTGTGGCAGCGCCAGCAGTGCGGGTAGGAGTGCTCGTAGGTGGTGGCGCTTAGGAGTGCTCCGCGTTCTCTGAGGAGTTCGATGATGGCGGCGTTGGATTTGAAGACGGTGAGGTCTTCGTAGGGCTGGGCGATGTCGCCGCCACCGAAGCGGCCGGTGTGGCGTTGGCGGCCAGCGTTGTCGACGTACTGGATCTCGGGTAGGTGGTAGCGCTTGCCGGTGTCGAAGTCGTCGACGCCGTGGGCGGGCGAGGTGTGGACGGCTCCAGTGCCCTGGTCGGCGGTGACGTAGTCGGCGATGACGCCGAGGATGCTGCGGTCGAGGAATGGGTGCTGGAAGGTGGTGCCTTCGAGTGCTGTTCCCTTAAATCGTGCAACTTCGACCGCTTCGGGGAAATTGCACGCTTGCTTTACGCTTTCAGCCAGTGCCGCCGCGACAATGTAAATGTTCCGGTCGGTATTTTGAAGCGCGACGTACTCGAGGTCAGGATTGAACGCGATTGCTTGCGATGCGGGAAGGGTCCAAGGTGTTGTCGTCCAAATGATTGTGTAGACGTCCTGGGCGATGAAGGTTAGATCGAGCAGACTCTCGTCACTGGTGAGCTTATAGCGGACGTAGACGCTTGGGCTGGTGTGCTGTTCGTACTCGACTTCGGCTTCGGCGAGCGCGGTCCGGTCGTGGATGCACCAGTAGACGGGGCGGAGGCCTTTGTAGACGAAATTTTTTTCGAAGAAGTCGTAGAAGGTTTCTACGACGCTGGCCTCGTAGCCTTTGGACATGGTGAGGTAGGGGTTATCCCAGCGGCCGAAGACGCCGATGCGCTCGAACTGGGAGCGCTGTAGGTCGACGTATTTTTCGGCGTACTCGCGGCAGGCACGGCGTACGGCGAGAGGGTCCATCTCGAGTTTTTTGCGGCCGAGTTGCTCGTCTACTTTGATTTCGATGGGGAGGCCGTGGCAGTCCCAGCCGGGGACGTAGGGGGCGTCGAAGCCGGCCATGGTTTTTGTCTTGACGACGAAGTCCTTGATGCACTTGTTCAACGCGTGCCCGAGATGGATGGCGCCATTGGCGTAGGGCGGCCCGTCGTGGAGGATGTACTTCGG
>JAOAPF010000348.1 GCA_025462755.1 Edaphobacter sp.
AAAAAATCACTCGCCAGGCTCCAGCATCCTGTCAAATACATGCGCAATATAGCTCACAGCATTCATCGTGTTCTCGTAATGCATCCGTTTCGGCCCAATAACCCCAACCGTTCCACGGCTTTCCCCGCCCATCCGCGCGGGCGCCGCAATCAGCACCAACCCCGACATCTCCGGCGCATGCTCCTCCAGATCGAACACCACCCTCACACTCTCCTGCCGCGCGTCGATATAAGCATTCAACAGCTCCACCAGCCGCTGCTTCTCCTCCAACGCCGCCAACACCTCCCGCAACCGCTCGCTATCCTCTTGACTCCCAACGAGATTCGCGACCCCATCCACATACACCGTCTGCACCGGCGCATCCGGCACCGCCTTCGCCCAAAGCTGCTGCACCGAGTTCAGCATCTTCTGATACTCACTCCGCTCCCGCTCCACCAAACGAGCAATCTCCGCCCTCACCCGCTCCACGCTCCAACCCCGGAAGTGCTCATTCAGAAAATTCGCCGCAACCTCCAACTCCCTCACACTAAGGTCTTTGTCCAACGCCAGCACGCGATCACGTACCAACCCGCTCCGCGTCACCACGACTGCGAGCACCCGCGCCTGCGCCAACCGCGAGAAATGCACATGCTCCAGCATGTCTCCCTCCGCCACCGCTGCAATCGCCACACCCACGCCGCTCGAAAGCGTAGCCAACACATGCGACGTCCGTTCCAGCACCGCCTGCGTTCCCGCAATCCCCTGAAAACTAAGGTCGATCTGTGATCGTGACCGCGCCGACAAACGTGCCGCGTCAATCCTTGGATGCGCGCCCCCGCTTAATTGCTCCACATACATTCGAAAAGCCCGCGCCGTAGGCACCCGACCCGCCGAAGTATGCGGCTGCTCCAGCAACCCCTCCTCCGCCAGTTCCGCCATCTCATTGCGCACCGTAGCTGAGCTAAGCCCCGAGCCTTCACCACTCTGCAGCCGCGCAATCGTCCCCGAACCCACCGGCTCGCCGGTCTCGATATAGCTCTCAATAATGGCCGTCAGAATCGCTCTCTGCCGCGCCGTCACCCGCTCCGCATCCGCCATTCGTCCCTCCACCCTATAACTCTACGCCAGCCGTCAAGCGCGCTTCGCCGGAGCCAAAAATCCGGGCACCCATCCTTCAAAACCCGACATCTCCAACAAATCCGTGCCCCATCCCACAAATCCGGGTGGCCCATCCTTCGCAGTCCCACCGCGAAGGGTGGGTTATTCGCGCCAGCGAACCGCACTCCTCTCTCCGCCTAAGAGATCTCCAGCACATCTTCACTCTTAGCCGCAATCTCCTCCGCCTTCTCGGCGACCTTCTTCGCAACTTCATAAAAGCCCTTCGCCAGCTTCGAATCCGGCCCCGCCAGCGTCACCGGCAACCCCTTATCTCCACCCTCGCGAATTTGTGGATCAAGCTCCACCGCCCCAAGAAACGCCAGCCCAAACTGAGCCGCAGTCCGCTCCGTCCCACCCGCGCCAAACACGTCGATCAGCTCGCCATTCGGCAGCGTCATCTGCGACATATTCTCCACCAGGCCGATCACCTCCACCTTCACCTGATGAAACATCTCCAGCGCCTTCCTCGCATCCTGCAACGCAACCCCCGACCCAGTCGAAACCACAACAGCCCCGGTCAACGGCACCGTCTGCACCAGCGAAATCACCACATCGCCCGTCCCCGGCGGCAGGTCTACTACCAGAAAATCCAGCTCGCCCCACTCAACCTGCTGCAGAAATTGCCGGATGATCTGATGCAGCATCGGTCCGCGCATCACCATCGGCTTATCCCCAGGCGAGATCAGCCCCACCGAAATAAACTTCACCCCATGCGCCAGAATCGGCTCAATCCGGTTTTCGCCCACAATATTCGGCTGCCGCGAAATCCCCATCATCATAGGCACATTCGGCCCATAGATATCCGCATCGATCAACCCAACGCGATACCCCAGCTTGCCCAGCGAAACAGCCAGATTGACCGCGACCGTGGTCTTCCCGACTCCGCCCTTACCACTCCCAATCGCCACAACATGTGCCACTCCTGGCAAAGGCTGCGGCCCCTGCGGCGCTCCTGCTCCCATATGTCCCATCACATTCTCCGATCCGTTTTTGAAGTTGTCATTCCGAGCGAAGCGAAGAACCCCCGCATTTCGCTCATAGCGCCGCGACCCTCATCCGAATAGCCACCTCAAACGTGCCAGCCTCCACCAAGCGAAGCCCGCATCTCTTTCTTCCTCTGCGTCTCTCCCGCCCGCATCTCTCTGCGTCGCCCCGCATCTTCAAACCGCCTCTTCTGATGTTCCGTCTCCGGCACCACACGCGGCACAACCAGCCGATTCCCTTCGCGATCCACCGCAACAAACGTTAGATAAGCCGAAGAAACATGCCGCAGCCGCTGCTCCCTCACATCTTCCACCATCACGCGAACCCCTACCTCCATTGACGTCCGAAACGCTCGATTGACACTCGCCTTCAAAATCAACAGCTCCCCCACCCGCACCGGAGCAACAAAATCCAAATGATCCATACTCGCCGTCACGGTAAACGCCCGCGCATGCCGGCTTGCCGCCATCGCCCCCACCAGGTCGATATACTGCATTAACCGCCCGCCAAACAAACTCCCTATCGCATTCGAGTCCGCCGGCAGCACAATCTCACTCCGCTCCGACTGTGACTCCGACACCTTTCGTTCCACAACCAATTCGCTCATACCTACAAGTCTAAATCCCAGCAATCTCCGCACTAATTCGTCAGCCCAGCGGGACCACTCGCTTCAAGCACGAGCAGTTGCCTGTTCCTAAATCCGTATGATCGGTGCAAATTGGGGTTAAGTCTTCCTCCAACTTGCCAACCCCACCCACAACACCGCACCATCAAGTTATGGACAAGATCGCCGCCCTCTCCGAAATTCTCACCGCCGACCCCGCCAACGCCTTCGCCCGCTACGGCCTCGCCATGGAACACAACACCCAGGGCAACACCGACCTCGCCTTAACCGAGTTCACCACCCTCATCCACCACAATCCCGACTACGTCCCCGCCTACCAGATGTCCTCCCAGACCCTCGCCAAACTAGGCCGCACCGAAGAGGCCATCACCCGCCTGAAGGAAGGCCTCA
This sequence comes from Edaphobacter sp., assembly GCA_025462755.1. Classification (GTDB taxonomy): domain Bacteria; phylum Acidobacteriota; class Terriglobia; order Terriglobales; family Acidobacteriaceae; genus Edaphobacter. Next base: position 3,137 of record JAOAPF010000348.1, read on the forward strand.
CCGCCGCCCAGCGCACGAAAAACGCCCACGCCGCCAGCGAGATGCAGACACTGCTCGACGACCTCACAGCATAGCCGCTGTCAGGTCTTCTTCCATCCCTCCCATCCATCGTCATTTCGACCGAAGCTGGTCACAGTTTTATCGCGACCAGCCAAGTGGAGAAATCCGCTTCTCTACCGAAACCCCTGACCACGACTGCGCATCTGCAGTTGTTCGTTCCCTCCGAACCCTCACGCCCCCGCGAAACATCTATACTTAGACATGGCGACCCCTCTTCCGGCAACCTTAGGCGCCCTCCGCGCCAGCGAATTCACCCCAGCCCGACTTGCCCGCAGCGTCAAAGACGAACTCCGCGAAAACCTCATAGCCAAGCTCCGCGACTCGGCGAAGACGAGCGCCCGCAGCAAAGAAAATTCAGCCACGCTCTTCCCCGGCATCGTCGGCTACGAAGACACCGTCATCCCTCAGCTCGTCAACGCCGTCCTGTCCCGCCATAACTTCATCCTGCTCGGCCTCCGCGGCCAGGCTAAATCCCGCATCCTCCGCGCCCTCACCACCCTCCTCGATCCCGCCTGCCCCTACGTCGCCGGCTCCGAGGTGCGCGACAATCCCTACGCCCCCATCTCCAAATTCAGCCGCGACCTCATCGCCCGCCTCGGCGACGAAACGCCTATAGCCTGGCTCACCCCCGACGACCGCTTCGTAGAGAAACTCGCTACACCCGACGTCACCGTAGCCGATCTCGTCGGCGACATCGACCCCATCAAAGCCGCCCGGAGCAATCAGGACCTCGGCTCCGAGCTCACCATGCACTACGGCCTGCTGCCTCGCGCAAACCGGGGCATCTTCGCCATCAACGAGATCCCCGACCTCGCCGGCAAAATCCAGGTCGCCCTGTTCAACATCATGCAGGAAGGCGACGTGCAGATTAAGGGCTACCCGGTCCGCCTTCCCCTCGACGTAGCCATCGTCTTCTCCGCCAACCCCGAGGACTACACCGCCCGCGGCAAAATCGTGACCCCGCTGAAAGACCGCATCGGCAGCGAGATCCGCACCCACTATCCCGAGAACGTCGAAGAAGGCATCGCCATCACCGCACAGGAAGCATGGACGAAGCGCGCGAAGAGCAACGACGGCCGCCCCTCGTCCGGCAACATCGAAATTCCCCACTACATCCGCCAGATTGTCGAGCAGATCGCATTCTCCGCGCGCGAAGACAAAAAAGTCGACAAGCGCAGCGGCGTCTCACAGCGTCTCCCCATCAGCACCATGGAGCTCGTCATCTCCAACGCCGAACGCCGCGCCCTGCTACACGATGAAACCCTCGTCGTCCCAAGAGTGGGCGACATCTACACCGCACTGCCCGGCATCAGCGGCAAGATCGAGCTCGAGTACGAAGGCGAGATGCGCGGGGCCGACACCGTCATCCGCGAGATCATCCGCGCCAGCGTAGCCAACGTCTTCGACCAGTACTTCACCGGCACCGACACCCAGCAGATCGAGCAGTGGTTCAACCTCGGCGGCACCGTGCAACTCAACGACACCCAACCCGCCGCCGGCTCCCTCGAAGAGCTTCGGCAGATTCAGGGGCTCTTCGAAAAACTCTCCCCTCTCGAAATCGACGCAAAATCCAGACCCGAGATAGCCGTAAGCGCCGCCGAGTTTCTCCTCGAAGGCATGTACGCGCACAAGCGCCTCAGCCGCGCCGAAGAGCGCATCTTCTCGGCGGCCGAAAAGAAAACCCGCACCGACGAAGCGACCCGCTACGCCGAGAAGATGCGCGAACGCGAGGTCGAACGCGACGACTACGCCAAAAACCGCACCCGCCGCGGCTTCAACTAGCCAGGAACCGCTGTCGTTAGGCGGTTCCCATCTGTTCTTTTTTGTCATTCCGCAGCGAAGCGGAGCAATCTGCTGTTTGATCTCCCGAAGTCCCATGCTCCTGACCTCCACACTCGCTCTCCTTGCACTCGCCGCGCAACCGGCCAAATCAACTCAGCACATTCCCGTGCCGAAACTCAATGACATCGCCACCATCCTCGCCCACGATGAAGGCTGGCCACTCGGCAATCCCGACTACACCCTGGACCCGATGATCCCCGTCGACGACGATGGCTTCGACTCGATCGGCGTCTATCGCAAGGGACATCTCGTCCGCATGTATTCGATCGACCGCACCACTGGCGACGTCGTCGATTTCATGCGCGGCTGCCAGGTCTTCCGTTTCGACGACATCAAGCGCTTTCAGACCGAAATGAAACAAAAGTCCCACGCACCCCCGCTCACCGACGCGCAACTCGCCGCCAAAGCCGGCTGCCCCAAACTCACCGTAGTCAACTCCCGCTGGGTCCATTAGGAACAGCCTCGGGTGCATCTTCCCACGCAGGTCTAGAATGGATTAAGGAGTTATATGAAGCGCGTCCGCTACACCAAATTCACCGGCGACCTCTCCTCCTCCTTCGGCCTCGAAGACCTCATGCAGGCCCTCTCCGACTTCCTGCTCGACTCCGGCTTCTACGACCCGTACAGCTCCCGCTTCCAGGAGTTCAACGGCGACCAGACCATGGAGAATCTCCGTGAAGCTATCCGCCAGGCGCTCGAATCCGGCGAACTCTTCGACGAAGAGTCCCAGGAAAAATTCAACCAGCTCGACGCGCAGCAAGTCGAAGAACTCATCGACCAAATCATCGAAAAGATGCAGGAGCAGAACTTCATCAACGCCCAACCGCCCGAAGAAGGCCAGAGCCAGCAAGGCGACGGAAACGGCGAAGCGCGCTTCGAAGTCACCGACAAGGGCATGGACTTCCTCGGCTACAAAGCCCTCCGCGAACTCCTCGGCCCACTCGGCAAATCCAACCTCGGCCGCCACGACACCCGCCACGAGGCCTCCGGCGTCGAGACCAACGGCTCCTCCAAGCTCTACGAGTTCGGCGACACCCTCAACCTCGACATCACCGCCACGCTCTCCAGCGTCTTCGCCCGCGAAGGCATCGCGTCAGCCGTCGAAGGCGAAGAGCACACCCCGATGAACATCGAGTACGCCGACCTGCACGTCCACCAGTCCGACTACCAGTCCTCCTGCGCAACGGTGGTCCTGCTCGACTGCTCCCACTCCATGATCCTCTACGGCGAAGACCGCTTCACGCCCGCGAAGCGCGTCGCCATGGCCTTATCGCACCTCATCCGCACCCAGTTCCCTGGCGACACCCTCAACATCGTCCTCTTCCACGACACCGCCGAAGAGGTCCCCATCTCGCAACTCTCGCGCGTCAAGGTCGGCCCGCACTATACAAATACTCGCGAAGGCCTCCGCATGGCGCAGCGCATCCTGGCCCGCCAGAACAAAGACATGAAGCAGATTGTCATGATCACCGACGGCAAGCCCTCCGCGCTCACTCTCCCCGACGGCCGCATCTACAAAAACGCCTTCGGCCTCGACCCTCTCGTCATCTCCGAGACCCTCGAAGAAGTAGCCCGCTGCAAGCGCTCCAACATCATGATCAACACCTTCATGCTCGCCAGTGACTTCTCCCTCATGCAATTCGTCCAAACCGTAAGCGCCATGTGCCGCGGCAAAGCCTACTTCACCACCCCGCAAACATTAGGCAACTACTTACTCATGGACTTCATGTCCCGTCGCATGAAAACCATTCACTAGCATTGAGCGGACCGTTTAGCCAGCGGGCTTCGCGTCAATGAAAACCATTCACTAGATCGAACGGACCTCTAGTTTGTTGTGCGGGATTATGTCATCCCGACGGGAGCACAGCGGAGTCGAGGGATCTGCTGTTTGTCCAGGGTAGCAATCATGATGATGTCGCTTACTCAAACTCAGGACACTGGGCCCGAACTAACCCGCAATCGAAACTAAAGGAGAAACATGGCCACCGGCTGGGCACACATGGGAACGTCGATCGTCGCGTCCTTCCTCGCCTCTCTTGTCGAGTGCGTCGAAGCCTTAACCGTCGTCCTCGCCGTTGGCAGCGTTCGCGGCTGGCGATCCGCATTAACCGGCACCATCACCGCTATCGCCGTTCTGCTGATCATCATCGCCACCCTCGGAACAGCGCTCGCCCACATCCCGCTGCCCATCGTCCAGCTCGTCGTCGGCACGCTCCTCTTGTTGTTCGGCCTCCGCTGGCTGCGCAAAGCCATCCTCCGCTCCGCCGGGCAAATCCCTCTCCACGACGAGCAGGCCGCCTTCCAAAAAAATACCGAAGCCATGCATCGTCTCGGCATCGGCTCCGCCACATGGGACAAGGTCGCCTTCGCAGCCGCCTTCAACATCACCATGCTCGAAGGCACGGAGGTCGTCTTCATCGTCATCGCCA
>JAOAPF010000351.1 GCA_025462755.1 Edaphobacter sp.
GCTGAGACTGGCGATCCGTCAGGGAGGTCCATGCCAAATGCAGGTTCGCAGCGGACGAGAGAGGATCAAGATTCAGGAACGCCCGGCTTTCACCCAACGCCTCACGGGATCTGCCTATGGCCATCAAGCAGTGGGAATACCAATGGTGTGCAGGCGCATAGTTGGGGTTCACCTCGATAGCTCTTTGAAATTCCCGCTCGGCGCCGGCAAAATCCCAGTCGTTGTATAGCTTCGTCATCGCCAATGCCGTGCGAGCCTCCGCCAGGCTATCGTCGATGTCTAAGGCCTTCATCGCCGCCGCTTTGGCCTTAGGAATGGCTCCCTCCCAGAACAGAGGGTCGCCACTTGCCCACACGTACGTTTCGGAAAGTCCTGCGTAGGCAGGGGCGTTGTTCGGGTCTTCTCGGATCGCCTGGTCAGAGTACTCAATGGCCTTCTTGGCGCCGTCCGCCGACCACCGTTCGAGATGATAGCGGCCCTGTAGGTAGGCTTCCTGAGCCGCCGGTCGGACAGGGCGACCACTGGTCAGGTGAACCCGCTCTTCCGGTGTGAGTTTCACCCGAATTTCCGTGCCGATGGCCTGCGCCACCTCGTGTTGCAGCGACAGGATGTCGCCGAGATCGCGCTCATAGGCTCTCGCCCACAGATGCCGGTCGGTCCGTGCGTCGATCAATTGCACGTTGATCCCGACGCGTTCTCCAGATCGCTGCACTGAACCCTCGACGACCGCATCCACATTCAGTTCTTTCGCAATCTGCTGGAGAGGCTTGCGTACCCGCTTGTATTGCATCGTTGACGTTCGGGAGATGACCCTCAGAGCGCCAGGTTCGGTTCCCATCCTGCCTAGTTCGGTGATCAGGGCGTCGGTCATTCCGTCCGTGAAGTATTCCTGCTGGGCGTCTCCAGAGAAATTCTCCAGCGGCAGGACAGCGATCGATCGAATAGGGCGCGAGAAAAAGGCGTGTACCCGATCACCCAGCCGCCAAGACCGATCATCGACTTCCCCGGTGCCGGGGGCACAGTGGCATGGGACATCAACAACCGCGGTCAGATCGTTGGGTTCTATGACAGCAAGGGTGTTGCTCCGCGGGGATTCATCTGGGATGACGGCAAATTCACTTCGGTCCAAATCCCTGGTGCTCTGGCCACCGTTGTCTATGGAATCAACTCAGCCGGGGAGGTCGTTGGAGAGTTCGATGACACGACCGGCGCGCATGGCTTTCTCCTGCGGACGAAACCGGACGACAAGTAGTGAATTTTCACACATCGCGAATGCGCGATAGCGCAGCCCAGAGGTCCGCAGCAGGTTGGCTTGGTCGAAACCACATCGTGGGCCTCTGTCGCCGCTTGCATAGGTATAGGTGCGCCGCTGGGGTGCACCTCCCATTCGCAACTCGGTCGCAGCAGCGGACCCGCGGCGTCAAAGCAGAATTGGACCGCGCGCTCACCGTTTTCAGTCTCTATGATCGCGTCGTGCCTTGCGCTAATCGTCCGTCTGATGGTCCTGAGTCTGAAATGCCAGGAATTCGTGTACCGCTTTCAAGGCTTCGGGGTCGTGAGTCGCGATCCGGACCTGCCCACCCCGTTTGGTCGGATGGAAGGTGTAGCTGATGGCTGTACTCCTCTCCTTCATAACCAGAACTCCTGGAGGAACACGGTCGTGAATGAACCGAGGAAGCCCACAAGGCCGGCTACGACAACGGGTTTCGCGTGACGCTCGGCCAGCAAGGCAGCTGGGTTGGCTACCGTTCTACAACTGCACGAGGCGAAGTATGGATTGCGCGCGACCCAGCCCAGAATATCTGGCTTCTCGCGCTCACACATTCCGGCGTCGTGGCGGAGCTGCGGCTCCCCCACTCCGAAGTTCTAAGCGCTCCGGGGCATGCCGCTTACGCTTTCTCGAAACTCTCTGACCTGTACGACGCGCTCGATCGCGGCTACAAGCTCGGCGTTAGCTTGCCCGATGCGCCTCTGGAGGTCTTCCGGAAACGCACCGCTAGTCTCCCAATCAACACTGAGACCGAACGCCTCACTGTTGTTCGCATCGGCCAGAACATCTTCCGCGACGCCCTCCATACCTATAAGCAGGATGTAGACGGATGCGAAACCGCCCGGCAACTCGTCCGCATCCTGAAGACGAATGGCCCGTCTGGATACGCACTTGTCGGCCTCACGGCCACCCTCGACGATCTGAGCCTTGACGCGTCACGAGGGGAAACTCAGGTTGTTCTGCAGACACTCATGAATGCGGACAAAGACCGAAGCTCACGCTTTATCGGCGACCTGTCGCTGCTCACCAGCGCTGGCACCGGGGTCAGCGACATCTCAGAGCTGATCATGCACGCCACGCTTCGTTACGTAAGCGCAGAGGAGACACTCCTAAGCTCTATCTCGAGGCTGAAGATCGTCACCTCCATGCCAACACTCCATGGCTGAGGCAGAGTCTTCATCCAGCAATCCAGCTCGCGTCGAGTCGATCCACCTTGCCTTCCTGCTGTATCTGGCTACTCACGTCCTTCACGCAGTAGCTGATCGTCTTCTTGCGAACGTCCAGTTTGATGTAATACATATGCTGTCGAGGAGCCTCCGTGGCTGTTTTCTGAATCAGCGTCACCGCTGAGTTCAGCCTATGAAACACCACGCGCTCCTCACTGACTTAACATCCAAACAATCCATCCGGCACCGACTGTCCAGTGACTTAAATCGCCACCGGCTGCAGTTTCAGTCGCCGAAGCAACTGCGCATTAGCAGCTACGATGATG
>JAOAPF010000367.1 GCA_025462755.1 Edaphobacter sp.
CCATCTGCCACAGATTCTGCATGAGATCGCGTGTCATGCAGCAGCAGATCATGGACCCATCATGCGTTCGCGCGACGAGGTCCCATTGCTCAAGGCCCCAGAGCGTTTGATTCCACCAGTCGCCACCGGTCAGCCAGGGGCCATACGCGCGCTCTACCGTATAGCGGCGCCCGCGAAAGAAAAACATCGCCGGCCTGTGATTTTGCAAGGTAACGGAAGTTGTCTCGGGCGGACGAAGCCGCCGCATGGGTGCGCGTGGCTGCGAGGAAACAACGGCTGCAGAATCGCCGGAAGGCACATTGAAGGGCTCTATGCGAAAGTTTTCCGGCGCGTGCGCGTCCTGAAGCACGGCGCGGCCAATGCACTCCTCACCGACAATGGCGCGTATGCGGGCGAGCGTTACGTCCAGCCTCGCTGCCTCGGGAAGCTGCGGAGAAAAAAGACCATGCTGCACTTTGCTTGTGCTGCCGGGCTCCGCTGTAAGAATTAAAGCCAGGATAGCGGCCTGCGGTGGATGAGCTTCCAGATCGAGATGAAGAAGCTTAATCCAGAGCTGTTTGTCGGTCGTTGGCAACGCAGGCCGGACGGTGCGGCTATGCGTGCCTTCGCCATCGAGCGTCAACACGATTGTGACGGAGGCCAATGCGACGATTCGAGCCTTCGCACGCAGGATCAGCTGGTCGAGCATGACTCCAACGACGAAGAGCAGCGAGTCCAGCAACTCGACTGGCGAGTCGAGTTCCATCTTCTCTTCGAGAAGGAAGGCGGCTTCTACCGGCTGAAAGAGATGGGGCCGTTCGCCGCGTGCGAGTTGTTGCAGCCGTTTGCTCTCCTGGCCCATGCGGGCGATCAGCTCTTTTTCAGGCAGAGCGGCCAGCATCCCAAGCGTATGGATGCCCCAAAGTGCGAAGGTCTCCGCCTGAGTCTCCGGGAGATGGAGGACAGTCAACGGCAGGGATGCCAAGGCCGCCGCCTCGTCTCCGGGTGCGATCACTCGGAATGGCGTGCTCGGCGATAGACCTCTGGCGAGGCAGACAGCCGCATGGAAGTTGCTGCTGACGGTGACGCGAGCTGAAATTCCCAGAGCCCGCACGCGCTCAAGAAGATTCCGCACCAGCATCTCCGGTGACCCGAACAGGCTTTTCGTTCCTGCGATGTCGATGACACAGAGGAAGGCGGTATCTTCACTCCGATCTTCGACGCGAGGAGAGAACGCGCCCGCACACTCAAGCAAGATAGCCCTCACTGTCATCTCCTCTTTGTGCGAACGGGACAGCATGACTGGTCCGGGGAAAGTATCGACCTCTACACGCGTCATGCCATGCGTCATGCCGAGAAGACGCGCCTTCGTGTTGAGGGAACAGACCTGCTGCAACGGAGGTTCCCCCTTCATCACGACACACGGCTTACTATGCAGTTCTGCCCGGAGACGCAGGAGCGCCTGCGCTGGAAACTCCCTGGCATAGAGACAGGCATAGAGTTCTGCAGGTTGATTCATCGCGCACCTGCCCAGGGAGTTCGGCTTTGCCAGCATGCATCCCTTGCCCTCTGCGGTGGCTTGCGCAAAGGGATGACGTTGGTCGATACGGTTTGGAATCGTTCCCGGGCGACTTCAACGCGATACTCAACTCCGGTGAACACGGTTTTTTCTTCCTGAAGCGGGTTGCCTGGTTGTAAGCGCAGAACAAGACCCGCACTGCTCTTTGCGCAAGCATGCTGGGTAAGCAGAAGAATGCTTGCCTGACTTTTTTCAGCAGCGGCGCGGTAGTGGAACCAGGTCGCCAGGGGCACACGCGAAGCATATTCCGGAGCGATGCTGCCCATATCCAGCACGATTGCACTAAAGCCGCCGGCTTGCAGCAGCAAGTCTGTCACCCGCAACGCCTGCTCAAGACGCGACCAGGGTTTTCCGGAGACAACCGGCTTTCTTTGAGGAAGCAGTCGCCGCGGAGTATTGGGCTCGAACACCTCTCGCTCGGGCTTTATCCTGCGTTGCGGTTCCGCACATCGGGGTGCCGTCACCTCTGGCCTCAGAAAGCCGCTGACTGCATCAGAGAGTCCTTTGACCTCATTGCGCGGATGCGGACCGAAGCCGCCACCGTGCAGACCTTTCTTTGTAGGCGGGGGGATGAGGTATTTTTCCGGAAGCGCAAAGCCATCTGTGGAGATCGATTTTGTGTTCGTCGACTGCGGAACCCCGCAGCGGACCCAGAGCAGACGCGATAGATCCACACCTATGGCTGCTGCCGACTCAGGATCCAGAGCATTCGAAACATCGATCCAGGCGCAGACCTTCCCTGCCTGGGTCATCTGGCTTACAAACGACAGTGCCGACGAAGTTCGGCCCGAACACTCCGGGCCAACCATCTCCGTGATCGCGCCGAGAGGTAGGCCTCCCTCCAGGAGTTCATCGAGGGCAGCGATACCGGTACTCGCTACCGGCCGAAGAATGCGCGGAGCCGGAGTAAGCGCAGAGGGGATCCTGTCTGCGAGTGCGGCTTCGATTTGTCGGCGGAGTGCGAGGGGCGATGGCATTCGCCTTATGTTCGCTTACTACCACCCTCTCCTGTCAAACGGAATAAAGGAAAACTTTGAGGTTTTCCCTGATAAGTCCACGTAAAGAAACACTTAGCTTCCAACAGATTCTTTCAGGTACTTCGACACACGTTTCAGATCAGCAACAAAGCTTGCCATCTCTTGTTGACGATCCGCTTCGGTTTGGGCTCTCAAAATTGACGATGGATGTACGGTCGCAATGATAGGAGCCAGACCTTCGACATGCTGTAGCGTCCCGCGCTGTTTAGTCACTTTAAAACTCGACCCCAACAATGCCTGCGCGGCGGTTGCGCCAAGACAGACGATCAGTTTCGGAGTGACAGTTTCCATTTCTGCGTCGAGCCATGGGCGGCAGGCTTTGATCTCTCTCATGGTCGGCTTCTCGTGGATACGGCGTTTGCCTCGCGGCTCCCATTTGAAATGCTTTACAGCGTTTGTCACATAGACCTGGCTGCGTTCGATGTTGGCTTCCTCCAAGCACTGGTTCAATAATTTGCCTGCAGGACCGACAAACGGACGGCCTTCGATATCCTCCTTGTCACCGGGCTGCTCGCCTATCATCATGACGGCGACCCCGTGCTGTCCGGCCTTCGGTTTTTCCTCTATCTCGCCAAAGACCGCCTGAGTTGCATTGCGGTACAGATCGCAGCCACGGCACTCTTGTACTGCTTTGCGCAGCACGGGGAGTGTCCGGGCTTCAGGAACAAACGGTTCCGCGCTGGTCACTGCCTTCTGCATGAAGCTGCCTCCTTGCCCATCAGATGCAACCACTAGCCGGCAAGGCCGGTTCGCGTGGGTTTTCAGGAGACGACTTTTTGCAGTGCTTCGTCGAAGAGCGGGGATTGCAAATCCTCGGCGTCACGAAAGTTGCTCAACCCAACGCCCACCAGGCGAAAGTGCTGCTGGGCTCCCAAATCAATGCGCTGCCGCAGCCAGAGAGCAATCTGCGCCAACTCCTCGCAAGTTGCAGGAGGCTGTGGAGGAGTGTGGCTGCGCGTGAGAATGTTGAACTCGCTGGTCTTCAGTTTCAGTACGACGGTGCGCGCAATCCGCGATTCCTTGCGCGAGGCCGCCCACACCTTTTCCGCGAGGCGGCGGATCAACGACTCGGTTTCCACCAAAGGAATGTCGCGCTCGAATGTGTCCTCGGCCGAGATAGACTGCGTTGGCCGATTCGGCACAACCTTGCTGTGATCGATACCTCGAGCCAACTCGTAGAGACGCACACCGTAGCGGCCAAATTGATCTTCGAGCACAGCAAGTTCCAGAAGCTGCAGGTCGCCCACCGTCGTGATCCCTGATTGCTTAAGCCTGGCTTCCGTTACCTTGCCTACGCCTGGAATACGTCCGACCGGCAGCAGAGGCAGGAATGTGGCCACATCCTCCGGTTGAATCACGAATAGCCCATCAGGTTTGCGCCAATCGGAAGCAATCTTCGCCAGAAACTTGTTTGGCGCCACGCCGGCTGAAGCAGTCAAGCGCAACTCTTCACGAATTTGTTCGCGGATAGTCTTCGCCACGCGAGTTGCCGTCGGCAATCCGCTTTTGTTCTCCGTTACATCCAGGTATGCCTCATCGAGAGATAACGGTTCGATCAGGTCCGTGTGTTGTTGAAAGATTTCTCGCGCCATCTGAGAAGCGGCCCGGTATCGAGGAAAGTCAGGAGGGACAAAGATGGCCTCGGGACACAGACGTTCAGCGCGAACTGCCGCCATAGCGGAATGGACGCCAAAGCGTCGGGCTTCGTAAGAAGCAGCACAAACGACGGACCGATTTCCCCGCCACGCCACAACCACGGGTTTGCCGCGCAATTGCGGATCGTCCCGCTGTTCGACGGAGGCATAGAACGCGTCCATGTCCACGTGGATGATTTTGCGGATGCTCATCTGGCATTCATGATAATGCCGATAGGCCTCAGGCCTTGAATCCAGCTGCGCCATTATGCAGAGCGCACCCCAAAAAGGCGTGGGTGACAGCGATCCCTCGCGTGACTCGCTGGCATTTTTTACTTTGGCAGCTTCTTCGGTTTCGGGCCCCACAGTGTGGTCCGGAACGGCACGCCGACGGAGAACTGCAGGTTCGGCGTATCCGGAGTAAGTCCCACTCCAAAGCTCAGATCGACGATCTTGCCCGGCGCGTACACATAGCTTGTGCCTAGCCGCAGCGTGCCTTCCACCAGGTACGACGCAGGAATATCTACTCCATTCAGTTGCGTCGAGCGGGTGAAACGCTGGTCCCAGCCTACCGTCATCGAGACCTCGGGATTCAGTGCAAGGATCGATCCGAGTTGAAAACCAATGGCACTTCCTGGATTGAAGTGCCCTATCGTCTTCGCATCCGGGTTGGTCGGGTCGTTCGCCGGGACAGTATGATCTGCGGGCAGGTTGGCTGTATAGGACAGATTCCCGAAGAACACGACCGGGTCGCTCGACTTCGCTACCGTCCAATTTCCCTGAATCGCATTGAATCCTGTCCCCAGGGCGACTTGGCTGCTCGTCAGGTTGAAGGAATCTTTTCCTGTTGTCGATTTGAAACGTACATTTGCGAGCATGTCTGGCACACGTCCATGCTCCGTCGTCAGCTGCCGGTAGATCCCGGCAGAGATGTCTCCCAGTCCAAAGCTGGTCGCAGTGGTTTGAACGTTGAGCGCATCCACAGTCCGTATCGATTCATAGCCATATGGAACAAGAAAGTCCATTTGAAACTTATGCGGCAACCCAAGCCGCGCCGTTAAGGACGGTAACAAAAAGTCTTCACGCACGCGCTTCGACGCAATATCGCCTACAACCAGCACCGGCAGCAAGGCAAACCCATTGACGGTGAGGTGGTCTGAAGACGCGCTGAAATAAGAGGTGGTATTGTCGATCTCCAACGTCCCTGAAGGCAACAGCAATCCGCCGCGCACAATCAGGGCCTGGTCGAGCGCCTCTGTCGCCTGGCGCTCCGTAGTGTCATAAGTCGCGGTCGAGACGACAGTGTTGGTCGACATTAAAGAGCTAATGACTCGACTGTTCGCAGAACCTGTTATCGCAGGCCGCTCGTCGATCTTAGCAGCACTGGTAAATCCTCCATTGACTCTCCACTCCAGTTCGTTCACTCGCTCCAGCAGATTGCGGATAATCGCGTCCCGTTCCCGCAGCGCCTCCTGCAGCTTCAAATCGACCTGGTCCTTCACCTGTGCCTGGGCGGCGGCTCCAGCCGCAGGCGCCGTCTGCGCTTCCATGGCCCCACCGAACACCAACACTATCATGACAGTTCCCAAAAATCTTTGCCGCAACATCGGACCCGCCTTTCCCCTCAGTACAAATAATTGCTCGGAGCCGTAACTCCGATCTTGCGAGTGATCACCGTCTCGTCAGGCACCAGCCGGGACGCAACCGAAAGATTCTTCTCCACGATCATCCGTTCGTCTGGCGGATGAACGGCAAACACGATACCGTTCTTCCATAACTTTTGAAACTGATCGACGCGCATCGTCATGTTGCCAAAGGCCGGATCCGCCATGACCACATGCCCCTCAACAATAGCCTTGACCACAACAAAGTGATCGATTCCCTTCGCCCGTATCGGCGTGATGACCGAAGTCTTTTCGAGCGCGAGGTCTTCCATCGTCATTCCGCTGAAGCCCTCGGCGTGGTATCCCCGCGCCTCGGCGAAGTGCTTTAGGTCTAGCAGCGAGAATCCGCCGCGCTCGCGCACCCGCTTCGCGTCGTTGCGATGCAGAAGCCACACCACGATCGCCGTCTCCGGTGTGGGGTCCTTGAAGTCATAGGTAAGCACGGTGCTCAGGGCCGCAGCGCCGCAGCTCATGTCCCACTTCTGCCGCACCACGCCCTCGCCCCGAATCTCCTTCAAGCTGCGGATATTCTTACTTCCCCGCACCTCCGCCGCCTCTCCCGTATGTTGGGCGAGCGCAGGTGCAGGGAAGAAAAGGGGACCGGTCAATCCAATAACCAGTCCTACAGCAAGTGTCGGCTTACGCCAGTTCATCAGTGTTTTCCAGTCAGGTTGGTCTGCGTGATCGTCCCCACCGTCGAATTGATATTGACGTTCAGGTTCAGCAGCACATTAACGTTTGAGTTGACAGCGTTGATGTTGACCAGCGAGGTCAGGTTTTGCTGGGCCCCGCCGCTCAACGTCAACGTGCCCTGATTTTGGATGGTCGTCAGCGGCCCGGTCAGTACCGCCATCGTTCCTGCTCCCGTAACCAGTCCGTTCTTGGTCGGCACCGATCCTTGAAACTTTACAACTCCATCTGATAGCCCCGCTGTCATTCCCCCTGCCGTCACTCGATCCATAGCAGCATCGTTCAACGGTTGTGGTTTGTGGCGTGCCGGACTTTGGGCCATGCCTGCCGGTATCAGCAGCGCAAGACTCGCAACTACAAAAAGACGACGCATAATTCCTCCTTGAAGCGTTAGAGAAGCTCAGGCCGGGGCTCCCTGGTTGGAGAGCCCCTCCCTGCTGCCGTCTTTAGCGAACCTGCGAGATGCTGTTGACCTGGGTGAGGGTCGGCATTGTGGTGAGGTTTGTCGTGTGGGCAATGTTCAGCCCATTGGCAACCATGCCGCCGGCCGAGTTTACGATGTTCAGCGCGGTTGCATTCTGCTGGGCAGAACCAGCCAGAATCACACTGTAGTTGTTGGTGTCGCTGATGGTCGACCCATCGACGGCGATGTTCTTCGCAGAGGCCGCTGTGAAGCTGACTGCGCCCTGTACGTTATTAATGACGTGGCTGCTGCTAGCGGATGTCTCCGAATTCGACTTTGTGTCGCTGGTCGCGAGGCTGGCAGACGTGTTTGTCGCGCTGGTCTCTGTCTCACTCCTGTTGTGAGTGGTCGAGGAGTTGTGAGCTGTGTTTGTTGCGCTCGCGCTCGCAGAGTTGGAGGATTCAGAGCTTTGTGAAGCCTTGTTCTCGGACTCAGACGATGCACGTTGCGAGTTATTGGAAGCAGAGGTGTTCAGGCTGGCATTCAGCGATGCGGCCGCGTTTGCCGACGAGCTCTTGTTCGACGAGGCGTTGTTGGTTTCAGCTGACTGATTGGCGCTGTTTGCTGTGTTCGAAGCAGTGTTCGAATTGCCGCCGGTGGAGTTGGTTGACGTTCCGTTGTTGGTGGTGGAGAGATTGTCAGCCCCGCTGCCTACGGTCGACGATGTGGCTCCGAGGCTCGTACCGCTGTTGTTATTCGACGAATTGCCGACCGATGAGGCGCTGCCCGGGAAGTTGGAAGCGGCAGTTGCCGTCGTCGCGTTGGAAGCCGCCGTGTTGTTGCTGGTGGTTCCCTTGCTCGCCGACGCACTCTCGGTCTCGGAAGCCGAATTCACGTTGCTTGCGGTGTTTGCCTTGTTCGCCGACACGGCAAGTGTCGCGCCCAAGGATCTGGTTGAGCTATTCGAAGCAGAATTCGTCTCTGTCGATCCCGAACTCTTGCTGGCACTCTCCGTCTCAGCGGCGTTCCTCGATGCGCTGGTACTGAAAGTCGACGACTTGCTGGTCGTGAAGTTGTCCGTATTGGTTTCGCTGTTGGTGTTCGAGTGACTAAAGGAAGCGTTGAGGCTCTTCGAAGAGCTGCTCGTCTCCGTCTCATTCTGTGAGTGAGTGGCGTCGAGTTGGCTGTTCTCTCCCCGCCTGTAGCCAGTGAGAGTGGCTGCAGACGAGCTATTCTGCGTGATGGTGTTGGCCTGTCCCACGGTGGTTCCGTTGGTTGAAGCATTGCTCAATGCACTGCTGTCGTATATGTTGACGCCATTGGCAACAAGCCCGTCAGAAGAATTCACGATGTTGATGCCTCTGGCGCCCATTAAGGCAGTTCCAGAGAGATTCACCGTGCCAGTGTTGCTTTCAGTGACGGTCGAGTTATTGGCAGCAATCGCGGAGTTCTCTTCGCCGGCGGCGGTGACCTTATCCATCTGGCTGTCACGCAGCGGCTGTTTGTCATGGGCTGTTTTGGACGTGCTCTGGCCATAGGCGGCGCCACCAACCAGAACCGAAGCGGTAACAAGCGTGCAAATAATCTTATTCATCTCTCACTCCATAGAGCTTTGTGGACGAGCACGACCGTTGACGCAGCAACTGATGGCTGCGCGCCGGACAATTTGACGCACCGAACCGTATTCCTTAACGCAAGGCGCACGGGAGAGGCGTAACCGATCTGTTCGATTTAGGGCTTCAACTTAGGCCGAAATGTAACCAGCACAATGGTGCAACGGGAGTGGGGAGTGATGCATCCGCAGACTGCCGTTCAAGCCAGTCGCATTAAAAATCCAATCGTACGTGAAGCCCATCATTAATAACTGTCAGCCCTGCATTGCGTGACCCTTCACGCGGAGGTTGGTTAGGAGCCCATGTCGAAGTCCTGAACTTCTGACTCCACGGATGAGTGCAATTGACGTTCCAAAGGATTGTCGATAGTTGCTGGGGATTTCACACACTCCCATTTTTCACTATGCACCAGGTTGCAAATGTCAAGGGAAAAATGTCGCTCAAAAATGCCCGCCGAAGGCTGGCCTCTGCGACCGCACGGGCCTAACAAAGGGTCACTTGAAGGTCGACGACTGCCCATAGGCGAATTTATGTGAATACAATCGATTACAGTGCGTGCGTTATCGCTGCATGAATTGTGGGGCGGAGCGGCGGTTACCGGACGTGCGGACTATGTCGCTCAAGTCCAAGGAAACCAAAAAAATGGTGGTCCTATGTCTCCAACTTTGTCTTAAAAGAGATATGCTTGTGACCCAGAAAGCTGGCAATCACATTGAAGCCAGCCAACGCGGCACCTGCTACATAAGGCGCTTGGGTTTTCAAGTGAGGCACCAGACGCAGCAATCCCGTTAGCGGCGCAATCGCTACCGCGCTGAGGGCGAGGCTCGGCAGATAAACAAGCAAGCTGCGGCGATACTCCCGCAGGTAGTTTCCCTGGGTCCGAAAGACGAACCATTTATAACCGAGAAAGGAGACAGTGACATTAATGACTGTAGCAACGATGAAGGCAATGCTCGCGGTAAGCGCAGGTTGCGCAGGCAGAAAGTGAAGGAAGAAGCGCACTAACAGGAAAAAACAGCCGTAGCCAAACAGGGTGTTCCACGTGCCAACGACGACGTAGCGCAGGAACTGACCGCGCAAATGATCGGGAATGAGTCGCTTGAGCATTGACCTCGTTTTGGCGGACGCTAAAAGTTAATACGTTCTTTTTCGGTAACGAGTGGCCGGTCCTGAACAATCGAATGGATTGATCCAACATACTCTCCAATAATCCCAAGCGCGACTAGTTGCACCGAACCAAGAAAAAAAAGCCCGATCATTGTTGGGGCGAGGCCAATTTGGAATTGGTTCCAGAAGATCAGTTTGGCAACCAGGTAGCCAAATCCGGCGACAAGACTAAGAAAGGCGAAGACAAAGCCTCCAAAAATTACGAGACGGAGCGGAACCTTGGACAGGTTCGTAATGCCAAGCATCGCCATGTCATAGAGGGTGTAAAAGTTGTTTTTGGTGATGCCGCGCATGCGGCGCTTCTGATGGTAATAGAGCGACTTGTGGGGCAGGCCGATCTCTGCGATCTGTCCGCGAAAGTAGGGTTGGGGGTCCTGAAAATCACGCCTCAGAATATCGAGGACCTGGCGATCATAGAGTCCGAAGCCGGTGAAATGCTCAAGAACCTTTACGTCAGTAAGACGTGCTACGGTCTTGTAGTAAGCAGATCGAATGCGGTACATCAGCCCGTTCTCGTCGCTTGTGTTCTTGATAGCGACAACGATAGGGTATCCCGCCTCCCATTCGCGAAGAAAGTCGAAGAGCATCTCAGGCGGATCCTGCAGATCGGAGAGCAGAACGATCACGGCGTCGCCCTTGGCTTCTAGCATCGCGTGTTGAGGCGAACGGATGTGGCCAAAGTTGCGCGTATTCAGGATTACTTTGACATTCGGATCTTTCCTGGCGATCCCGCGCAGGATCGCCACGGTGCCATCCTTGGAATCGTTGTCAATGATGATGTGTTCATAGCGGTATTGCGGGAGGCCAGCAAAAATCTCGCGCACGCGATCAGTCAAAATTTCGACGTTACCCTCTTCGTTGTAGCACGGACTAACAACGCTGATCAGCTTCATGTTGCACTTTCCCCCACGTGCCACTCGGCCGTGCGTCGTATAGCTTCCTGCAGGCTAACCGTCTGGTCGAGACCCAATATCGCCTTCGCGTGATCTACGGATGGAACATATCGTGCCGGGGCGAGTCCGGGAGTGGGTTTTTTCGCTACATGAATCTCGTTAGACGCTTTCAGACTTTCCACAACCGTGTGCGCCAGTTCCGCAATACTTAGATCGTCAGCCGATCCAACGTTGATTGGGACAAGACTCGGAGCCTGGAAGAGCATTGTCCATAACCATATCGCAAGATCGGCGGCGTACAAATAGGAGCGGCGGGGTGTTCCGTCGCCATTGATTCGGATCGGCCTGCCGGCAAGGACGTCTCCGATGAAATTGCCGATCGCGAAGTGCGCATCCAAGGGAAGGTGAGGGCCGACAAACGCGAAGCACCGGGCAATCTTGATCTCAATCTGGCTCTGCGTGGCACAGAGAGCGCACATCTGTTCTGAGATACGCTTACCTTCTCCATAGATGCTGGCAGGATCGAGCGGGTCAGGTCCTCCGAGATAATCCTCTGGAACATGCGTAAGGCTGGCAGGCTGCTTGCCGTAGATGGCGCCCGAACTGGTGAGAAGAAGCTTGCCGGTCGCGTGGGTCTGGGCAAAGTTGAGCACGCGCGCCGTGCCGTCGATGATGGTAGTGAGCATATCGAGGGGCCTTTCGGCGGCTTGTTTGGCGCTGGCTTCGGTAGCGGCATGGATGATGTATTGGAACTCACCCTCAGGAAAAGAGAAGTCGCGAACATCTCCCGCAAGAAAAGCAAGCGCGGGATCGGCGGCAAGATGCGGGCACTTCATCGCAAAGGCAGTGGGGTCGCGCGTGAGGACCATGGCGCGGGCGTCAAGGTTGAGCCTCCGGTTGATGTGGGAAAAGCTCTCCAGCAACCAACAGCCGAAGAAGCCGGTCCCTCCTGTAATGAAGATGCGTTTATTTCGCATCTCGTCCCACAGCGTTCTCGTCTCGTTGAGAATGTGATCGAGGTCGGCTTGGGGGATCGGCGGCAGCATGGTTTGCGGATCTCGGCTGGCTAGGTTTCCAGATAACGAAAAACTTTGGCAACAGTGGAATCGTCAAGGTCGGGAGTCATGAGATGGAGGGGATTGGACTCCATGCTGCCCGAAGGTGTGACGCGGCTGCTTATCTTTGGGAAGTAAGTCTGGACTGGGTCGATGTGAACGAGGAATGCTGCGGGGCCAGGCGCGTTGAATGCTGCAAGAAAGGCCGGGTCTTCGTGGTAGCCGGGACCGATGCGCTGGACAGGAATATTGTAAGCAGCGAACAGATGATCCCATTGGGGAATACCAAGGCCGGTAGCGGTGTCGCAGCCGACGTAGCGTCCACCGAAGTAGTTGCTCTGGGTCATGCGAATTGAGGCATAACCGTTGTCGTCGAACAGAAAAATTTTGAGGTTGAGACGATTGACCGCCACCGTGCCGAGTTCCTGAAGGTTCTGGATAAAGCCGCCATCCCCCTCGAGAAGTATGGTCCGGCGGCCAGAGCTGTCCTGATCGGCCTTTCCGCCACATGCTGCGAAGGCTGCGCCTATGGCTCCGGACAGGCCGTAGCCCATGGAGGCAAGGCCCTTGTTGCTGACGATGCGTTGGCCGCGCTTCTGAGCGAAGGTCTGCATCATGACGGTAAAGGCACTGCCGCTGGAACACGGGATGATGATGTCCTGTGGCTCAGTGAGGCGGGAGAGGTGATCGACGAAGACATAGGGCGAGAGGTAACCGTCGCCGGTGTGGTTGACGGGTTCGACAAGCGGGATAGCATCGCGGACCGTGGCGCAGAAGTTCAGCCACTCTGAATGGGCGCCCAGGTCCTTGCCGACAAGATTTTTCAGGACGGCGTTGGCGTCACCACAGATGGGAAGTGCGACGCGAGGATGGCCCTTGGTAAGTTCGGCAGAGTCGCAGTCAACCTGAATGACCTCGCCAACAGGAGTGAAAGCCTGCCAGTTGAAGCCGGTCTGCTGCAGGCTAAGGCGAGTTCCGAGGGCGAGGAGAAGATCGGACTGCTGAAGAAGGATGTTAGCGTATCGCTGGCCCCAGGTGTTGGGACGTCCGAAGTACAGCGGATGATCAGCAGCGATGCGGTCGATGGCATTCCAGGTGACCATGAGGGGAACGCCAAGGCCGGCTAGGCGATTGTAGAGCTTATCTGTGGTGGCGCGGCTGATACCGGCTCCCAGCAGGATGACGGGGCGCTGCGCCGATTTAATTCTGCCGGCGATGCCGTCGAGAGTAGTGCAATCGATGGGTTCGAAGTGCGGGACGAAGGGGGGGACGGGGAGAGAAAGTGTTGGGGCGTCAACCTTCGCGCCCTGAATGTCGAGAGGGATTTCGAGGAAGACAGGAGCCTTCCGACCGTGCTCGCCGGATCGGACCATGTTAGCGAAGGTGGGCTGATCGACGACCTTCTGCATCAAAATGGACTTCTCGGTGATAGCGGTGGTGATAGCCACTCCGTCGATCTCCTGGATGCCGCGCTGGCGCACCTCGCCGCGGGCGAGATCGGAGACTTTTACCTGGCCGCCGATGACGAGGAGTTCGCGGCTTTCCAGGTAGGCGCCCGCGATGGCGGTGACGATGTTGGTGAGGCCTGGCCCGGCGGTGACAAGGGCGAACGCCTTAGAGCCAAGTTGAAGCTCATTGAAATATTCTGCGGCAATTCCGGCGGCAACCTCATGGGCGACCGGGATGCACTTGATGCGGCGGCTGCAACTCTCAAGCAGGTGCATGATGTTGCCGCCTGCGACAAAGAAGCAGTGGGTATAGCCAAGGCCGGAGAGCCAGTCTGCAAGGAGGTCGCTGTACTTCGTCATTAAGAGTATTTTTCCACGATGGTCTGGATTGCGTTCTGGACGTTGTGCTGAATCTTGGGAGACTTCGGAAATCTCTGAAGCTGGACTTCGCCGCCCGTAGCGACGAGAACGAGGGTGTAATTTTCAGAGCTGTGTTTCTTATCCGATTCGAAGCGCTCGATCACTTCATCGAGTGACATGGCTCTGAGATGCGCGCCGAGATTGTGGATCGGCCGGAGCATGGTGTCGAGATGGTCTTCAAGCAGGCACACATGGGGGACATCGGCGTAGTCCACGCCGTGCCTGCGTTGGAAGTCGAGAGCACAGAGAATTCCAATGCCGACAGCAATGCCGTGAGGAATGGCGTAGTGCGAGGCGCCCTCAATGGCGTGACCGAAGGTATGGCCGAAGTTGAGGAGGAGGCGTTCCCCCTTGTCGAATTCGTCAATCTCGATGAAGTGCTTCTTAGCCAGCAGGCTGTTAATAATGACCTGTTCCAGAGCTTCGGTACTCATACCCGGGCAAGGAGCATACGAGATATGGCGTTCGAAGGAGGCAGCGCCGTGGCAGAAGCAGATCTTTGCCGCTTCGATAAGGCCGCTGGACTGATCATCGGCAGGAAGGGTAAGGGCCAGCGTGGGGTCGATGAGAACCTGCGTCGGCGGGTGAATGGTGCCGACTAGGTTTTTGTAGGGGCCGACGTTGATCGAGGACTTGCCGCCGATGCAGGAGTCAACCATGGCAAGGACCGTAGTCGGGATGTAGCTCCACTGAAGACCGCGCATGTAGACGGAGGCGATGAAGGCGGAGAGGTCCTGAATAATGCCGCCGCCTACAGCGACGAGGTGCGTCTGCCGGTTGGCCCCGGAGTGGCGCATCTGTTCGATCAGCGCTGGCGAGGCGTCCAGAGACTTATTAGTCTCGCGGGCAGGTACGAAGATTGCGGATCGGGCGAGTTGCTGGAAGGCTGGCTCGAAGAATTGATCCGCGATGATGGCCGCATGGTCAAGGCCGGTCAGGTAGCGGTGGAAGACGCCGCTTTCAATCGAAACCTTGTAAGTGCCAGTGGAGGCGGCGATGTCAAACGATGCGGACATGGCTAAACCCCAGGTCGGCCGCAATGAACTGGCCAGTGATACCGGTATTCTCCGGCGAGCATAGATAGCAGACAAGTGAGGCGACGTCATTGAGAGCTGGAAGTCGATGGAACGCGGTTGCGGAGCTCAAACGATCGATCTGATTCGCAGTGAGGTTTTTGCGCGTCATCGGCGTCTCGAGAGCGCCGGGCAGCACGGCATTGATGAGATGGCCGTCAGCGGCGAGGTCCGCCGAAGCGGAGAGGACAAGTCCCTGGAGAGCGGACTTGCTGACGCAGTAAGAGAGTTTCGATTGGCGGGCAAGATTTTGCCAGATGGAACTGATGATGCAGAGACGCGAGGCGGGAGCGAGAAGTTTGTGCTCGAGGAGAGCTCGCAGCGTGACAAGGATGTAGAGACAGTTGGCGCTGTAGATTTCAAGGTGCTTGGCGACATCTACGTTGTAGATGCTGTCGTTGACGTTGGCGCCCTGCGCCCAGCAGATGCTGGTGTAAGGAGCACCGGCAGTGAGTTGAGACGTAGAGAAATTGTCCGCCAGCGGGTCGAGCGCAAGAGAGGTTACCTGCGAGGAGGTCGCCGACGGAAGCGTACGGGCCACCGCGGTAACGTTCCAGCCCCGGGCAACCGATGCATCGACCACAGACTGGCCGATGGCACCGGTTGCACCGAAGACGAGGATGCGTTGTAACGACTCCATTACTTGTTCAGCACCGCCCAGCGCTTTTCGAGCATATCGATCCGCTTCGAGTCTTCCTGCTCGATCTGGCCGTAATAGTCGCGCTTGTTCAACAACCAGAGCATCTCGAAGTGGACAGCGTTGAGCAGACCATCGGCGATCTTCGGGTCGAGCGCGGCCTGAGCATCGAAGATAACCTTGCGGGTTTCGAAACGGGTGAGATGGGCTTCGACCATCTGACGCAGAACAGGAATGGAGTCCGAGGAGACGCCGCCGCCAACGACCAGATCAACCCCCTTGGCCTTGCAGGCGGCACACGTCTTAAGCACGTAGTCGGTGACCTCCTTGCCGTTAATGGCATCCCGGCCGAGTCCAGCGGAAAGAGAGAAATCAACACGTCCGAACACCACGCCCGACAGCTCAGGCGCCTTCGCCGTGGCATCCACCATCTCATCCAGTAACCTGAAGGCACTGATCGTCTCAAGGTTGAAGAGGAAGTCCGTCTCGTCCCGATCTTCCGCTGAGTAAGTCTTATCAACCGCCTCTGCAAACTTCGACAGAGCGTAAGTGCTCTCGATCATCGGAGCGATAATGTAGTCGACACCGATCTGCTTGCTTTCGATGAGGTCGCGCATGGCCTCGCAGCCGCCGATCTTAAGGCCAAGCTTGAGTCCGGCCTTGCGGCAGATCTCTACCAGACGAAGGAGCTCATCCACACGAGTACCTTCTGCTTCGAACTCTGCTTTGACAGCGACATAGCCGTATTCCTCTTTGCCCTTCTTGAGCAGCTCAAGCATCTTGCGTTCTTTGGTATTCATTCACTCTCCTAACAATTGGGACTCAGATCGTTACATTTCCCAGATGCAGATCATCTGTTGGGTTTGCCCTCGAACTCCATCTTAGCAGGCAGAAGCTAGCAATCTTCGGATCGATGACGCGAGCATTGGGATCAGGATCGTTTCGTCAAAAGTTGCTCGTAGGCAGCGATTTGGCGCAGACTAAACTCCTGCATTTCTCCGCTATCCGGCTTCTTTCTATCCAGCGCCGACTGCCATGCCCGATACCACTGGACAAGCCACTCCAGCGCCGTCTCGAGTCGAAGATGAGGCGTCCAGGCAAGGTCATGGCGAGCACGGCTGGCGTCGAGCCTGAGATAGCCGGCCTCATGCGGGCCATGATCGTCGTCAAGCACCCACGAGGCCCCATCACCCCAAAAGTTCGTCATGCGCTCGGCGATCCATGAGACCGGCCGGGCATCTTCTTCATTCGGGCCGAAATTATAAGCAGTGGCAAATCGCGCCGCCCCTGGCGCACCGGCTAGCAGCTCTTCCGCGAGACGAAGGTACCCGTGCAGCGGTTCGAGCACATGCTGCCACGGACGTATGGCATGTGGCCGGCGAATCCGTACTGGCTCACCCGAGAGGAAACCGCGAACAAGATCGGGAAGAAGCCGGTCAGTCGACCAGTCCCCTCCCCCAATAACATTACCCGCGCGTGCAGTCGCGATGGCAACCCCATGTTCCGCCAACCTGTCGACCGGAAAATACGACTGCCTGAAGGCTGCGGAGACGATCTCGGCGCACGCCTTCGAACTCGAGTAAGGATCATAGCCGCCGAGAGGATCAGTCTCACGATAGGGCCATATCCACTCTTTATTCTCGTAACATTTGTCCGTCGTGACCGAAACTACGGCGCGTACAGACGGTGTTCGCCGAACGGCATCGAGCACTCGCGCCGTCCCAATGACATTCGTCTCGTATGTTCCAATAGGATCCTCGTACGAATAGCGGACCAGCGGCTGGGCAGCCAGATGAAAAACCACCTCCGGCCGAAATTCGCGCATCGAGCTGTCGAGGCGCGCTGCATCTCTGATGTCGCCACGGACATCATCTACGACGTCGCCAATGCAAGCATCCGTAAAGAGGTTCGGCTCTGTGCATGGATCGAGAGCGTATCCACGAACCTCCGCGCCAAGATGCGCCAGCCATAGAGCCAACCACCCGCCCTTGAACCCGGTATGTCCGGTAAGAAAGACGCGGCGGCCACTCCAAAAGCCACTCGAAGATCCATCCTTTACCAGGTCTTCCATGGCGCCTTTCCTATGCTCCACAGCTCCTCGAGATTCTGTTTATCGCGTAGCGTATCCATGGCTTGCCAGAAGCCCTTATGAAAGAAGGCCTGAACCTCGCCCTGTGCGACAAGGGTCTCAATTGGTTCGCGTTCGAACATCTGCGAATCGTCGGTAACCGCATCGATCGCCTTTGGATCGAGGACGAAGAAGCCGCCGTTGATCCACCCGCCCTCGTCGCTGGGCTTTTCCTGAAACGAGTAGATCTGGGTGTCCTTCAGTCCCAGCGCCCCGAAACGCGCAAGAGGCTGGACGCTGGTCAGCGTAACGAGCTTGTTGTGGCTCTTGTGGAACGCAATCGAACTCGTGATGTCGACATCCGCCACGCCGTCTCCATAGGTCATGCAGAAGGCCTCATCGCCGTTCAGGTACTTCGCGATTCGCTTAAGACGCCCTCCCGTGCCAGTCGAGTCGCCAGTATCGACCAGGGTGACGCGCCAGGGCTCGGCTACCGACTCGTGCACGGTCATCTTGTTGCTGTGCATGTCGAAGGTCACATCGGAGGTATGCAAGAAGTAGTTGGCGAAATACTCCTTGATGATGTAACCCTTGTAGCCGCAACAAATGATGAAGTCATTGATGCCGTGCTGGGAGTAAATCTTCAGGATGTGCCAAAGAATGGGCCGGCCGCCAATCTCGACCATAGGCTTCGGCCGGACAATCGTCTCTTCCGAAAGGCGCGTGCCGAGACCGCCCGCGAGTATTACGGCTTTCATGAATTGCTTCCTTCCAGAGTAGGGCTGAGTTGAAATTCGGAAGCGGAAAGAGGTGCAGCGGTCTGCTCCTCGGGGAAAGGCTGCTTGAAGAAGATATACAACAGAGCGGCGAGCCCAATCCAGCGCAGTTGTCCACAAAAGCGGCGACTTGCGAGGATAACGTAACCGTGAGGAGCCATGGCAAAGGCATACAACCCCATAACCAGGGAACCGAATTTGACGGAGTGGCCGGCGCGTTGGGCGTCTATCAGGTAGATGACGAAAATGCCCCAGCAAATGTAGAGGTGTAACAGTGTGTAGTCGAAGGAAACAGGCGGTAAGGTGACGGAAAGAATGATGAGGATGGAGATCTGGTTAATTAGTGGGAGTTTGCGGATTCGGAGAAAGTAAAGAGCTGTTGCGCTCACAGCAGCAAGCACGAGATATAGATTGAGATCCGCGGCCAGGTTCGGATGCAGCGGATAAGTGAGAAATTTGAATACTGAGAAAAAGGAGTGATCGTAGCCTAAATCGGAATAGTGCACGGCATACAACTGAACGAACACCTGAGCACCGCGCAAGGTTTCGTGGAAGGCTGTTGTGATCGTCGGTCCGAGCCAGAGGTCGGAAAGGACGGTGACGCCGACTGCGGTAACGAGAGCGACGGCAATGTAACCGTACTTTCGAGGGTAGAAGAAGACGCCAAGCAGAACGACGGGATACCATTTGAACGCGATTGCAAAGCCAATAAAAATTGCGGCAAGAGCCATGCGGTCATTGCGGAACGCCCAGAAGGCAATCAAAGTGAACGTCCAGACAATGATCTCGACGTTCCCGCGCTCAAGGTCGAAATAGAGGGGATAGGAAAAGAGCCCTGAGACAAAACAGAAGAGCGCGGCGTCGTTGGCGGGTACACCATGCCGCCGAAGAGCGCGATAGAAAAGCAGAACAGCGGCACCAACTACGCAGAGGCCGAATATCTCGAATGCCGGAAGAGCGTTTGAACGGTTGCCCCATGCGACAAACAAGATGTGGTAGAAAGCGGCGAGCGGCGCAGCGTAAAGAAAAACAGGCCCTTTGAATTGGAAAAACTTATCGGAGTGAAAATATTGGAACCGCTGTTGGAAGTTGCTGAAGTCTGTGCCGAAAGAGTGGCCATAGTAGGGCCAACTGTAAGGATATGGCATGCCGCGACGCCACCAGAAAAAGGCAACGGCCCAGGAGAGCAACGTTAGCAGGACTGTTAGGATCGCGAAGAGCCTTAGAGGAGCGGGGAGCCGCAAGGACTGCTGGTTCGTTTTTTGCCCCATACCGGGTGGTGATCTCCTGCGTGGTGAATGCTTCGTCTAACTTCGCTGCGATCTTTCCCAGTCGATCACGCTATTGATACCTTCATCCCTCGTCACTTTCGGCGACCAATCGAGCAGGCGTTCCGCTTTCCTGTTGTCTGCAACAAAAAATTTCTGGTCGCTTTGGCGCCATGGAAGACGACGGTACTTCAGCTTGACGTCAAGCTGATCTTCCAGCACGTGAAAAAGCTCAAGCAACGACATGCTATTGTCGATTCCGCCGCCGATATTGAAAGCCTCGCCACGTGCTTGTTTGACATGTTCGAAGGCCGCCACATAGCAGCGGACGGCATCGGAAACGTGAAGAAGATCTCGGACCTGTTTACCATCTCCGGAGATTGTGAAGAGCTCACGCTCGGAGTCGGCCGCCGATTCAAGAGCTTGGCGACAGAACCAGCCGACCCAGCCTTGGTCATAGGTGGCGAATTGACGGCCGCCATAGATCGTGGAATGACGTAGCACGATGGTATTGAGACCAAAGCCCCGGGCATAATCCAGCATGTACTGATCGGCTGCCCCTTTGGAACAGCCATAAGGGGTATGAAATTCGATGGCTGCGGTTTCATCGACGCCAAAATTATTGTTTTTCGGATGGTAACGCGTAGGACCTTCTACCAGATCGAGGTGGCTGAGATTGCCATAGACCTTGTTACTCGAAGCGTAGACGATACCCGCTTCGGGACAATGCTGACGAACAGCTTCGAGAACATTAATCGAGCCCAGAACATTGATCTCGAAGTCATTTCGCGGATTTTGCATGGAAGTCGTCATGGCCACCTGTCCGGCAAGGTGAAACACGACCTGAGGCTTTAGGTTGCGGACAAGCGCATCGACGTCAGAAAGGTTGCGGACATCCCCATGAATAAAAGAAACCTCCCCTTGACTGCGAAGCCATGACAGATTCGTCGACGCGCCATGACGAGCGAGATTATCGAAGAGAGTAACCTGCCCACCCTTTTCCATCAGGTAAGCGGCAAGGTTACTGCCGACAAAACCGCAGCCGCCTGTGATGATGCAGTTCATTTTGTCTCCGCCTCTCGCCGGGCGGCAAGCGCGAATCGACGAAGCTTTTGCAGCGTCGTCAGATAACCAAGGGCAAACTGCACGAGCTTACGCTTGCTCTCGCCGGCCTTGCGGCGGGCAAAAGTGACGGGGACTTCCCCCACCGTCGCAGGAGGTTTGCGGAAAGATGCTTTGATGAGAACTTCTTCAACAATGTCGAAATCGTTAGACTCCAGACGGAGAGGCTTAATAACCTTCGCACGATAGAGGCGAAAGCTGTTGGTCACGTCCCTCGCACGAATGTTGAAAGCCAAACGGAACGTCAAGTTCACTGCATACGACATCGCAATGAGAATCGCAGGGTTTTCCGTGTGCCCCCCCTTTGCATAGCGGGATCCGATCACGATGTCCCAGATGTCGCGTTTGGCCCAAATTGCTGCGAAGTAGCTTGGACTGTGCGAGCCGTCGGCATCCATGAAGAAGATATGCCTTCCCCGCGCATCGGCAATTCCGGTGCGGACTGCGTCCCCATACTGGTCGCCACCCCTACGGTGAATGTGGCGTACGCCGTTGATCTGACAGACGGCATCGGTATCATCCATGCGCTCTCGCGTGTCAACGACCAAAACCTCATAGGAACTCGTTAAAGCCGCTGCACCCGCCTTGATTTCGGGGAGAAGACTGCGCAGGCTCTCCGCTTCGAGATAAGCAGGCAGTACCACGCTAAGCTCAAGGAGAGTTGAATCGCTCATTCCAGGATCTGAAAGCTCGTTCGAAGAAATCATTGGAGTTGTTTCGGCTCACGAACGGCGAGATTTGGATACTGAGATCGAGCGAGTTGCCAGACAGCATAGGCCAGATTAGTTTTGGGTCGCCAACCTAACGACTGGACCCTCCCGATATCGGCGACGAGGTGCATAGGCTCATACGGATGGAAGGGCATATCCCCAAATTTTATATCAACATGCATGTCGAGTTCCAGGCAAACAGCTTCCACAATCGAGCGCAGAGGCAGCGAGCGGCCGCTAC
Source organism: Edaphobacter sp. (assembly GCA_025462755.1). GTDB lineage: Bacteria > Acidobacteriota > Terriglobia > Terriglobales > Acidobacteriaceae > Edaphobacter. The sequence goes on from JAOAPF010000367.1 coordinate 21,478, forward strand.
CGACGTTGAAGACATTGCAGCCCGGAGTCCCGTTTCCATCGAGGATCAGCCGAATGGCCTCAGCGACATCCTGGACTGCGCAGAAATCACGAAGCTGATTCCCCAAAGACATGTTGAGGGGACGACGCTCCAGAGCGGCGCGCAGCAAAGAGGGAAAGAGCCGGTCGCCGCCGTCGTGCACGCCGGTGAAGGAGAACGGCCGAACAATCGTAAGGTGTCGTTTGAGACGATCTGCGCCGGCACGGAGAAGACAATCCGCGGCCGCCTTACTGGCGCCATAGGGATGAAGAGTGTCGATGGGATCGTTTTCGTGATAAACACGATTCTGCTCACGATAGACAAGGCCGGTGCTAATGTGGATGAAATGACACCCTTCGACGTCGCAGGAGGCCTGGAAGAGGTGATTAGTCGACTGAACATTTAGCTCGATGAGATCGAACCAGCTGATTCGCGATGGCCTGACGCCGCTGGCGGCGCAGTGAATAATCGCATTGGGCTGGACGTCGAAGACCGATTGCTTGAGGGCGACGGAATCGAACATATCGACATGGAGAATCCTGACGTTCCCGCAATTGGTAAAGAGAGTCGGATCGGGGGAGCGCATGAGGAGGAAGATCTGGGTACAAGGATGAGTCGTAGAGAGATGCTGAACGACGTTGTAGCCCAGCGTTCCTGAAGCTCCCGTGAGCAGAATCTTAGCAAGGTGGGGACGTGTCATCTCGGCGGTTAGATCCTTTGCGTCGGTTGGTACATCGTGGCGTCTCTATCTTCAGCGTAGCAGGAAATTTCAGGATTGCAGCCAGGAAGCCTTGATCTCCCGCCCCTGGGATTCTTCACGAGTGCGTACGCGTCCGTATGCAGTCCAGGTCCGTGAAAAAACCTTTGCGCGGCATGACCACCCGCGTGTCTTCGATAATTCGACGGGCACACGGGAGGGAGTCGCTATCCCGCGGTAACGACAATCTAAAGTGCACACATCGTCATGGTCTGGTTGAGCCACAAAGCAAATCTACTCTGCGCTTTGCAATCGGGGGATCACTAAGGTCTCGTGCGTATCAAAATCCATTCATTACGCCAACCCGGACTGTCTTCGTAATTGCTGGAATAAACTTTTTCCCATCCCCCACGATCAAGTTTTTGCTCGATCATCTGATCAAGGTAACGATGTGGTAATGGTTTTCCATGGTTGAAGACATCTTCATGCATAGCCAGAATGTCCAGTTGCCTCTGATACAGCACCCATTTCGGGGGAGCCTTCTCAAGTTGCTCCATTAGCCCGAATATAGTTTCTTTACTTGATGTGTCGAAGAACGTCTGCACATAGCCGTGCCATGGCGCGATGGAGCAGAAATAGTTTGCGTAAGTAAGTGGTAATGATAACAATTCCACCCGTGAGTCAGTTCCGATTTGACTGCATATTTCAGTAAAAACTTTCAGCTGCGCGGTCTCGATAATCATCGGTCCATAAACTGGATGACGGTACCACTGGCGTTCAGCGAACATTGGCGCGGACCGGTAGCTATGCCATTTATAGGGAGTTCTCACTTTGTAAACCGCACAGGAACACGCCAATAGGGCGACAATCGCCAACATGAACGCGCGGGTTGATTCTTTTCTGACATGGATCGGTGAGGCAAGCGGCAACAGCAACATCAATACCGCGAGCGGTTGATAGAGACCTTCAGGGTGTCCCGCAGAAGACATCGATGCAGATGCAAGGTGACCGAGGGGCAAAAGCAGCAGAATCTCGGCGCGATTCCAATCAGCCGCCCCTGGAACGAGTAGCCAGCGTATAAATCTCGCGAAGACCAGAGCTCCCAACAAATAAGCCGCAGGAATCGCAATCGCGGTCAATGCAATGATGAAGTCGCTACTGAATAGTCCTCGGTACATGTGGTGGATTCGAAGCGGAAATAGGAGAATAACTGCCAAAACAATCAGTCTTATCAGCCTTCGACGCTGTCCGGCGGTAACTGACCAACGCAACAGAAGCAACCAACCGGCAGCAACCCCGATTCCATAGAGATTCAGCGCCACGTACCAATGCACTTTCAAGGCGCGCAGGGCATTCCACGGCAGTAACAGCGGACCAAGAAGAACATTGGAGGTTCCCCCTTTGCTTCCGGCCGCTCTGAAGATGGAATACGTCGCATAATCGTTAAACGAATCGCCGGTGAAATGCACGATCAACGCAGCGGTCAGGATCGAAATCAGGCCGAAGATCACGATCAAGATCAGCTTTCTTGAAGGCGCGAGACACAAGATCCCTAAAGCCACGCCTACGACGAGTGCGGCCCCGTCGTTCAGTCTGGTCGTGAGTGCCAATCCGGACAGAACTCCTAGTCCAGCTACCAAACCAATGCGCTGCGCAGCCTGAACTGACTTTTGCAGCCAGAGCAACGCAAGGATTGAATACAGCTCAAAGCAATCCGTTAGAACGTGATAGTCATCAAACCGGTATGCTTCGAAGGCGACGGAGAGGAAGAATGCGCATCCGAGAATAAGAGCCTTCTGCCGGTCCGGCAGACGCGACTGTCTAGCCAGTAAGAAAAGGCCGAAACAATACGCAACAAGATGTAAAAGCGCAGGAATCTTTGAAACAAGCCATCCCTTGCCAAATAGCGCAAGAAAAGACGCTGTCTCCAAGACAAACAGTGGCTGCAGAACAAGATGCATGTCCGAGTAGAGTCGTTTGCCACTACCCCAAAATACGGCGTACCAAAACCATCCCCCATCCGCAGCCGACTGCATGTTGGCAATCATCGCGAAACCGAACAGGAGACAACAGACCAACACCAGAGTCTGGTATCGCGTCTTCCGATCGAGAGCTTCCTGAGAAGGCGGCGTTGGTTTAGAGAGCATCACTCAGGCCCTTTTCTCAATCATCGCGGAGGCGAACCAAGGCGACTGGAGAAACTCTCTTGCATGATTTCGTCGTTTCCCACCAGAATGTTTGTGTAACAGGAGAATTGTCGCACAACGATTCATCACAAGAAAGTGCTCGGAGCTATTTTGCGGACCATCATTCAGGGCCTTTCTACTTTGCCGTCGATACTTTTAGTATCCTAATAATCTATGAGCGAGCGCGCAGAACAGTTACGAAAACAGATTTTGGCATTGACAGCGGAATACCACGCAGAGGCCTTCCCCCAACGGGAGTTCGTACCTGGAACGTCGACCGTCCCTGTATCCGGTAAGGTAATTGGCCCCGAAGATGTCTGCTCGGTTGTGGACTCCGCCCTCGATGGCTGGTTCACCACCGGTCGTTTCGCCAAGGAGTTCGAGCGCAAACTCGCTCGCTTCGTCGGCGTGCGGTCGGCTTCGCTCGTAAACTCAGGATCCTCCGCAAACCTCGTCGCCCTCAGCGCTTTGACTTCGCCGAAACTCGGTGACCGGCGCCTGAAACCCGGCGATGAAGTAATCACAGTGGCCGCAGGGTTCCCCACCACCGTCAATCCAATCTTCCAGAACCGCCTTGTTCCGGTATTCCTGGATGTGACTTTGCCCACATACGAGATCGATGTCTCGCGCCTGGAAGAGGCGTACAGCCCCAAGGTAAAGGCTGTCATGATCGCTCACACCCTGGGAAACGTCTTCAACCTCGATGCGATCACGGCGTTTTGCAAGAGATACAATCTCTGGCTGGTTGAAGACTGCTGCGACGCCCTGGGATCGACCTACAAAGGCCAGAAAGTCGGAACCTTTGGCGATATCGCCACCGTAAGCTTCTATCCCGCCCACCACATCACGATGGGCGAAGGAGGCGCAGTGATGACCGACAAACCGGCGCTGCAAGTGATCATCGACAGCTTTAGAGACTGGGGCCGCGACTGCTGGTGTGAACCTGGAATGGACAACACCTGTGGCAAGCGGTTCGAGTGGCAACTAGGCTCCCTGCCATGCGGATACGACCACAAGTACACCTACTCGCACGTTGGCTACAACCTCAAAGCAACGGACATGCAGGCGGCCCTCGGGCTTTCGCAAATTGCGAAGCTGCCCCACTTCATCGAGCGCCGAAAAGAAAACTTTAGCTATCTGAAAAAGCTGCTCCAGCCGTTGGAGAGCTGTCTGATGCTGCCGGTCGCCGGCGAAAACTCCGACCCAAGTTGGTTTGGATTTCCCATCGCCGTCAAAACCGACGCTCCCTTTTCACGCGATCAACTGACCCGCCAGCTTGAATCGAACAAGATCGGCACACGGCTCGTCTTCGCTGGAAATCTGCTGCGCCAGCCCGCCTATGAAGGATATGAGCATCGCGTCGTCGGCGACCTGAAGAACACCGACTTCGTCATGAACCAGGTCTTCTGGATCGGGGTTTATCCCGGCTTAACAACCGAGATGCTGGACTTTATCGCGAGGGTAATGACCGAGTTCGTGTCGCTCTCCAAAGCAGGACTCAAAACCGTTGCTTGAGGTTCCTCCCCAAAAAATCGGCGCCCGGCTTTTCTCTCCCCCGCTGACTTTGTCTGCAGCGTAACGTCGGCGATACTCTAGAGCGTATTCGGCAAGAGTCGGAGAGACGAGACGTAATGCGTGTACTTTTGGTTGAGGACGAAGTCCGGCTGGCAGAGAACGTAGCCAATGCCCTGCGCGACGGGCCGGGGTTTGCCGTGGATTGCGCTGAAGACGGAGCCACCGGGGCGCACCTTGCCAGCGACCCGTGCTACGACCTCATTGTGCTCGACCTGATGCTGCCCGGCATGGACGGTCTAAGCCTGTTGAAGCGGCTGCGGGCACGCGGCGTGGCGACACCCGTGTTGATCCTGACAGCACGAAACGAAGCCGGATCCGTCGTGGAGCTGCTAAATGCCGGGGCGGATGACTATCTCGGGAAGCCATTCGATCTGGGAGAGCTGATCGCGCGCGTAAAGGCGCTGATACGCCGCGGAAAGGGTGCGGCCCACCCGACGCTGCGCGTAGCCGGAATCGAAGTGAACACGCTCGAACAGAGCGTTACGCGCGCGGGCAGGCATGTCGACCTTTCCCCAATGGAGTACCGCATTCTCGAGTACCTGATCCACCGGCCACGGGCGACCGTATCGAAGAGGGAGCTGCTCGAGCATCTGTACGACTACAACTGGGAGCACCATTCCAACGTGATTGAGGCCCACATCTCAAACCTCCGCAGAAAGCTCGACGCCGGCACGGGCGCGGCATCGATTGAAACGCTGAGGGGACGAGGATACCGCCTGCTGCCGGAGGGTATAGGGAGCGACTCGTGAGACGGCATTCCATGACGCGACGGGTAGTGTCGCTCGTGCTCTTAATCGAGCTCTTGTTCGCGGTGTCCACGACAACACTGGCATTTTTCTACGAACGTCATGAGTATTTTGAGGCGCTGGACATTGCTCTCAGAGGGCATGCCGACTCCCTGATGGGGGCCGTAGTTGAGGCGGCCGACGATTCCGACAGCGTGTTGCTCGACGTCGCCGGGCTGCAGACGCCGAGGGATCATCTCTACGAGGTGTGGGAGAAAGATACGCTGCTGGGGCGAACGGGAGATTTGAGTGGAGGGAATCCAGCGCTTCGCCAAGGCGGCGACGCGTTTCTCAAATTGAAGGTGGGCGGCAAACGATATCGCGCTATCCGGATCCATGGGATGAGGGTGATCGACCCGGCGACGCTGAAGGTGCGGCATAATCTCGTGGTGCTATACGCGGCGCCGACAGCTGGCGTGTGGAGAGCGGTAGGGCGCGCCGCCCGTTTTTTTGCCATTGCCAATGCCGTACTTCTTCTTTTGACAGGTCTTCTGGTCTTCGTCTTCGTGCGTAGAAGCATCACGCCGCTTTACCAGCTTGCGGCGGAGGCCTCGACGATTGCTGCAAACTCGTGGCGCTTCGCCCCGTCGGATGAAGCTCGATCCGTCGAGGAACTGGAGCCGCTGGTGACAGCGCTTGAGGGCGTAATCTTGCGCCTGGAACGATCGTTCGGTCAGCAAAGAACCTTTGTAAGCGATGCGGCGCACGAGCTGAAGACCTCCGTCGCCGTTGTGAAGTCCTCCATCCAGCTGCTGAGCATGAAAGAGCGAACCAGTGCCGAATATCAGGCCGGGCTCGAGCGTTGCCAGATGGATTGCGTGCGGATGGAAGAACTGGTGCAGCGAATGCTCACCTTGGCCATGGTGGAAGAGGGAGACCCCAAGCAGCGAATTGTCGAGGATGTTGCCGTGATGAGCGTAGTCCACGAGGTGATGGACGACCTGGCAACGACAGCGCAACTTCGCGGTGTGCGACTCGAGTGTTCCGGCGACGACGCAGTTCGTGCAGCAATCACCAAGGACCGATGGAAGACGGTTTGCACCGAGCTCCTGCAAAATGCCATTCAGCATAGCCCCCAAGGCGAAGTCGTGTCGGTAGAGGCGGCCGTAGAGGGCGATAGGGTGACCGTTGTCGTACGGAATGCCGGCGAACCCATTGCCGTGGAAATGTTGCCGCATCTCTTCGACCGTTTTTACCGGGGAGACCCTTCGCGGGCGCGGAGCACCGGAGGCACAGGGTTGGGGCTCGCTATCTGCAAGGCGATGGTAGAACAGGCCGGGGGGCGAATCTCCGTGCGCCATGGGGCAGGCGTAGAGGTACGGGTAGATTTGCCGGAATGTGTCGGATAGTCCCTCTTTCCTTCATATTGTCTTCAGGATGGATAGTGGAGACTTGGGGTGCAATTTTGGAGGATGTGGCGATGAACATGAAGAACTCTTTTTCCGCCGTGGCAGCTGCGATGTGCCTGATGGTTTTGACCACGAACGCTGTGTCTGCGGAACCCCGCGCCGGAAAATATGAAGTGGTGGATCACTGGAAGATCGGCGGCGATGGAGGATGGGATTACCTGGTGGCCGATCCCGCAGCGCACGTTGTATACGTTACGCACGGGCCCCGCGTAGAGATCGTCGATACCAAGACGGGCAAGAGCGTAGGCGCTTTGACCGGCTTCAAGAGCACGCATGGCGTGGCCCTCGATCAGGCAGGAAAGTATGGATACGTGAGCGATGGCGCAGGCAATGCCGTGTGGGTATTCGACAGGCACACAAACCAGATGGGCGCCTCGATCCCGGTCGGGACGAATCCCGATGGTATCGTCTTTGAACCCGTAACGAAGACGGTTTGGGCGTTCAACGGCCGCAGCAACGACGCCTCCGTGATCGACGCAGACTCGCAGAAAGTTGTCGCGACGATCAAACTCTCCGGCAGGCCTGAGTTCCCAACCGTGGATGGCAAAGGCAATCTGTATGTCAATATCGAGGACAAAAATTCGATTGTGAAGCTCGATGCAAAGACAAAGAGTGTCGTTGCCGAATGGCCGCTCGCGGGCTGCGAGTCACCATCCGGAATGGCAATCGATACCGCGGGACATCGCCTGTTCTCGGTTTGCGACGGCAAAAAGATGGTAGTCACGGACTATCTCTCCGGCAAAGTGATCGCAACCGCTTCGATTGGAGATTCGCCAGACGCGGCGGGCTTTGATGCAAAGAATGGATTGGCATTCAGCTCGAACGGCGACGGAACGCTCACCGTGATCGACACAAAAGACCCCAGCTACAAGGCTGTCCAGACTGTGGCGACGCAAAAGGGCGCACGGACGATGGCTTTCGATTCAGGCAATGGCCGGGTGTACGTTGTAACGGCGGAGATGGGACCCCGGCCTGCGGCGACTAACGCGGTTCCACATCCACGTCCTCCAGTCTTGCCGGGCAGTTTCCAGATTCTCGTTGTAGAACGCAAGTAGACCTCGAGGGTACACTCCAGAGACTGATATCCAGGAACAGATGATGACTGATTCACCTCATTCAGCGCACTGGCGGAAGAAGCCCTTTCGCCAGTGTGCTCCTGAGCTTTCATTGCTGATTGGCGTTTTGGCGATGGCGCTCTACCCCGGCATCTCGCATTGCCAGACGCCCGCCGCGGTGACGGCAACTCCTGTCTCCGCCCCTGCCCCCGCCCTTCCAGCCCCCGCCACCGGCACGCCCATCACCCTCGACGAAGCCATCCGGCGGGCTCAGATCAGCGACGTGAACTACAGGAT
>JAOAPF010000376.1 GCA_025462755.1 Edaphobacter sp.
CGTTTGCCATCGCGTTGGTCTACTTCCTGCTTGTCGTCAACTTCCAATCATGGAGCGAGGCGTTCATCATCATCACCGCCCTGCCCGGCGCGTTGGCCGGCATCTGCTGGATTCTGTTTCTTACGCATACACCGCTCAGCGTTCCTGCCCTGATGGGCGCCATTATGAGTATCGGTGTCGCCACCGCGAACAGCGTGCTGGTCATCACCTTTGCCAATGAACGCTTCGCTGAAACGAAGGAAGCCTTCCGCTCCGCTCTTGAAGCGGGAGCTACCCGGTTGCGTCCCGTCATCATGACGGCGACGGCCATGATCATCGGTATGGTACCCATGGCCCTTGGCCTGGGCGAGGGTGGCGAACAAAATGCGCCTCTCGGCCGTGCCGTCATCGGCGGCCTTCTGTTCGCCACGGTAGCCACACTCTTCTTTGTGCCTACTGTCTTCGCCATCGTCCGCTCAAGAGCCACTGGACACAACACCAATTCGGAGGAACCCCATGTCGCATGAGGATGTCTTAAACCACTCGCAAGAGCAGCCTTCAACTCCGCCCACCGCTGCTTCGCTTCCAGGGCCCAGTCCCGCCGGAAAACACTCCCGTCTGCTCTGGTTTCTAACGATACCGCTGGCGCTTTGCGTGTTTGGGCTGTTCACTTGGTTCAGCAAGTCACGCACTCAGAGCGCGCTTGCGGCCACCACGCAGGCCTCTGCGGCTGAGCCTGTAAGCGTGTTTCGTCCGCAAATGGGCAATCTGAGCGATGAACTCGTTCTGCCGGCCACACTACAGGCGTTTTCCGAGGCACCGATCTTTGCTCGCACCAGTGGCTACGTTGCGCACTGGTACGTGGATATAGGTCAGCACGTAAGCAATGGCCAGATCCTCGCTCAAATCGACTCTCCCGATGTGGACCAGCAGCTGATACGCGCACGCGCAACGCTCAATCAATCGGAGGCCAATCTCACGCTGGCCGGCGTAACGACCGAGCGCTATCATGACTTGATCAAGTCCAACTCGGTCGCTCAGCAGGAGGTCGACCAGAACAATCAGAACCTTACCTCGCAGAAGGCTGCTGTCGTATCGGCTGCTGCGGATGTAAAGCAGCTCGAGCAACAGCAGGGCTATGAGAAAGTGATAGCTCCCTTTTCGGGCGTGGTGACCGAGCGGCGCACCGACATCGGCGACCTCATCAATGCCGGCAACAGCGGGACCGGAGCTGAGCTGTTCCGTCTCTCGAAGATTGACGTCATGCGCATCTTCGTCTCTATTCCTGAAGCCTACAGCCAACAGATCCTCAGTGGTATGCACGTCTCGGTACAGCTCACGGAACTGCCGAATCAGACATTCGATGGCCAGGTGGCGCGCAACAATCACGCCATCAATATCGCCACGCGCACACTGCTGGTTGAAGTGGACGTCCCCAATCCAGCCGGCAAACTGCTGCCAGGCGCCTATGGACAGGTGCACTTCAAGTTGGCGTCTCCGACGCGTCCTCTCATCGTTCCCTCCGGCAGCATTCTGTTCCAGACCGCCGGTCCGCAGGTCGCGGTCGTAACCGCAAAAAACACGATCGAACTTCGCAAGATCGTCATTGGCCGCGACTTCGGTACCACCACCGAGATCACGAACGGGATCAGCACTCAGGATTCTGTTATCGCCAGCCCGCCGGACTACCTCGTCAACGGCATGCCCGTCACCGTACAGGGCCATGTCGACGTGCAACCGCCAACCGCACCTAAGAAGAGTTAGCCCATGACAAACTCCTCGAAACATTCCTCATTCGCTGTTCCAGGACTCCTCGCCGCCGGGCTGTTGTGTGTATCGCTCAGCGGTTGCATGGTCGGCCCTAACTACCATGTTCCCGCAACACCTGCACCGCCCGCCTACAAGGAGCCTGCGCCCGCATCGGCAATAGCCGTTCCTGCAGGAGAAGCCTGGTGGAAGGTTTTCAACGATGCCACGCTGGACGACCTGGAAAAGGAGGCTGTTGCCGCCAATCCAGACATCCAGATTGCCGTCGCCCACGTGGATCAGGCGGATGCCGTAAGGCGCTCGGTCCACTCCTCTCAGCTTCCGACCGTTACGGCAGGAGCCTCCGCCGGACGCACTCGGGTGGCGCAGCAGCGACCCCTCAATGGCAATACCAACGGTAAGGCTGCCACGTTCAACGATTTCCAGACTTTTCTCAGTCTTAGTTACGAGATCGATGCCTGGGGACGCATTCGCCGTATGGTGCAGTCGGCTACAGCCTCCCAACAGGCTACTGAAGCCGACCTGCGCTTCGTTCGGCTCTCCGTGGCAGCGTCGGTGGCCACTGACTACTACACGCTGCGCGAGGCTGACGCAGACATCAACATTCTGCAGACCACTATTGTCGATCTCCAACGTGGCTACGACATCACGAACAATCAGTTCCAGCGCGGACTCATCAGCGAACTCGCGGTCAGACAGGCGCAGACGATCCTTGACCAGACGCGCGCGCGTGTGGAGGCGCTTCACATTCAGCGCTCTCAGTCGGAGCACGCCATTGCGGTTCTCCTTGGCCGCCCTGTGGCTGGTTTCGCCATCGCTGTCGCGACCACCCTGCCCCTGCCGCCTGTTATTCCGGCCGGAGTGCCCGCCGATCTTCTCGGCCGCCGTCCGGACATCGCCTCTGCGGAACGTTTAGCAGCATCTGCAAGCGCCCAGATCGGCGTTGCGAAGGCAGCCTACCTGCCGCAGATCTCACTCACCGGACTGGCAGGTTATGAAAGCACGAATCCTGCATCGCTAGTCAACTGGCAGAACAGCATCGCCTCGATGGCCGCGTCCGCTGTCGCTCCCGTCTTTACCGGCGGACGCCTCAAAGCGAATGTCGACCAGGCGCAGGCGTCTTACCGCCAGTCTGTCGCCCAATATGAGAAGAGCGTCCTGGTCGCCTATCAGGACGTTGAAGACCAACTCGCCGCGCTCCACTATCTCTCCAACCAGTTCGACGCGGAGAGCAGCGCCGTCGCCGATGCCAAACGTGCCGAAGAGATTGCAAATAACCGTTACAACACCGGACTGGTCAGCTATCTGGACGTTGTCTTCGCCGAGCAGACGCTGCTCGCGAATCAAGAGATCTCAACTCAGGTACAGGGACAACGCATGATGACAACCGTTGCTCTAATTCGGGCTCTCGGCGGAAGTTGGAACAACTGACAGTCAGGCCCAACGTGATGAAGGCGAACCTGCCTGTTGTGGTTTTGTGGAAAGAGAAAAGAGAAAGGAGGGCTGAGATGTTCGGCTCGCGAAGATTATTCCTCGTGCTGGCAGTTTTAGGTGGGTTTGTAGCAGCGATCCCATCCCTTGTAGCTCAGGACGCCACCCTGCCGGAGCTTCCGCAGGTGAACGGACCCTTCACGCTCAGAGCTGTCACGGATAGTGCGTCTGGCAAATCTCACTTCCGCTATAACGGGAAGGATGTCCCACCTACGATACGGGTACGACCGGGCCAGGACATCCGTGTGGAGTACGTCAACAAGCTATCCCCCGTTTCGAAAGAAAAGTGCGTGATGATGCCATGCAGCAACAGAAGCAATCTTCATTTCCACGGCCTGCACGTCTCACCCGAGAGCCCGCAGGACGATGTACTCACCATGTCTGCCGCTCCTGGTGTGACGCTCCGGTACACCGTCAGCGTTCCACGCAACCAGCCCCCTGGCCTTTACTGGTATCACACTCACCAGCATATGGAGAGTTATCGCCAGGATCTGGACGGGATGTCCGGGGCCATCGTGGTGGAAGGAATCGATCGCTACCTTCCGGAGCTTCGGCACATGGAGGAGCGGATCATGGTGCTTCGCGATGCGGAATTGGAGGAGCAGGGGCCACAACGATCAGCCCTGATGCGCAAAGTCTCCCTGCAGGCGCAAGGGTGCGGTTCCTCCACGGAACAGCCGGAGCGCGTGTTCACCGTCAATGGCGTCGTTCGGCCGGAGATTGAGATTTCCCCGGGAGAGCATCAGTTTTGGCGCATTGTGAACGCCAGTCCGGATCTCTACGCTGATATCGAGGTCGATGGCGGTTCGTTCGACGCCGTTGCACTGGACGGAATGCCCTTTGCTTTCCACGAGCCGAACATTCGAAGTCGAAGGCTAAGCCACGTGCTGCTCGCACCCGCAGGACGAATAGAGGCGATTGTGACCGGACCCCCAGCCGGAGTGCGAGCAACGCTTCACACCCGTTGCTTCGACACCGGATCGGACGGAGATCCAAATGGGGCCATGGTGCTTGCCGATCTTGTGCCCAAACGCAGTGGGCGTGCTCCGCGGACGATCGTCGAGGATTCGGG
>JAOAPF010000386.1 GCA_025462755.1 Edaphobacter sp.
AGGAATTATAGAGGTGAGATTCTTCTCATGATTTTTTGGGGGTGGTGGTCGAGGGGCAGATCCCCTTGGTGACGACAAGCAGAACGGCAACTGCTAAAGCAGCAGCAGATTTCTCCGCTTCGCTGCCAAATGACATATAAAAGGACCGCCAACGGCGCCGCAGATCCCCTTCTGGATCACAACCGGATCGGCAATTGGGACAGGCGGCCCATTCGGGGATTAGTCCGGCGGTGAGTTCCGAAATGGGATTGTCCCGCAATGGGAATGGTTACTGATTTGGGCTTGGCTGAGGATTTGTGGAGTTTACGTGGTGGCGTAGTTCTATATTGGGAATTGCCGGATTGGGCGTAACGCGGGACCAGTTACGCTTTTGTTGATGAATGGTTACTTAGCGGAGGAGTTCCAGTTTGGCACTTGAAGTGATTACGTAAGCGCATCTGCTGTCAGGAAACGTTGAGCAGGGATTGGCGGGAAGACGGAATGCAGGCAACGCGGAGAAGTACTGCCTCAGGGTCAGGAATTTATTCAGGGAAGTTTGCGGCGCTTCGGCATGTGACGCGGGAGATGAGCCTCAATCGGGCTACGATGCCGGTGGTGCGGAGGCCAGTGGCGGCGGTTGGCGTCGATGCGGCTGATGCGGTTGCAGGAGTCGCTGAGGGTGCGGGATTGGCGCATGACGCGGGGAATCTGCTGGGGGCGTTGAGTCTGTACTCGGATCTGCTGGCGATGCCGGGTGTGCTGCATGAGGAACATCGCGAGTATGCGGCGGAGCTCCGGATGCTGAGCGATCGCAGCTGGGCGATGATCAACCGGCTGGTGAACCATTCGCGGTCGGGGCTGCCTGCTGAGGCGCAGACTGAGATTTCAGTGCTTCCGGATGTGGTGGACCGGTGCCGCGGGCTGTTGAGCCGGGTGGCGGGGCGGATGCTCGAGATCTCGTATGGGGTGGGGGCGTTTCAGCCGGTGCGGGTGCCGGTGGAGGCGGTGGAACGGATTCTGACGAACCTGGTGAAGAATGCGGCGGAGGCTACGCCGTGGGTGGGGGCGATCTCGATTCATGTTGAGGGCGTGATCGAGCAGGCCGAAGGCGAGGGAAATGAGGCGCCCCGGCGGTTGGTGATGACGGTGCGGGACCGGGGCTGCGGGATGGACCAGGCGGCGGTGCGGCGGTTGATGCAGGCGGGAGGGATTTCGAGCGCGAGCGGGCGAGGTTTGGGCTTTCGCGTGGTGCGGGAGCTGGTGGCGATCTCGGGCGGGTGCCTGAACGTGGAAAGCCAGGTGGATATGGGGACGAGTATCTCTGCGGAGTGGTACGCGGTGAAACAGACGGAGGCGGCGATGCGGCAGGATGAGGCAAAGAGAATAGAAGCCGAAGTGAGGATGGCGGCGGTGAAGAAGACGGTGCTGCGGGGAGAGGCTGGGTGGATCGCATGTTAAGGGCTGTGGGTTCGGGAGCGATGAAGGCTGGGGAGGTTGGGATGTTGAAGGAACGAGTGGAGGGTACGCCTATTGCTGGTGATCGTTTAGCTGGCGATCCATCGACCGCGGTGGATGTGCCGTCGGGAGTGCTGGTGGGAGTGTCGCCGGTGAGTGTTCCGGCGACTGACAAGGGCGCGCCCGCTGCGGCAAAGCACTTTGAACTGCTGCATGTGCTGGTGGTTGATGACGATGAGGCGGTGCGGAAGGCCTGCTGCCAGATCGCGAGGGGGATGGGCTTTGCCGTGGTGCTGGGCGCGGACAGTGCCACTGCGGCGCGGGCGATTTTGAAGCATCAGCGGATCGATGTGCTGCTGCTGGACCTGAAGCTGCCGGGCGGAGGCGGTCTGCCGCTGCTCGAGCAGGTGAAGGCGCTGCACCCGGACACGGCGGTGATCGTGATGACGGCGTTTGCGACGGTGTCGTCGGCGGTGGAGGCGATGCGGATTGGGGCGGGGGATTATTTGACGAAGCCGTTTGCGCTGGAGGAACTGACGACGGTGCTGGAGCGGACGGCGCAGCAGCTTGAGCTGGATGTGCAGAGCCGCCTGCTGCGGGAGCGGTTGAGAACCCAGCAAGGGATGGGCGGGCTGGTGGGGCGGTCGCCGGAGATGGAGAAGCTGTATCGGATTTTGTCGAAGGTGGCTTATTCGACGCATCCGGTTTTAATCCTCGGCGAGAGCGGGACGGGCAAGGAGCTGGTGGCGCGGTCGATCCACTTCAATGGACCGAATGCGGCGAAGCCGTTTGTGCCGGTGGACTGCGGATCGCTGGTGCCTACGTTGATTGAGAGCGAGTTGTTTGGGCATGTGAAGGGGGCGTTTACAGGGGCGGACCGCGCGAAGGAGGGGCTGCTGGCTTCGGCTGAGGGTGGGACGGTGTTTCTGGATGAGATTGGTGAACTGCCGCTGGATCTGCAGGCGAAGCTGTTGCGGGCCCTGCAGGAGAAGGAGGTTCGTCCGGTGGGGTCGACGGTCGCCAAGCCGATTTCGGCGCGTGTGCTGGCGGCGACCAATCGCGATCTGGCGGGGATGGTGGAGCGGGGCAGTTTTCGCAAGGACCTTTACTTCCGGTTGAATGTGGTGAACCTGCGGATTCCTCCGCTGCGGAACCGGCGGGAGGATATCGCCGTGCTGGCGACGCACTTTCTGGGGCGGATGGAGAAGGAGAGCGGGGTGGCTAGGACTTTTTCCGACTCGACACTGCGGGTGATGACGGAGTATGACTGGCCGGGCAATGTGCGGGAGCTGGAGAATGCGATTGAGCGGGCTTGTGCGCTGTCGTCGGGGCCGATGTTGCATATGGGGGATCTGCCGACACAGCTGCAGGACTTTAGTTTGCACCAGGGAGCTGCTGTTCGCATGGCAGAGGAGGACCGAGCGGAACGGAGTGAGGGGGTGCGGACGGCTGGGGGTGAGATTGTGTCGATCGCGGAGATGGAGAAACATGCCATTCTGGAGACGATCCGGCAGTTGAAGGGCGATAAGTTGATGGCGGCGAAACTGCTTGGGATTGGGAAGACGACGCTGTATCGGAAGCTGAAGGAGTATGGGATTACGGAGGGGCCGGGGGATTAGTTGGGTGTGGGCTTCGCTTGGATGACGGCAACAATCCCCTGCGGGGATGACAACCATGAAAGGCAAGGAAGACAAAAGCTAAATGCGGGGGTCTCTCCACTGCGCTGCTCACGATAAGGCTGTGAGCAGCTTCGGTCGAGATGACGCAGTTCTTTGATGGGGAGGAAAGTAACTGCAAGAGAGAGGATGACAGACGACAACAGCAACAGCAACAGCAAGATCTCCTTTCGCGGTTAACAAACAAGAAAACAAGGGCAAAGTATGGTTCGCTTCAATTCTTCGGGGTGGCGGAGGGACGGAGGGATAGAATCAGGGCGAGGGAAGGTGCTGCCATGGAATGTACCCATCTGAACCAGATCCGGAAGGTGAAGCCTTCGGCCAACGGGTGTGAGGAGTGTTTGAAGATCGGCAGCACTTGGGTGCATCTGCGGATGTGCCTGGAGTGCGGGCATGTGGGGTGTTGTGATTCTTCGCCGAACAAACATGCGACGAAGCATTTTCATAAGACCAAACATCCGATCATGCGGTCGATCGAGCCGGGTGAGAGCTGGGGCTG
>JAOAPF010000392.1 GCA_025462755.1 Edaphobacter sp.
GTGCCAGCGGGGGCTGTCGCCGGCGGCCTGGATGTCGAGGCCGTAGTCGACGCGGTTGATGATGATCTGGGACTGGCCCTGCGGCTGCATGTCGCCGCCCATGACGCCGAAGGACATCCAGGGCTTGCCGTCTTTGGTGGCGAAGCCGGGGATGATGGTTTGGAAGGGGCGCTTGCCGGGAGCGTAGATGTTGGGGTGGCCCTCCTGGAGGGAGAAGAGCTCGCCGCGGTTCTGGAACATGAACCCAAGGCCGTCGGGGACGAGGCCTGAGCCCATGCCGCGGAAGTTGGACTGGATCTGCGAGATCATCATGCCGTCTTTGTCGGCGACGGTGAAGTAGGTGGTGTCGCCGTGGCTGGGAGCCTGGCCGGGATGGATGTGGGTGAGGATGGAGTCGGGCTTGATGAGTTTGGCGCGCTGCTTTGCGTAGGCTTTGGAGTTGAGCCAGTCGATGGGGATCTTGGAGAAGTGCGGGTCCGCGTAGTAGCGGGCGCGGTCTTCGTAGGCGAGGCGCTTGGCTTCGATCTGGATGTGGAGGGATTCGGCGGACTGGAAGCCCATGTTGCGGAGGTCGAAGTTTTCGGCGATGTTGAGGAGCTGCAATGTGGCGAGGCCCTGGGTGTTGGCGGCCATGGCGTAGACGTCGGTGCCGCGGTAGTTGGTGACGAGGGGGTCGCTCCATTCGGCGTGCTGGTCGCGGAGGTCGGCGGCGGTCATCCATCCGCCGATGCGCTTGAAGTAGGCTTCGATGGTTTTGGCGATGGGGCCGTGGTAGTAGGCGTCGCGGCCGCCTTCGGCGATGAGGCGGTACGTGTGGGCGAGATCCAGATTGCGGCGGATGTCGCCTTCGTTGGGGGCTTTGCCGTTGGGGGCGTAGGTGTGGAGGGCGTTGGTTGTTTCTTCGACTCCGGAGCCGGGGCGGGTGAAGAGGGCGAGGTTGCGCTTGATGTAGTAGCCGATGATTTGCGGGGTGGGGGAGCCGGTTTCGCAGAAGTGGATGGCGGGTTCGAAGAGCTCGGCCCACTTGAGTTTGCCGTAGCGCTGGTGGAGCGTCCACCAGGCGTCGAGGGCGCCGGGAACGGAGACGCTGATGGCTCCGTAGGTGGGGAGGACGCCGTTTTTTGCGCGGGCGCGGGCGGTTTCGAGGGAAAGGGCGCGGGGGGAGCGGCCGGAGCCGGCCAGGCCGACGACTTTCGACAGCTTGGGGTCCCAGATCATGGCGTAGCAGTCGCCCCCGATGCCGGAGCTGGTGGGCTCGACGAAACCGAGGACGGCGTTGGTGGCGACGGCGGCGTCGATTGCGGATCCACCTTTTTTTAGGATTTCGATGGCGGTGAGGGTGGCGAGGGGGTGCGCGGTGCCGGCGGCTCCGCTGCAGCCCATGGCGGCGGAACGGCTGGCGAAGCTGGCTCCGGAGATGCGGTCGCCGGCGTGGACGTCGGGGCGGTTGAATCTTTCGGCGCCTGCGGGCTGGAACTTTGGGAGTTCTTTGGGGGCGGCTCCGTCGGTTTGGCTGCGGGCTTTCGGGGAACCGACGGACGCCATGGAACCGGCGGCGGCGAGAGGCAATGCGGCTATGAAAGAGCGACGGCGCAAGGTTTTCTCCTGGATGAGTCGGAACGATGCCGACGAGTCGTTAAGATATTCAATATACCAAGGCACCGAATGTCCAGTGAAACAGTTCGACCCACGGTTTAAGGTGGGACTCGATACACCGAGAAATAGTTTTTCGCGCGGGGAACTTTTCAGGATGGTGTGGCATTACCAGATGTGAAGGATTGAGGCGCCGGAATAAATGTACGAGGCTCGACCTCTCTTCGTCTTACCTTTGGAGTCAAACATGCCGGGAATCAGGGACGAAGCGCTGAGAGACTCCGATAAAGACGGGCAGGAGATGGTCGCGACCGACGAGCAGTTGATGGTGGCATTTTCTCGCGGCTCGACGGATTCCTTCGGCGAGCTTTTCTCGCGATACAAACAGCCGATGTTTGGCTTTTTCCGGCGGCGGCTTCGTGATCCGGCTCAGGCAGAAGAGCTGACCCAGGAGACCTTTCTCGCTCTGCTGCGCGCGTCTTCGCACTACGAACCTTCGGCTACCTTTCGAACTTATCTTTATGCGATCGGTTTCAACATTCTTCGTGCGCATCGCCGAAAGGCTGCGTTTCGAGCTATGTTTCACGGGATAGAGGATCGTGAGGCTGTGACGCGAAACACGATGGACTCTGATGTATGGCTGCGGGATGGGGTGAACAGATTGGAGCGAATCGATCGCGAGATTCTGCTGCTGCGGGAGTTTGAACAGTTGAGCTATGCGGAGATTGCGGAGTTGTTGAAACTTCCGCTCAACACGGTTCGCTCACGTCTGTTTCGTGCGCGGACGGCATTGCGGGACCTGCTTGCTGCGCCGGCTCCCAAATCATCTCCTAAGGATTTTACGGAACATAAGGAGCGCGTATGACGACGATACACACTGTGACTCCCGAAGACATTATGGCTTTTCTCGATGGCGAACTATCCGCGTCTGAGGCCCGGACGGTGTCTGCTCACCTGAAGGACTGCGCGCAATGCGCGGTAGTTGCTGAACAGTTTCGTGCGACGTCTCGGCTGCTTTCCCGTTGGGATGTGCCAGCGGTGTCGGCGGAGCTGGAGGATACTGTGCGGTCGTCGGCAGCGAAGATTGCTGTCGGCCATCGGACCATAAAGGCGGGAGCCTTCTTTCGCGGCAGCGAACGGAGGTGGAGGCCGTTGATGATTGGGAGCGGAGGTTTGGCAGCAGCGGCCCTGCTGGCGCTTGTGGTGTTGTTGGCAGTCCGGCAACGTTCCTCTCCGCCAAGTGCTGATTCGATAGCCATAAACAGTAACGGCAACATCCCAATGCAGGCCGCGAAGAAGGGGGAACAGCGGGGCGAGCCACTCCATGCTCTGGACTCCCGGGCGGTAGCGGGCGTAGCAGGCATGGGATCTCTGGGTTCCGTGATAGGGGGCATTGCAAGTTCGGAGTCAGCGGCTGGGAACCTAGGTCTGCTCGAAGCCTCGGCGACGCCTGCTCCGATGATTGCGCGCTCGGCATCGCTCGTGATCAGGGTGAAGGACGTCGAGGCCTCGCGTTCCTCGCTTGATTCTATTCTCGCGCGGCATCACGGTTATCCTGCACAGCTCAACGTCAATTCGCCAGAGTATGGGCCGCGGGGGTTCCAGGCTTCTCTTCGGATTCCGGAAGCGGAACTGCTTTCCGCCGTTGGAGAGATCAAGGGTCTGGGACGCCTGGAGAATGAATCGCAATCGGGCGAAGACGTCACCCGGCAGCATACGGATGTGGCGGCTCGCTTGAAGACGGCACGCGAGACCGAGGAGAGATTTCGTGCGATCCTGCAGCAGCGCACGGGGAAGATCTCCGATGTGCTCGAGGTGGAGCGGAGCATTGCGCGCGCGCGCGGCGAGATCGAGGGTATGGAGGCGGAGCAGAAGGCGCTGGAGCACCGGGTGGATTTTGCGTCCGTCGAGATTCAACTGAGCGAGGAGTACAAAGCGCAGTTGAGTTTGCCGGATTCGGTTTCCGCGAGAATCTATAACGCGTTTGTGGCGGGCTATCACAACGCGACGGAGACGTTGCTCGGGTTCCTGCTCTTCTTCGAGGAGTATGGTCCGTCTCTGGTGATCTGGGTGGTTGGTCTCGGGTTGCCGATCTTTCTGGTTTGGCGCCGGTACACAAGGATGCGTTCCACAATCTGATGAACGTGTCCCCTGACTGCGGGCTGAGCTCAACCAAAGAGGAGCGATGACTGTCGTCCTCTTCGGTCGAGCCGAGCTCAACAGATCTTCTGCGACTAATCGAGAGTGGGGTGGTGCACTACGGTGACGGCTCGCTTCGAAGAGCCGATGGGGAGGATCATGGGTACTCGGCGGCGATAGACAGGCACCGGGGAAATCATTCATTGAAACTGTGCCGCGTGTGGGATATCGCTTTGTCGCGCCGGTGACGGAGATCCCGCTGAAGAAGATGGCTCGACGTGCCGGAGACCGTGAGCCGGAGGTTCCATCGCGCCAGGAGAT
>JAOAPF010000393.1 GCA_025462755.1 Edaphobacter sp.
GCCTATATCAACAACCTCTTCACTGCTGCCGACTTTGTCAGCAATCTCGTCCTTTATGTGCCTTTGGGCATCGCCCTAAGCGGCTCGTCTCTCGTCCGGGCATTCCTCGTCGGCCTTACTTTGTCGATCAGCGCCGAAGTGTTGCAGCTTAGTTATGTTGGGCGTATCCCGTCATTCATTGATATAGCGTCGTGTACTTGCGGTGCCGTTGTCGGCTACCTGGCTGCGATGTTCTGGCGCAGGGCTACAGGTTACAATCCCGTATCACTGAGGGTTTATCGACCGCTCGCGCTAGCGGCTATTCCCATTGTGATATTTGGAACGATGATCCTTCTCTTCCACCGCCCTCGTTCCGATTTCTCCAATTGGAGTTCCACATTTCACCTGGCGACAGGGAACGAATTGACCGGCGACCGGCCGTGGGCCGGGACCATCTCGGAATTTGCGATCTATCCCTTTGCCATGGCTCAATCCCAAATCAGCGATCTCAACAGCCGAAGGTCCGGTTCCTACTCTTCTGAGCCGCCGATCGTTAGCCTGGCGCCAACTGGCTCCGGCCGTCCGCTACTTTCCAAACCGGAAGAGCTTAGGTTATTTGACACCCTGGTAAGAACGAATCAGTTGACGCTGCTGGTTTCGATGCGCACGAGCAACCTCGAACAAACTGGCCCCGCGCGTATCATCACGTATTCTCAAGATCGAACGCAGCGAAACTTCACCCTGGGCCAGATCCGTAACTCACTCACCTTCCGCCTGCGGACGCCAGACTCCGGCCCGAACGGCAACGACCCTGCTCTCATCTCCGGACCTGTTCTCTCCCTGAACCGCACATTCTTTGTGGCTGAGGTTTACGATGGGCGTTTCTCAAAGCTATATGTGGATGGCAAATGCGTCGGGCAAGTAGATCTTGGAGCAAAGAGACCCCGCTTACCTAAACGGATTTCTGCATGGCTTCCGGGATCACTGCCGATTCGTGAGATGGAATTGGGTGGGGCTCAGATCCTGTTCAGCGGCTTATTGTCTCTCGGCATCCTTGCCTTGGTTGGAATTCCTCGTCGACTATCCACGCGCTTGTTTGCAGGTGCGATGGCAGGCGCGGCGATCGGTGGAACCACCTGGGTCTTTGGAGTAACCCAACCGAGCCTGGGTATTCGCATCCTGTTGGAGTGCGTTGCGGCAGGCTTGGTGATCGTGGCATCGGTAGAGGCTGATACTGCGGGCCCGCCGGCGCCAGGTTCCAGCCTCCTGTCTCGGTTGGATCTTCGCGTTAAGGCCCGGCTGCGGCAATGAGGTCTTCACTGATCGCTCCTGAGCAGATGGGGCCGCTCTGGACGAGTGCTCGGCAACTCGGAAAGCAATGCCGCCGAGCCGTGATCCGAAGTTGGCATCATACTTCTGTCACTCTGGATGGTTCGACGTTGAATATTCGGGCGATGTATTGATTGTGGCAAAATTGCGCCCGTTGACCCCGAATCCCTTGCCCTGAGCCTCAGGCTTCCTCAGATCGAGCAAGCCCAAACTGAACCCTGACCTCAGGCCATGGCAGCAACTTCCAGGCATGCTGAAAATAAATTTCCAGAGTGTGGCATGTTTTTCGTCTCGGAAAAGGCACCATCTTTTCGACCACAATTCACCACACATCCACCACGAATCCACCATCCAAAAACCACGTCCAACACTCCACTTTTCCGAAACCCCTATCAAAAAACGCCCGCAAAACCTCAAAAACCAGGTCCAACGGGCGCCTTTGAATTTTTATTGTTGCTCGCCGCAGAATCTCTACCGCGGATAGTAATAAACCGGGCCGTAGTACGGATAAGGATAATAAGGATAGTAGCCGGGCGGCGGTGGAGGTGGAGGATAGCGCCGCTGCATCTGCGGCTGCTGCTGCGGCGGTGGCACTCCAGCCCCCAGCCGGTTCAACTCCGCCTGAGACACGGTTGTAACATCCGCGGGCTGAGTAAGAT
Source organism: Edaphobacter sp. (assembly GCA_025462755.1). Lineage (GTDB taxonomy): Bacteria > Acidobacteriota > Terriglobia > Terriglobales > Acidobacteriaceae > Edaphobacter. The sequence continues at coordinate 1,968 of JAOAPF010000393.1, forward strand.
GGAAGGTCACAATCGCCTCTGAGGGTATCGACGCCTCGCCCTTACTCGAGGCTGAGGAAACGCCCAGACCGGCAACCCCCCCGACACCAGCACCGACCGCAGCGCCAACCCCGCCGCCGGCCACAGCGCCAATCAAAGCGCCGACGCTCGCGAGTCCAACGGTATTGCCCACTGTATTACCCGTCTTATCAATGCCTTGATGCCACCAGAAATCCGTAACCACAGGGTACGTTTTGCCACCGAACGACACCGTCGTCACTTGCAGCTTCAGTTCGCCCTTTCCCCCCAACTGACCGGCTGTATGGGCATCCACCACCACTCCCGTGATGGACGCGCCCCGCGGAATAGCAATGGAACCGCCGGCAGTAACGTCGCTCAAAACAACACCGTCAAAGGTCGTTCCCGGCGCGGTATTTTTGCTGCTGAACCCCTGATTGATGCGAACCCGCAGGACAGATCCACTCGGGACAACTACGGCATCGCCGCCTTTTTGAGCAACATACGGTTGTCGAGGATATTGCTGCTGGGGATATTGCTGCTGGGGATATTGCGAGGGGTATGGCTGCCGATAAGGAGGCTGATTATAAGGCGGAGGGTACTGGCCAGCCTGCTGAGGCGGATACTGGCCTTGCGGCTGCGAGCCATTAGGCTGCGGCGGGTACTGTCCCTGTTGCGGAGGAGCACTATTCTGCGGCGCACCAGACTGGCTCGGCGCGGACTGGGCCGGCGGAGTTTGCCCCTGCGCCGAGGCTTCCCTCCCGTCAGACTGAAGATTGGGGTTTGTCCCGACCTGCTGCGAATCGTTGTCCGCCGCAGCAGCAGTGCCGATCGTCAACTCATCAACCACTTTCTGAACGCCTGCCGCGTTTGCAGCTAGATGCTCAGCCAAATCCCTCGACGGCTCATCCCGAACCGTTCCGTTCAGCGTTACCGTGCCATAAACCGTAGTCGACGTAATCGATTGATCCGCCAATTCAGGCGCACCAGCCAACGCCTTTAAAACATTGGCTTCGATTTGCGCGTCCGGCATCGCGGTCACCTTCGTCTGCGCAAACGCCGCACCGCTACCCAAAAGCAGAGCTGCAATCAGAACAGAGGCCGTTGTGAATCTCGAAAAGGATTTGCCCTGAAACATACTTTCCTCCGCCATCTCCTTGCGTGCCACAAGTTTCGCCACGCAAACATACTATGGATGCAGACGCAAGTTTTGCAAAAAAGTTCCGGTCAGGTTCCTCTATGGCTGCGCGCAAAGCGACCGCGAACGAACGTCCGGCGATTGACCTGCCCTCTCGATAACGGTATATTTAAAGAGCGGGGTGGAGCAGCCCGGTAGCTCGTTGGGCTCATAACCCAAAGGTCGTAGGTTCAAATCCTACCCCCGCAACCATTTAGCAATATCGAGGGCAATTCTGGGGCAAGCTAACCCGAATTGCCCTTTCTTTTTGCTATCCCACTGGTGGTCTGACGGGGCTGTTTTGGCGGCCCAGCAATCTCCCCGATGGACGGTATGTCGGATTCTCTGTCCGGCAACACGGGCAAAACGATTCCCAGACTTCTTTCTCCTCCACTCTTCTTCGGTATCTTCACTGTCCTGACTGGTGGTGGAAAGTAGCTGCCCGATGCCATTCGATTCCAGATCTTGTAAAGATTCTTCTTCAGCTTCCTTTCAAAATCTTCGATTGTCTGTCCATCGGTCCCTGCTGCCCCTCTACTCGCTTTCACCCGCTGATACGCTTCCCAGACCTCCTTCTTCGAAATACAAAACGGCTTTGCCTTCTTCATCGGGCTCCTCCCATCAACTGGTTGGCTCATTGAATCAGGCTCCTTGATACAGCGCCTTTGGTCCGTCCTTTTATTGGGGACTTCATAGCTATTACGCGCTGTTCCGTCCCTGAACCTCCGCATCCGTACTCTCGCCCTCGTGGTATTCCCACTTGTGGCTTCTCCGTTAGCATCGAAGACTCAGGTTCCCATGTTCCGCTTAACCGCCTCCTTGGCAAGCTCAGGCCACCTCTCATGCCGGATGCCGCCCCGCCCGTAGACAGGTTTCGTCGGAGCTTGTCCCGCAGCCGTAACCCAACCGCGGTTTTGACATCGTCTAATTGCTTTCGACACTTCAACAGTGGTTCCTTTGCAGTCCTCTTCTTGCCTGATACCTGACCTGATCACCGCCAGGCCTTTTCCTTCTGCGCTCACGACCATGGCTTTGACCACAGCCGCCGAAGGTGGTTTGAAACCCGCTCCGGCAAGCCGGTTCCGAGGGGCCTACCCTCATCAGTTAAGCAGTTACGCACTACTCGGCCTCACAGCCTTTCGCGCTCATGGCGCACGATCACGGGCAACCCGCACCTTACCCGTCGTTGGCCGTTCGGGCGCGTAACGGAAGGGTTGCCGACCAACCGGCCGGAAGCAGCGCTTTTAATTTCAGCCCGTCTGGATGAGTGACTCGCCCTTGCTATCACCAACTAAGGCCCAGGCGACCGCGCGTCCTCCTTAGCAGTGATTTTGCTATGTGCGAGGCGGTGTCTTCGCTCGCGGGTCGTGCTGGGCGAGACGGCCCAGGAGATAGTCGACCTCGGCCTTTCCTTTTGCTGTGAGTGATGAGCCCGGGGCGCGCTGCGAATCGTAGGCGATGGCGCTGCGTTTCTGCAGAACGTACTTGCGGACGGCGAGACCTATCCCCTGCTGCTGCTCGTAGCGGATGAGCGGGAGATGCGCATCGAAGAGGTCGTGGGCAGAGTCGCGCCGGCCAGACTGCGAGAGCTTGACAACGTCGACGAGCATGTCGGGGAAGGCATAGCCGGTCATCGCGCCGTCAGTTCCGCGCTCCAGCTCAAAGTCGAGGAAGAGGCCGCCGTTGCCGGTGAGAATCGAGATGGGGCGGAGCACTCCCTCGCTCTCGAAGCTGCGCAGGGCGCTGATTTTCTCCAGGCCGGGCCAGTCTTCGTGCTTGAGCATCACGCAGGATGGATTGTCATTAACGATGCGCTGGATGACTTTTGGCGTCATGACGACGGTGAGCAGCAGCGGGTAATCCTGAATGACGAACGGGATGTCGGGGCCGATGGCGGCGACGGCCTGCGCGTAGTAGTTGACGATCTGGTCGTCGGTGCGAAGGCTTGGCGGCGGGGCGATCATGACGCCGGCCGCACCCCCTTCCACGACGCTGCGGGCGAGGGAGCGCATGGCTGCGAAGCCGGGGGCGGAGACGCCTACGATGATCGGAACTCCGGCTCGGCGGACGACCTGGTTAGAGATGGCGAGGGCTTCGGCGGGATCGAGTTTCGGAGCTTCGCCCATGATGCCGAGGATGGTGAGACCGGTGACGCCGCAACCGAGATAGAAGTCGGTCATCCTGTCGACGGAGTCGTAGTCGACGGCGCCATCGGGTTTAAAGGGAGTAACGGCGATGGCGTAGACGCCCCTTGCCGTGTGATCGAGGAGCATCGGTCTATTCATCCTTCTTCGGTGTTGTTGGAGCGCCGTCGCGGAGGAGGAAGTCGAAGTCGCAGCCCTGATCGGCTTGCAGGACGCAATCTTCGAACAGTTTTGCATAGCCGCGCTGCGGTGTTTCGCGTTGTGGTGGTGATTGCTTCAGGGCTGCGAGGCGTCGTTGTAGTTCGGAGTCGTCGATGAGAAGCTCGAGGCGCCGGGCTTCGACATCGAGCAGAATCCGGTCGCCATTTTGGACGATAGCGAGTGGACCACGAACCGCGGCCTCCGGTGCAATGTGGAGGACGATGGTGCCGAAGGCGGTACCGCTCATGCGAGCATCGGAGATGCGCACCATGTCTTTGACGCCCTGGCGTGCGAGCTTCATAGGAATTGGAAGATAGCCCGCTTCGGGCATGCCGGGTGCGCCCTTGGGACCCGCGTTGCGCAGGACGAGGATGTCGTCGGCGGTAACGTCGAGGCTGGAATCGTCAATGCGATTGGTGAGATCTTCGATGCTGTCGAAGACGACCGCCCGGCCGGTGTGACGCATAAGGTGCGGCGAGGCGGCGGAGTGCTTGATGACGGCGCTGAGGGGCGCGAGATTGCCATGGAGGATCGCCATCGCGCCTTCGGGTTTGAGCGGCGATGCGAAGCTGCGAATGACGTCTTGATGGGGAACAAGTTCCG
>JAOAPF010000400.1 GCA_025462755.1 Edaphobacter sp.
TGAATCGCCTCATCCACGCCGTTGGTCAGCACCACCTGCTCCGTCTGCAATCCGAAATGCTTCGCGACGATTTGCTCCACCGGCTCCCGCTCCGGATACTTCGATAATCCCTCCGCAGTCACCGTGCGCAGTCTCTCCATCACTCTCGGTGAAGGCCCAAAAGTGTTCTCGTTGAAGTCCAGCCGTAACGCAGTACGTCCTGCCAGTGGAGGATGATACTCCGGCATCGCCAACACCGCCTTACGCGGCTTCACCGCCCCCAAATTTGTAGCAGTATCAGTCACAATCATTGCATCCTCACTCGCACGCTCTCGGCGTGTCCTGTCAAGCCCTCGGCCGCAGCCAGTGCAATTGCATGCGGGCCCATCTGCTTCAGACCTTGTCGCGTGTACTTCTGCACCGTGATCACCTTCACAAAATCCATTACACTCAACCCGCCACGCACGCGGCCAACCCGTCCCGTGGGCAGCACATGATTCGGTCCGGAGACGTAGTCCCCCATCGACTGCGGCGAATGCTCTCCAACAAACACGGACCCAGCATTACGAATCCACTTCAGATCGTCCGCCGTATCTACTGTTAGATGCTCCGGTGCCAGGCGGTTCGTCAGCTTTCGTGCCTCGCGAACCGTAGCAGTTACAAATATACAGCCCTGAGCGCCAAGCGCCTGCTTAGCAACTGCATTTCCTCTTGCTTGACTCTTCACCTGCGCTGCAACTTCACTCGCCAACACCACGTTGCTCGTAATCAACACAGCAAGTGCCTCAGGATCATGCTCCGCCTGCGCAACCAGATCGGCCGCAATCCCAACCGCGCTCCCTGCCTCGCTGGTGACGACAATCTCCGTCGGCCCTGCGGGCATATCGATCCCGCACTCACTCGAAGCCAGCACCTTTGCCGCCGTTACAAAAAGGTTCCCCGGGCCTACAACCTTATCGACGCGCCCAATCGTAGCCGTCCCAAACGCCATCGCCGCAATCGCCTGCGCTCCACCCACTCGATAAAACTCCGTCACCCCGGCGAGCCACGCAGCCGCCATAGTCTCTTTCGCAGGCTTTGGCGAACACACCACAATCCTCTCCACCCCTGCCACCTGCGCCGGTGTCACCGTCATCAGCAACGTCGAAGGAAGCGGATACCGTCCCCCCGGCACATAACAACCCACACTCCCCAGCGGTCGAACAATCTGTCCCGTCTTCACTCCTGCCGACGGAGAAATCGTCCATTCCTGCGGCAGCTGCGCCTCAGCGAACGCAAGAATATTTCCCCGAGCCACCATCATCGCCGCCTGCAACGTCGGAGCAGTCGCCTCCCACGCGGCCTTCATCTCATCGCGAGAGACCAGCAATGCCTGCCTCTTCTCAAGTCCGTCGAACTCAGCTGCATACTTCAGCAACGCCCGATCGCCGTTCCTGCGCACCTCGGCAAGAATGCGTCGCACCACCGGCTCAACGCGCGCCGTATTCACAGCCCCGCGTCGCTCCAATGTCTCGATCAGCACATCCGCCGCCGCCTTGCCGCGACCAAAGGTTTTCACCAGCTTCATCACAAAACTCCAAGAACAGCCGTAGCTATTGTCATTAGCTCTAGCTGAAAGCTGTTACCTACAGCACAACCTTACTCAACGGATATTCCACAATTCCCGTCGCTCCAGCCGCCTTCAGCTTTGGAATCACATCGCGCACCAGCGCCTCATCCAGAATCGTATTCAGAGCCACCCACTCAGCATCGCTCAACTGCGAAACTGTCGGCGAGTTCAATGCCGGCAGTACCCCAATGACCTTTGGCAGATCGGCCTTCCGCGCATTCAGCATCAAGCCGACTCGCCCCTGCGCCGCAATCGCCGCGTTCAACATCAACGAGATGTTGTCGATCTTCTTGCGCTTCCACTCATCCTTGTAAGCAGTCTTATTCGCGATCAGCTGCGTCTCGCTCTCCATCAGCGTCTCGATGATGCGCAGCCGATTCGCCCGCAGCGAAGACCCAGTCTCGGTGACCTCGACAATCGCATCGGCCAGCGTAGGCGGCTTTACCTCAGTCGCGCCCCAACTAAACTCCACCGTGACCGGAATATTTTTCCCAGCAAAATATCGCTTCGTAAATTCGACCAGTTCAGTCGCGATAATCTTTCCCGCCAGGTCCTCCGGCTTCTGGAACGGCGAATCCTCCGGCACAGCAAGCACCCACTTCACCTTCTGCCGGCTCTGCTTGGAGTAGGTAAGACTCGTCACAAACTCCACGTCTGTCTGGTTCTCAAGGACCCAGTCATTTCCAGTCAATCCGGCGTCCAGCGCGCCATGCTCGACATATCGAGCCATCTCCTGCGCCCGCACCAGCATGCACTCAATCTCCGCGTCATCGACCGAAGGGAAGTAGCTCCGCCCATTCGCGAAGATCCTCCAGCCCGCTCGCTCAAACAGCGCAATCGTCGCATCCTGAAGGCTACCCTTGGGAATTCCCAGCTTCAACTTTCTCGTCTCGCTCACTTCGCCTCCCCTCTGATCTCCAGGCCAATGTTCTTCGTAAAGCAACTCACCGTACCCTCATGGCACACCAGCCCATCTCCTTCAACTTCAACCTTGAACAGAAGAGCATCATTGTCGCAGTCGGTCGAAGCCTCAATTACCCGCAGCCGATTGCCGCTGGTCTCGCCCTTCATCCAAAGCTTCTGCCGCGTCCGGCTCCAGAACGTGACAAACCCAGTCTCGAGCGTCTTCGCGTAACTCACTTCATTCAAAAAGCCGAGCATCAACATCTCGCCCGTCTTCGCGTCCTGGACTATGCCTGGAACCAGGCCATCCATCTTTGCAAAATCAATGCTAACTGTATTGATCATTCTCATCTCTCCTGGTTTTACCTTCACGCAAGAAAAAGGCCCGCTCGCGGTATGCGCGTTAGCGGGCCTTTCGAAATCCTGAGTAAGCGCTTGTTACTTCGCTACACCGGACACAGCCGCCAACACGCTCTCCGCGTGATGATGGTGATGCCCGTGATGGAGGTGCAGCAAGCTCATCTCTATTTCAGAGTAGCTTTCAGCCATCGAGAAGTCAAATCATCTGCGCCAAATTTCACCATATAGCGAATCGCAAACTTGTCGTTGACGGACCCAGCGCGCTCTCGTACTCTTCCGCAGTAAGATACCGACCCCACAAGGAGATCCTCAATGTTCGACCTTCGCCGCAAGCTGCTTGCCGCCGCCCTCCTGTTCGCCGTAAGCCCCGTCTTTACTCCAGCCCAGACCGCCAAACCTGCAGCAGCCACAGCGGCTGCCACCGCAACACCGCTCGACATCAACACCGCGACAGCCGACCAGCTCAAGGCCTTCCCCGGCATCGGCGACGCCTACTCCAAGCGCATCATCGACGGCCGTCCCTACACCGCCAAGAACCAACTCGTCTCCCGCGGCATTCTCCCGCAGGCCACGTACAACAAGATCAAGGACCAGATCATCGCCAGCCGCCCCAAGAAGTAGCCGCAACAATTTCGGGTCAGAACTCAGGGCTGGCTGAATTAAGATGACAGCCAGTCCTTTCTTGTATTCCAGCTCTCGCACGCACGCGCCTTCGTCGACATGCCGTCTAGCCTCGCAGCCATCCCCTCATGCCGATATTGGTTCGAATCGAAGGCGCCCGCCCCGCGGAGCCATGGAGCTCATGTCCCCCAATCTAGCCATTGTCACGTTCGATTCCAGTGTCGCTTGCCATCATTGAATCGTTTAGAGTTGATGCACTTAGGGTTTTCGACTCAACGGGCACCGGCGAGCCGACGAACCAGAAAACCATGGTCGCTAAAGCCTCCCAACTCGACCGTCCTGCCGCTCGTCTCATCGCTGCCGTCGCGATCCTCGGGATGCTAACCGGCTGCGGGGCCATCGTCAGCTCCGCTCCCGAGGCGCACGTTCGCATCATCAACGCTACCCCCGATGCTCCACGGCTCGATCTGTATCAGGACTCCAACGCTCTTGCCTTCAACCTCGATTTCGGCACCGTCACCTCCTATATCCGGCTTACTCCAGGCGCCTACAACATCACTGCCAATACCGCCGGAACCAGGCAGGTTCTCTCCACCGCGAAAACCACCTTTACCACCACGGGTCAATACACCGTCCTTATCGGCAACACCGCAGCCAGCCTGCAGCAGTTAACCTTGGCAGACCAGAGCCAGCCCGCACCACCCGGCCAGACCGCGCTCCGTTTCATCAACCAGGCCACGCGCACCGCTGCCGTCGACATCTATCTCATCCCCGCCGGGCAAAAAATCAGCGCCGTTAATCCCCTTGTCAGTGGCATCGCCTTCGGCGCAAACACCGGCTACGTTAATATCCCCACCGGCACCTACAGTCTCGCCATGCTTCTCGCCGGAACCATCACCGGCAGCACCACCATCGCGACCTACACCGGACCTCAGGTGACCTACTCGGCCGGCGCCGCCCGCACCGTTATCCTCATCGATTCGTCGCCCGTCAATGCCCCAGGCATCAAGGTCATCACGGCGAATGACTTTGATCCTCCCGGCACCGTCGACTGATCGCGTCCCCGTCGCCGCCCCGATCTCAATGCACTAAAGCAAGCAAAAGGGCCGCGAGGAAATCTCCTCAGCGGCCCTTTTCTTTCCCCTGCTAAAAACCTAGTACCGGTAGTGATCTGACTTGTACGGCCCCTCCACCGGAACGCTCAGATAGTCCGCCTGCTTCTTCGAGAGCGTCGTCAGCTTCACGCCGATCTTCTCCAAATGCAGCCGTGCAACTTCTTCGTCCAGCTTCTTCGGCAAAATGTAGATCCCGACCTTGTACGTATCCTTGTTCTTCCACAGATCAAGTTGCGCCAGCGTCTGGTTCGCGAAGCTGTTCGACATCACGAAGCTCGGATGGCCCGTCGCGCAACCCAGGTTCACCAGCCGGCCCTCGGCCAGCACGAAGATGCTGTTGCCGCTCTCGAACGTGTACTTGTCCACCTGCGGCTTGATGTTCAGCTTCTTTACGCCCTTCAGCGCATTCAACGGCTCCATCTGGATCTCGTTATCGAAGTGGCCGATGTTGCATACAATCGCCTGGTCCTTCATTAGCTTCATGTGCTCCACCGTGATGATGTCCACGTTACCCGTGCAGGTCACGTAGATATCGCCGCGTCCCAGAGTCTCTTCGAGCGTCGTAACCTCATACCCTTCCATCGCGGCCTGCAGCGCATTGATCGGATCGATCTCCGTCACAATCACGCGTGCGCCAAGCCCACGCAGCGAAGCCGCCGAACCCTTGCCCACATCACCATACCCGCAGACCACCGCAACTTTACCCGCGATCATCACGTCGGTCGCACGCTTGATACCGTCCACCAGCGACTCGCGGCAGCCATACAGATTGTCGAACTTCGACTTGGTCACCGAATCATTCACATTGATCGCAGGCACCAGCAGCTGGCCCTTCTCGAGCATCTGATACAGCCGGTGCACGCCCGTAGTCGTCTCTTCACTAACTCCACGCCACTCCTTCGCCACTTCCTGCCAGCGCGTCGGAGTCTCTGCGTAGATCTGCTTCAACAGATTCTTGATGACCTCTTCTTCGTGCGAGCCCGAAGGAGAATCCACCCATTTGTCGCCCTTCTCCAACTCCACACCCTTGTGGATCAGCAGCGTCACATCGCCGCCGTCATCGATCACAAGCTGTGGGCCCAGCGTACCGCCTTTGCCATCCGGGAAGCTAAGCGCCTGGTTCGTGCACCACCAGTACTCCTCCAGCGTCTCGCCCTTCCACGCAAACACCGGCACACCCGCCGCCGCAATCGCTGCCGCCGCATGGTCCTGTGTCGAAAAGATATTGCAGCTCGCCCAGCGCACATTTGCACCCAGCGCCACCATCGTCTCAATCAGCACGGCTGTCTGAATCGTCATGTGCAGCGAGCCCGTCACGCGAACGCCCGCCAGCGGTTTCCCCGCGGCATACTTATTCCGGATCGACATCAATCCCGGCATCTCCTGCTCGGCGATGTCGATCTCCTTGCGGCCAAAATCCGCCAGCGAAATGTCCGCTACTTTATAGTCAGCCGCCTTCTCTTGGACCGCAGTCTTATCCACTGTTGCTGTCGCCATTCCTGCACCTCATCTCAAAATTATGAATTCGTTACGATCCGTTCCAGAATAACAGTTTGAGCAGTGATTTCGGCTCTTCCTGTGTTGCATGTTTAAGTAAAAAGCACTCCTTTCAACCACATCAAAGCCACAATCATTTCCCGGACAATATATTTTCATGAGGCTTTCAAACGCCCCGGTCTCCCCACAGCGAGACTCAACATCGCCGCAATCAACGCCAGCCCGCCAACCAGGTACAGCCCGCCCGCGTAACTATGGGTGGCGTCCCGCAATCGCCCCGTCACATACGGCCCCAGAAATCCCCCGCACGCACCGATCATCGTAATCATCGCAACTCCGCCGGCCGCCGCCGCCCCTCCAATCATCCGTGTCGCCAGCGCCCAGAAAGGCCCCATGGTGCTCCAAAGCCCAATCGCAACAACCGACATAGCGCACAACGCCACCGCGATGCTCTGTGCCTGCGCCGCCCACGCGAACCCAACCCCCGCGAGCGCCATACAACCTGCGAGATGCCCTCGCCTCTCATTCCATCGGTCCGAAGTCCACCCCAGCACCACGGTAAAGATCGCCGCCAGAAGGTACGGCACCGTCGCATACCGCGCAATCAAACTCGCGTCCCTGCCATTACCATGCGTCAATCCGCTAAGAATCAATGGCATCCACAAATTGACGGTATACACCCCGATCTGAATGATGATGTACACCCCAGCCAGCAACCACACCGCAGGCAGCCTGAACGCATCGAGCAGATGGTGATGCTGCATCGCCCCATACCGCTCCTGATCCTCTCGCAACTCACTCTTCAGCCACGCTCTCTCCTCTGGCTTCAACCAGTCAGCCGCTTCCGGGCCATCCTTCAGCACAAACAACACAGAAATCCCCACCAGCACCGTCGGCACACCCTCAAACAAGAACAACCACTGCCACCCGCTCAGGCCGTACAAGCCATCCATCTTCAGCAACGCGCTCGAAAGCGGCCCGCCCACCACCCCAGCCAGCGAAGTCGCCGTCATAAACTTGGCCACCGCCCGCGCCCGTTCATGAGAAGGAAACCAGAAGGTCAGATAAAGCAGCATGCCAGGCACAAACCCGGCCTCAGCCACTCCAAGCAGAAATCTCAAAAGATAAAACGACCCTGGCGACGAAACCCACACCATGCAGGCCGAAACCAGGCCCCAGGAAATCATGATCCGCGCAATCCATACCCGTGTCCCCACCCGCCGCAGAATCAGGCTGCTTGGCAGATCGCAAAGCGCGTACCCAAGAAAAAATATCCCCGCGCCGGTCCCATACACCGTATTGCTGAAGTGAAGATCCCGCTGCATATCAATGGCCGCAAACCCCACGTTCACGCGGTCTAAAAACGCCACGATATACAGCAGAAACATGTAAGGAATCAGCCGCCACGAAATCTTCGCATACAGCGCGCGACCATCCACAGCCGATTCGTGAGCGACCTCTGCCATCGCTCTACTCTACCCGCTCAGATTCCGATGGTCGACGCTAACTCAGTCCCCAAGACAAAAAGTGCGCAGACCAACATCATCAAAGAATACAATCACCCGATGATCAGTTTTGGAAGGCTTTGGCGGAAAGTCATGGGAGTGGAACGTATTCCGCAGCACTGCCCCTCGCATTCCAAATACCTCGCAAATTGTTCGCATTGTCGATCAGCAGAGGCGCGCGTCGCGAAAACCTGGGGAGGTTACTGGAACTCTGGGAGTATGCAAGGCGCGGACGTCTCACCCGTCAGTTCCGACTCAGCATCCATTTCTCCTAGTTCTGAGTCCGGCTTCTCGGGCTTCGGAGGCGGAGCTAGTGGCGGAGGCGGAGCCAGCGGTGAGTTCTAGCACTTCTCCGCCGCCAGTAGCTTTTTCTTCCGTTCCACGCCCCACCGATACCCGGTCAGCGAGCCATCCTTCCCCAACACGCGATGACACGGCACCACCACCGCCACCGGATTCGCCCCGCAGGCCCCCGCTACCGCCCGCGAAGCCGTCGGCGCTCCAAGCTGCAGCGCCAGCTCCGAATAGCTCCGAGTCTCTCCACGCGGAATCGCCTGCAGCGCCTTCCACACCCGTTGTTGAAACGCCGTAGCCCTTACATCCAGCGGAAATGTAGCCGCCAGCGGGTGCTCCCCCAGCTGACTCGCCACAAACGCCACCGCATCCGCCAGCCATCCCGTATTTCCCTTAGCCGCGACAAGCTGCGCCTTCGAAAACTTCTCCCGCAGTCCAGCCACCAACTCCTTATCGTCGCGCCCAAACGCAATCGAGCAGATCCCCACATCCGTCGTTGCCACCAGCATCCGTCCCAGCGGACTAGCCGCAGTCGTATAGCGAATCAGCAGCCCCGCTCCACCCTCTCGCATCACACGCGGCGTCATCCCCAACGCCGCCGAGCTATTCTCATACAGCCTGCTGCTCGACCCAAACCCAGCCTCATAGATCGCATCGGTAATCGGAGCCTTCCCTGTCTTCGGCTCCCGCACCTTGTTCTTAAATTTCTCCAGCCGAGCCTCCTTCGCATACTGCCCCGGGCTCACCCCCAGCACCCGCTTGAATCCGCGCAGAATTGTCAACCGCCCGACACCGGTCGCCTTTGCCACATCGGCCAGCCGCGTCCGCCCTTCAGAATCCGCATGGTCCCGCAGATACTCCGTCACCGCAGCAATCGCCCCAGCCTGAGGATCAGCCCTCGCTTCCGTCCGCTCCGGCTCGCACCTCTTGCAAGCCCGATATCCAGCGGCCTCAGCCTGCGCCGGGGAAGGGAAGAAGCTCACCTGCTTCCGCGTAGGCCGCCGGCTCGCACAACTCGGTTTACAGTAAATCTTCGTCGACTTCACCGCATACACAAACTGACCATCCGCCCGAGCATCCCGCTCCAGCACCTGCTGCCACTGCTTCCCGGGAAAATAGCTTGGGACCACTATCGCACCGTCACTTGTCTTCACTGCGCTAGTCATTATCATTCCAGTATCCTCCCACGCCACCCGCTTGGGCCACACTCCGTTTCGTTCCTCCAAACTCGCGAAACATCTTTGGGGTAAACTGCTCGACCATGCAACGAACCCACCTCCAACTGATTCTCAGCGCAACACTCTTCGCGACCGCTGCGACCGCTCAGAACTCCACCACTCCACCACCCTCGCAACACCCCATCCTCACCGTCACCGGCAAAGGCGTCCAGATCTACACCTGTCAGCAATCCACCGCAGGACCACAATGGGTCCTTAAAGCACCTGAAGCTACCCTCATCGACGCATCCGGCAACCCCGTAGGCACCCACGGCGCGGGTCCCGTCTGGAAGTCGAACGACGGCAGCGCCGTCAAAGGCGAGCTCCTACAAAAAAGCCCATCCCCCGAGCCCACCTCGATCCCCTGGCTTCTCCTCAAATCTGTCAATCCTTCAGGCTCCGGCGTCATGACCCGTGTCGAATTCATCCGGCGCTCCGACACCCATGGCGGCGTAAGTCCCACAACTGGTTGCGACGCCCACGATCTCAACGCCCTCTCGCGCGTCCCCTACACCGCAACCTACACCTTCTACTCTGCCACACCCTGAATCGCACCAGCCGAGCCTCTGTTCGCCGAAGTCACAACCGCCTGTTGCGCCACCGAGCCCGGCAGACTCGGCACCGTCGTCCCATCCTCCCGCACCTCATAGCTGTCCACATAGAAGTTCGTCAGAGTCGCACTCCCGAACGAGGTGGTAATCGCGACATCCGCAGCATCCCGTCCCGTGGCCATTAACACGCGCCCCATCCTCGGTTCATTATGCCGCGCATCCATCGTCATCCAGCGCCCGTCGAGAAACACCTCGTACCAGGCGCTGAAATCCCCCAGCCCGCTATAGGGCCAACGAATATCCCCCAGATATCCCGTCACATACCGCGCCGGAATATTCTGGCACCGCGACAGAGTAATCGCGAGATGCTGATAATCCCGGCACACCCCAACTCGCTCCGTAAAGACATCCATCGCCGTCTTGGTAGGCCGAGCCGCCTGGTAGTTGAACGCCACCTTCCCATGGACCCAGTCGCGAATCGCCGAAGCCCTGATCCACCCCGGCGTCATCCAGCCAAACAGGTCCTGTGCGATCGGTACAAACCTATCCACCTCGCAGTACCGGCTGGGCAGCAAAAACTGCAGCACCTCCGACGGCAGATTCTCCACCTGAGCCTGCTGCGCGTACGCATTGATCGGATCAGCCAACTCGTCCCTCTCAACGACACTGGTCCCGCTCAGTCGTATCGCGCCAGCCGGCGTAGTAAACCGCGTGCAGCGGTTTCCAAATACATCGTGATACTCCGACGTCGCAACGTCGGTCTTGGTATCACGATCAATATGCTCCACCTTCAACTCATTGCCCGATCGCACCGCCGGCTCGAGCGACGGATGCAGATGCAGCATCGCCACCATCGGTGTGGGCATAGCAAGATGAAATTGAATATCGTATTCAGACTTAATAAGCATCAAAAAACCCTTTCCCTACAGGGGTTGGTGTTACTTGAGATGCAATTAAGGCGATTGCCAGCAGTCTACCTTGATCTTCCTAAATTCCCACCAACAAAAAGTAAGACGGGCCCGAAGGCCCGCCCATCTTTCAACTGATACCGCGGAGAACTATTTGGCCACAGCCTGTCTGACCCCAGCCTGCTCCGCCAGCGCTGCAGCCTTGTCCGTCTTCTCCCACGTAAAGGTATCGCCCTTACGTCCGAAGTGGCCATACGCCGCCGTCGCCTTGAAGATCGGCTTGCGCAGGTCAAGCCCCTCGATAATGCCCTTCGGCGTCAGCGAGAAGTTCTTCCGCACCAGCTCCTCCAGCGCGGTCTCATCGACCTTGCCCGTGCCAAACGTATCCACCAGCACGCTCACCGGCTCGGCCACGCCAATCGCGTAGGCAAGCTGCACTTCGCAACGGTCAGCCAATCCAGCGGCAACAATATTCTTCGCCACATACCGCGCCATATAAGCCGCCGAGCGGTCGACCTTGGTCGCGTCCTTACCGCTGAAGGCCCCGCCGCCATGCCGTCCCATGCCGCCATACGTGTCAACGATAATCTTTCGACCCGTCAACCCCGTATCGCCCATAGGCCCTCCGACCACAAACCGGCCCGTCGGATTGATGTGATACTTCGTATCTTCATCCAGCAGCTTCGCCGGAATCACCGCCTGAATCACGTTCTTCAAAATGTCCGCACGCAGCTCTTCATTCCCGACCGTCTCGGCATGCTGCGTCGAGATCACCACCGCATCCACCCGCACCGGCTTATGGTTCGAGTCATACTCCACCGTCACCTGGCTCTTGCCATCCGGCCGCAGATACGACATCAGCCCATTCTTGCGAACCTCGCTCAGCTTCTGCGCCAGCTTGTGCGCCAGCGAGATCGGCGTCGGCATCAGCTCAGGCGTCTCGTTCGTCGCATACCCGAACATCATGCCTTGGTCGCCAGCGCCGCCAGTATCCACGCCCATCGCAATATCGCCCGATTGCTTATTGATCGTCGAGATCACCGCGCAGGTATTCGAGTCGAACCCATACAGCGCATTGTCATACCCGATCGCCGCGACCGTTCCGCGCACCAGGCTCTGGAAGTCCACATAGGCCTTCGTTGTAATTTCCCCGGCGATCACCACGAGTCCGGTGCAGGTCAGCGTCTCGCACGCCACACGGCTGTAGGGGTCCTGCGCCAGGCAGGCATCGAGAATCGCATCGGAAATCTGATCGGCGATCTTATCAGGATGCCCTTCAGTCACAGACTCACTGGTAAATAGAAAACGGTCGCGTTTAGCCAAAATATCTCCTCCACAGAGTACCTGCCCCAGCACTTAGCCCGGGCAGCATCCAACCCTTTCATTTTACCTATGCATTTACCACCCCGGCAAAGCGGCTCAGCCGTTCATCTCCCTCGCGCCCTCAACGGCGAGAATTCGCATTGAACGGCACACCAAAGCGGCCACCGAAAAGCCTCTCCGGTTACCTGCCCTTGTGGAGGAAATTAGATCAGCGACCAAAAATCCAGTCGCTCTACAGCCGCCTGATGAAATCCCTACGGAACCAGCCGTCCATGCAGCGCAAATTTCCATACGCTCCAACCCAGCGCCATCAGCGACCCCAGCATCATCGCCACGCCCATCCATCGCATGCCGGTCGAGGACTCGGAACCGCCTCTGTTTCTCCGTACATTTTCGGCGAACTCAGTCCAGTCCTTGGCGTCGATACTCAGGGTGCCACTCTCTCGCAGGCTGGCCTCAAATCGCTCGATCCAGGGAACCTCGTCCAACCCCAGCGCCGCCACATAACTGCGAACAATACCCTTGCGGAACACCCCACCCGGCAGAGCGTCGTACTCTCCCGCCTCCAGGGCAAGCAAATGACGCGACGCGACTTTTGTCTGATTGCAGATCGTTTCAATCGAGACCTGACGCCGCTCCCGCTCCCATCGCAACTCGTCGCAGAATCGTTCCATGCCGTTTCCGTTAACCCATACCGCCGCAGGCAAATCGTTCAGGCCGCGCCAGTTCATCGAAGAATAGACTGGAGTATTTGCCGAAGTCAAAGCCCCATTCGTGTTATATGCCTACCACTTACCAGATCGGAACCAGACTAGTTAGGAACAGGCCTCCACATTTCGCCAAGCTATAATCACCAAAGGAGCCCGGTTCATGCCTGCAGAGACCACCCGCAAGGGTGGAGCAACGGTGCATCGCATCCCAAGTCTCGATGGTCTGCGGGCGCTCTCCATCTTTCTCGTTCTCGCTCTCCACAGTCTCCAGCGCCTTGAAGTTACAACCCCCGTCCCCTTCCTTTGGGTGGGCATCTTCAATGGCGCCACCGGCGTCTTCATCTTCTTCGTCATCAGCGGCTATCTCATCACCAGCCTTCTGCTTCGCGAACATGAAAAGCGCGGCTCCGTCAGCTTGCGCGGCTTTTACTTCCGCCGGGCCATGCGCATTCTGCCGCCTCTCTACGTCTACGTCGGGTTTCTTCTGCTCCTGGGCTGGGCAGGCAAGCTGCCTATCTTCAAACTCGACATCATCAGCGCGCTCTTCTTTTTTCATGATTACGCGCCCAGCTTCATGTGGCCCTTGGAGCACTTCTGGTCTCTCAGCATCGAGGAGCAGTTCTATTTCATCTGGCCTCTCCTCCTTCTGTATTGCCTTCGCCGGCCAGGACCCGAAGGCAGGTCGAAGGCCAGCAAAATAGCCATCGCAATCATCCTCATCGCGCCCATCATTCGAGTCGTCAGCTTCACCCTTGCGCGCAACACGGTTCTGCACAACAGCTATGGTTTTCACGCGCACGCCGATTCGCTCATGTTCGGCTGCCTTCTCGCCCTCGTGCAGGGCACCCCCGTCTTCGAGCGTATTTACAACTTCGTAACCAGGATCTGGTGGATTCCCCCCGCTGTAATCCTCATATCCGACTGCCTGAGCGCTCGTTTTCAGAATTATTGGGACTTCCCCATCGGCATGACCATCTGCGGGGCCGCAATCGCCTTTTTTCTTCTATGGTGCGTCCGAAACCCGACCTCTGCCGTAGGCCGCTTCCTCAACTCTCGCCCAATAGCGCATATAGGTGTGCTCTCTTACAGCATCTATATATGGCAGACGCTGTTCCTCAACCGTGCCGACGTAACTCTCTTTAGCCCGTCCCTGAAGCTCCTCTATACCTTTCCTTTCAGTTGGCTCGTAATTCTTGTCGTAGCGCAGCTCTCATACCTCTTCATTGAGCGACCTTCACTGCGTCTCAGAAATTACCTGATTAAGAGTTTTGGCCTGTATGCTCAAAATCGCCGCGTTCGCCAGGCGTCCGTGTCGAACTCGAACATCTGAGCCACGCCGGCTGTCCGCTATACTTGCTGGAGAATTGCTGCATCACGATCCGGCCCGCTCCGAAGAAAATGAGACGGGAAAAACGCAGACTGCTCGGTGATGCAACCGATGGAATCTGGTCAGCACCTCAATAGTTCCATCTGTACCAAAGAGAACGAATGCGCCTTCCTTTTCCGGATCACGTTTCGCTGCTGGCAGTCTGTTATTTCGCAGGCATCCTCTGTGTAATCCAGCTGCTTCAAGGGACGAACCCCACCTTCGCCCTCTTGGCCGCCGCGTATATCGTTGTTGCCGCAATGGCCTTTAATGCCGGAGGCGGCTTCACGCGAACCCAGGGAGCCTTCGTCTTCTTCAACTCCGTCCTTGGGCTCATTGTCGGCCTCTGCATGAAGGCTTACCTCGGTGAGCGCGCAGATTCCAATCTGCAGAATCCGATGCTGACAATCAGTGTCTATTTCGGCGGGATGTGCATGATGTTGGTTGCCGTCTATTTCAGCAGAAGACTGTCCGCAAAACATGCCCTGCTGGGGAAGATGGTGACGGACGCCAACATGCAGACCGCCACCGTCGGATGTATGGTTGCCGGCCTTCTGATCTTTTTCGCGAATGTCTTTGTACCTGGAGGAAACGGCACAGTCCTAAGCGCTCTCAATCAGCTGAACCGGTTCTTCCCCCTGGCGATAATGCTCGGTGTTCTCAATGCCAACCGCCGCAGCGGAGGAACTCGCAGCGTCAGTTTCCCCGTGTTGTTATCTTTCATGTTCATGTTCGGTAACGGAGTCCTCACCTTTTCCAAAGAGGCAATGATCTCCCCGTTCGTCTGCTGGTTGATCGCCGCATCTTCTCAACGCTACAGAATCTCCCGTTTCCAGATAGGCGCTATTGGTGTCGTTGCCTTCATCATTTTCTATTATCTGGTCCCCTACTCTCAATATGGCAGATCCTACAAGGGAGATGAAGCCTTCAATATCGATGCCTCGATCTCTCTGTTGTCAAACCTGGATTACGTTCGTGAGCAGTATTATGCAGGCTCAACCGATGCGTTAGAGGATCGCGTTCAGGGCTACTTTAACACGCCGCAAGGCTTCTTTGACCGGCTTGAAATGGTCTCTATCGACGACGCGTTGATCACTCACACGGAGCAATTTGGCGCCTACGGCATCACCCCAGTCATTCAGAGCTTCCAGAATCTCGTTCCCCATTTCATCTGGCCGGATAAACCACCTCTAATGACCGGAAACACTTATGCACACGAGGTTGGTCTGCTTGCCGAGGAGGACACCAGTACCGGAGTCTCGTTCTCCTCGACCGCAGTCGCCTATCACCTTATGGGGTGGCGCGGCATCTGTTTGCTCGCCCCTGCGATATGGCTTCTCCTGTTCACCATCTTCGACACGCTCTGCGGAGACGTCCGCAGGGCCCCCTGGGGACTCCTGGTCACAGTGCTCTTCGCCCACGCGGCTCCCGAAGGCGATCTCAACGCCATGGTTTATATGTGTGTCTATGTCGGAATCGCCATCATCTTCGCGGCCGTCATGGGCGCCTATGTCATGCCCGTCCTTGGAACCTTCTTCATCGGCCCAGAAGGCATCTCTATACGCCGTGGCGCGCCGATTCGCTCCATTCCCAACCGCCTGCTCCCTCCCGTGTCCTCGCAAAGCTGAGATCCCGCCTCAATTTCGTGAGCCTGCAACCGCGTCCCCTGACGCGGAATTTCCTTCCCGTTCCCATACACTGATAGAAGCATGAACAAATTAGTTGTCGGCAATCTCGTCCATCGTCCTCTCCGTTCCCTCATCAGCTGCCTCGCCATCGCCATCGAAGTCATCATGATCCTCTCCATCACTGCCATCCTGATGGGCAAGCTCAACGGCTTCAAAGACCGCACCAACGGCATCGGTATGGACATGTTCGTCCGCCCCAGCACCACCAATAACTTCATCGGCATGAGCCCCGCCGGCGCCTCCATCAAGGTCGCGGACATCCTCGCCCAGATCCCCCACACCAAAGTCGTCGCCCCGGTCAATATCCAGATCACCAGCTCCCTCGATAACATCTACGGCATCGACTTCAAAACCTACGACGGTCTCCTGCCCTTCGTCTTCCTCGCCGGAGGCCCCTTCCAGGGACCCAACGACGTCATCGTCGACGACTACATAGGCGCCGGCAAAAAAGTCGGCGACACCATCGAAATCCTCAAGCACCCCTTCCGCATCTCGGGCATCGTCGAGCACGGCAAAGGCGGCCGCAAGTTCATCCCCATCGACACCATGGGCAGCATCACCGGAACCGAAGGCAAAGCCACCGCCTTCTACCTCAAAACCGAGCACCCGCCCCAATACGAGGAAGACGTCCGCAAAGCTATCCTCGCCACCCCCGGAATGTCCCAGTACAACGTGATCACCACCGACGAGTACCTCTCCTCCATGACACCCAACGCGCTCCCCGGCTTCAACATCGGCCTTCGCGTCGTCATCGGGATCGCCGTCGTCATCGGCTTCCTCGTCATCTTTCAATCCATGTACACCGCCGTCATGGAGCGCACCCGCGAGATCGGCATCCTCAAATCCATGGGAGCGTCCCGCGCCTATATCGTCGGCATTGTCCTGCGTGAAACCAGCGTGCTCGCCCTTGTCGGCATCATCCTCGGCATAGCCGCCAGCTTCGCGCTCAGCGCCGCCCTTGAAGCCCGTTTCCCCACCCTCGACTTCGTCATCAACATTCCCTACGTCTGGAAAGCCGTCGTGATCGCCTTCATCGGAGCTATCCTCGGAGCTCTCTACCCGGCCCTCAAGGCCGCCAGCAAAGATCCCATCGACGCCCTCGCCTACGAATAAGGCAGGTGGTTTGACATGGCATCCACTCCGGCTCGCGTCTCCGACATCTCTATGGCCGGTAAAAATCTTTGCATCGCCAACTCCACCGTCAGCGGTACCAGCGCCAAAGCGAACGGCAGAAAGATCCGAACCTCTTTTATCCTTCCGACAGTGGCCCACATCCCCAGAAAGATCACCGCGGCAATAAACATTCCGATCTCCGCAGAGCCCGCCAAATACCGTCGCCGCGCCAGCATAACGGTCGTCCATCCCAATGGCACCATAAAGAGGAAAAATGGGATGTACCCCGGCAGTGATTTCAAATTGAAAAACAGTTGAAATACCTGCGTATGGCCATAGTTTGCTTGAGGGTACACCCTCTTCATCAGATCGTACTGGATGCCCAAAACCAGCAGCATAGCCACCAGGCTGGTCCCGGCTTGCACCCCGCGTGGCAACGCGAACCCATGCCCCACACGTGTCATGCACGCCAGCAGAATCCCCAAATGCAGCGCAAACCCCACATCGGAGCGGATATATCCCTGGACCACAACAAGAAGCAGTAGTCCAACCACCGTCCCAACCATCCCAATCGCACCCCGCTGCTCAGCGCCGGGAGACTTTCCACCAAGCAGCAGCAGCGCCAGCGAAAGAACCGCAGCGCTCGGCAGCGTCTCGGGGCGTTGATACCAAAGCAGCCAGGCAAGGTAAAACTGCACCAGCACAACGAAACTGGCCGCACCAAACCACTGTGCCACGACGCCGGGCCTCCGGTACACCGCCGAACGCTGCAGCACAAGAAACAGCGCAAAGACCGCAATCATGCCCGAGATCACATCCAGCAGCGCCAGGCTATGCCGCATGCCCAGATGCAGGTGGCGAGCCAGAAAATAAGCCGTATGGATGACCCCAATGCGGTACTGATTTGGTGCGCTCCCGGTCCCTGAAACGACGTCCATCCATATCTTCGGTTGTCGATAGAACTCTTGGCTGTACGCCCAATAGTCCAGATATCCAGCCGAAAGAACGATCACGCTCAACAGAGCACTCACAACTCGCTTCGGGCTCTGCATTGTCGTATTTCGTCTTATTTCCATTGGGTTGAGAGGAAAGAATAGCATCCGGCCTATGCCCTCGGACCATCTCACCGGACGGTGTGTCACCGCCTATCGCCCCCGCCGTAACACTTCTGTAATACTCTGAACTCGTGCCGAAAACCTGTGTTAAATACTAGGCCCCATGAACCAGCCGAACTCCATCCCGCCCCGTATCCGCAAACTCGCCGAGGCCGGTCTCCTCCTCGTCGCAGCCCTCTTCCTCGCCCTTCACGCTGTCCATCTCAGCGCAGACTTCCCCAACCACTCCCCCTGGATGGATTGGGCCAAGTACACCGACGAAGGTTGGTACGGCGATGGAGCCATCCGCCACTTCCAGCGCGGCCACTGGCACCTCCCCGGAGACTTCAACCCCGCAGCCGCCCTTCCCGTCTGGCCCCTCCTCGAAGCCGCCCTCTTCCGCTTCACCGGAGTCAACCTCACTGCCGCCCGCGCCCTTACCGTCGCCATCTTCGGCTGTATTCTCGTCGCATCCTACCTCCTGGTCCGGCGCTGGCAGCTTCTCTCGTCCGGCAAAAAAACCGAAACCTCCCTCGCCCCCGCCATCGCCGTGCTTCTTCTCGCCGTCAGCCCCTTCTGTTATGCCTTTACCCGCATGGCCATCCTCGAGCCGCTTCTGATCCTCTTCACTCTGCTCGCCCTCCTCGCCGCCAGCTACACCCCGTCGCCGGAGCAGGGAACCGCCATCCGCCTGCGAATCCGCATGCTGCTCACTACCCCCGCTGTCGCCCTCGGTCTGCTCGTCCCTCTCATGGTCCTGACCAAGACCACCGCCATCTTTCTCCTGCCAGCGATCCTCTGGCTACTGTGGGCACGCGCCGGATATCGCCTTCGCCTCTTCCTTCGCCTCAGCCTTCCCCCCGCCGTTCTCGCCACCGTCATCTGGCTTAGCTACTATCTCTTCGTCGTCCGCCCGCACTTCCTCCCCGATTTCCACTACCTCTTCGAAGCGAACAGCTACAGCGGCCTGACCCCATCCAATGTCCTCACGGTCCTCGCCGACACCATCGCCGACGGTCTCTGGATCGGCAAGATCCTCTACCCACTCTCCCTCTTGGCCGCGATCTCGGTCTTCCTCCTTCGTCCCCGCCTCCTGCGCAACCCTCTCATCCCGTCCCTGCTCCTCTGGGCTGGCGGCTACGCAGCGTTCCTCGCCTATCACAACAACCTCCAGCCCCGGTACTATCTGGTCGTCGCCGTCCCGCTCACCCTGCTAGTGCCCGCTGTCTTTTCCAGTCTCTGGAACTCAAGCTCTCAAAGCCACAGCGCCACCGAAACCTGGCTGCATCGCCTCGCCATCGCCACCATCGCTGCGGTGCTAGCCGTGCTCACTATCACCGACGCCCGCCAGACCCTCCACTACGTCCGCACCCCCGACTACACCTTCACCGCCGCTGCCGCCCAGATCCACCGCATCGTCTCCTCCGACCCCACCCACAACCCGCTCATCCTCTCCATCAGCGGCTCCCAGCTCTCGCTCATGACTGGACTCCCTTCCATCTGCGACGACTTCGGCACCATGGATCTCCCCGTCCGCATCAAGGCCTACCGACCCGGCTGGTACGTCACCTGGAATCAGGTCGACGATGACAAGATGGACGCCCTCACCCCCCTGTACCATCTCCAGCGCGTCGCCGCCTTCCCCGCGATGGACGATCCCGAGCGAAACCTTCTCATCCTCTATCGCCTCGACCCGCCCACTCCCGACGAGCCCCCACGCCGCCGTCACAAACCAACCATCCCCCGCCTGCTCCAAACCAGCTTCGGCCAGCAGCCCAGCCCCAGCCGGCTCATCCACTAAAACTTTTCCGCGACGAGAACCCTCAGCAGGCCAGTAACTTCCCAGCTTCGTTTCGGTACTCACTCGAATGAGCCATAGGTAATAGGCCGCTGGTTACGTTACATTTACATCAGCGACAGTGCTGAGCAATATGGACAAATTTCAGCAGTCCCCCCGGCGCCGCTTTCGCGAGCTCGACTCGCTGCGAGGCCTCGCGGCCATTACCGTCGTCTTCCACCATTTCTCCCGTATCTGCCCGCCACAAATTGTCCACGCTCTTGATCGCACCCCTCTGCGTCTCCTCGTCGCCGGACATCAGGCCGTCATTCTTTTCTTCGTGCTCAGCGGCTTTGTCCTCACTCTGCCCTACAAAAAAGATGACCGCCTCAACTACACCCCCTTCCTGTTGAAAAGAGTCTGCCGAATCTACCTCCCGTATCTCGGCGCATTGGCCTTCGCGATCCTCTGCGACCTCCAGTTCTCCGGTCATGGCACCGCCGACAACTATTGGACCAATTGGACCTGGTCGGGCCCTGTCACCGCCCGCCTTGTTGTTCAACACATCTTGTTCCTCGGCAACTACGACTGGTCTCAGTTCAACACCGCGTTCTGGTCCCTCGTCTACGAGATGCGGATCTCCCTCATCTTCCCCTTCATCGCTCTTGCCGTCCTGCGCCTCCGGTCCCGCTGGATCATTCTCTATGCCGTCGTCCTCTCCCTCTCTTTCTTCCCTATTGCAATGTTCTTTTCAAGCGCCCTTCCTCTCAGCAACCGCACCGCGTTCAACACGACGCTCACCCTGCACTACGCAGCCTTCTTCCTGATCGGGTCGCTGCTGGCAAAGCACCTCGACGGGATTAACCGCCGCTACGCTCAACTCAGTTCTCTTCAGCTAGCCGCCATCGCTCTGGTCTCCCTGGCTCTCTACGCCTTCGCCGATGCCAGCAGCATCATCCAGCGCTTCTCCATTCCCGCTGATCTCTACGACTGGGGCGCGGCCGCCGGTGCAGCCATGCTCATCATCTTTGCCATGAACAGCCGGCCCTTCCACAGTTTTCTAACCACGCCGGCGATCCACCACCTCGGTCAGATCTCTTACAGCCTCTACCTCATTCACGGAACCATCCTCTTCGTTCTTATCCACACCCTTCTGGGTCACGTTCAAATGAGCCGTTTGTTGCCGATCTATCTCTTCGGCACGCTTCTCGTCAGCGAGATCTTCTATCGCCTCGTCGAGCGGCCCGCCATGCTGCTCGGTCGCCGCCTCACCACTCCCCAAACGGCACCTCCGCACACCGAGTCGTCCCTCATCGCCACCCCGCCAGCCTGAACTGCTCCTCCACTGGAACTCTCCACAACGTAACCAAGCCCCGCTTCGTGCGAAGAGCAGCCGGATCACCAAGCCCTCTGACTCAAAAGAATCGGCACACCAGCCGTTCCCACCGCGGCGCATCTCAACTCTCGCTCGCCCCGCATAGCCGCAAACAGAGGCCGCCCAAAAAGGATGTAAGACCCTTTCAGCCGTAGTGTAATCTGAGCAGAACAATCTCCCAGCCACGGCCCTTCATGACCGCGACCAAAAAGAACCCAACCCTGAAGCCTATTCTCAACAGAGCCAATGCAGCTCTCTGCTTTTCTTGTGCCCTGAATCCTCGCGCCTTGAACCACACCTTCGACGCCATCAGCCCGTCTCCCCACAGGATCTGACATGACCCCAGCTTCACTGCTGCATTTCTTTGGGGCGCTCCTCTGGTGTGCTCTCGTCTTTATCTCCATCGCAGGCTATGGCGCCGTTCTTCTCCGCCTCTTCGGCGTGCGCCGTCCCTCCGTCGCACTCGCCGCCACCAGCGGAGTCGGTGTCGTGATCTTCCTCGGCGGCTGCCTCAATCTCATCCACGCCATCACCAGCCCGATCGTCACGATCTTAATAAACCTTGGCCTCATCGCAGCCGGTCTCCTCCGAATCACCATCACCGAACCCGGCGCGCCAGACGAATCCGCCAGTCTCCCTCGACCGTCCTCCCGCACCATCACCCTCCTGCTCCTCCTCCTCGCCGTCCTCTTCCTCGTCCGCATCGGCGCCAGCGTCCGCGCCGGCCAGTACCAGGCCTCCGACGACTACAACTTCTACCTCGCCGCTCCCGCCAAAATGCTTCAGCTCCACCACTACGCCGCAGACCCTTTCAGCGAGCGCCGCATCATGACCAGCATCGGCGGCAGCTACTTCCTCCAGACCCTGGTCCTCACCGCCCTCCCGCTCGCACACGTCCAGATGGCGGATCGCACCCTCGGCCTCCTCCTCCTCGCCTTCATGGCATACGGCATCGCCAACCAGTTCCACCTCACCCGGACGCAGCGCCTCGTCTTCGCCCTGCTCGTCATCTTCACCCCGCAACTCCAGTTCAATCTCACCTTCGTCCTTCTGCCCAGCGCTCTGTTTTTCGGCCTCGTCTACCTCGCCGCCAACCGCAAGCTCTTCGCCGGCCATCCCATTCTCCTCGCGCTCCTCCTCGGCATCGTCACCGGAGCCGTAGCCACCACCAAATCCACTTACCTCCCCCACGGAGTCATCTTCGTAGCCTGCATCGCCCTATTCCGCTGGCGAAGACGAGGCTTCTCAGCCGGCGCTCAAACTCTGCTCTTTGCCGCCCTCGGCGCCCTCCTCGTCATGGCCCCCTGGATGATCGCCCACCACGCCACCTCCGGAACCTTCTTCTACCCCACCCTCGGCCCCGGCTACGAATACACCGCCTACGGCCTCTACCCCGCGCCCTCCGGAGCCGGGGTCAGCGTCATCGTCCACAAAGTCATCCCCTTCTGCATCCCCCTCCTCTTTCTTTTCCTCATCGAGTGGGTTTTCGGCGATCGCGACGAGCAAGGCGAAGCCATCCTCGCTCTCTCTGCCGCGGCATTCTGCGCCGCCCTGCTCGTCGGCATCGCCACCGGCGGAGACTCCGTGCGCCGCTACAACTACCCCTGCATGCTCCCCGCGCTGGTTCTTCTCTACGTAGTCTTCAGCCGCCGTGCCAACTCCGCACCTGCAGCCCGCCGCTGGCCCATCCTCCAGGCCGGCACCGTCATCTTCGTCATGCTCGGAGCCCTCACCATCTGGGGCAATCGGCTCTCCAACGAATTAATGCAGATCCCCTGGGGCCTCAAATCCGCACTTCTCGACACCCCCATAGTCCCGCCCAGCGTCCAGGCCGAATACACCGCCGTACAAGGGGCCATCCCCGCCGACGCCGCCGCCCTCGCCACGGTCGACAATCCCTTCCTCTTCGACTTCGGCACCCGCTCCATCAGCATCGCCGATTACCCCGGCGCCGCCAGCCTTCCTCCCGGCTGGCCCTCCCGCCAGGACGGCGAAGCCCTCGCCCGCTACCTCCTCGCCAACCACCTCCGCTACCTCATCTACGATTACGCCTACTTCGCCGCCTTCGACCGCGAAGCCCCCCACGTCATCGCCGACGCCTCCCGAACCCAGTGGATCCACAGCGAAGCCAGAATCACCCTCCGCTCTCACCAGCAGTACGCCGAGCTGGCCAAAACCCGCCTTCACCTCTACGACGACGGCAACATCTACATCCTCGACCTCGCCACCCCGGCAAATGGCTCAAATCCCGCCCTAAATCCGGTAAACTCCAGCAATAACCCTTGACGGGACCCCAAATAGCTCAGTAGACTTAAATTTCGCGCAGTCTCGCGTCTGTACGTCTGTGTCTCCATTGTTCCCAGGCCAGGCAGTCACCCGAGGCATCCGTGATGGATCTGATGGATCCACTGGGGAGCAGTTCCACCGTAGCTGCCCCCTGAAGCACCCATCCCATCGGTTTTGTGCGTAGTCCAGATCTGTTAAACCAGATCGGACGATCCAGACCAAAGCGGTCTTTATCCGCGCCTTGTGAAGAGAGAACTCATCTCTTCCTTCGCCACGCCGCTCTGCTCTGGAACATTCGTTCTTTTGCTCTAAATGCACCACCAACTCGGCACCATTTTCTTCCCGCACCACGCCGAACAAGGAAGACGGCAGAATCAGGGAGTAAACCAAACGATGTCCACCACCATTCCGAGCGGCAAAGATATCAAGCGCAAGTGGTTCGTACTCGACGCCAGCGGCAAAACGCTGGGCCGTCTCGCCACCCAGGCTGCTTCGATCCTCGCCGGCAAGCTCAACGTTCTCTACACCCCCTACATCGATATGGGCGATCACGTCATCATCATCAATGCCGAAAAGATCGTGCTGACCGGCCTCAAGTCTGACCAGAAGCTCTATCGCCGCTACACCGGCTTCCCCGGCGGTCTCCGCGAAGAGTCCTTCATCAAGCTCCTCGCCCGTCGCCCCGAAGCCATCGTCGAGCAGGCCGTCAAGGGCATGCTTCCCAAAAACAAGCTTGGCCGCCAGATGGCCACCAAGCTCAAGGTGTACAAAGGCGCACAGCATCCGCACCTCGCCCAGCAGCCCGTTGCCATGGACTTCCATGCCTCCAACGCGCCCAAGGTGCTCACCTCCAAAGTGATGGTGCCAACTCATCCGGCCCCCGCACTCGAAGGCTAGTTATCCGTCTTGTTGAAGGCTAGTAATCGGTTTTGTTAAGGGCACGGCTTCAGCCGTGCCGTACAGGACTAAAAGTTTTGGGGCTTTAGCCCCTGAGGTCAAAGTTCAAGGAGCACCATGGCAGATCTGATTCAATACTACGGAACCGGCCGTCGCAAAAGCTCGATCGCACGCGTCTTCCTGCGTCCGGGCAGCGGCAAATTCACCGTCAACGGCAAGGAATCCGACGTCTACTTCGTCACCGCCCAGCAGCGCGCAGCGGCGAAGCGTTCCCTCGGCATCGCCGGCATCGAAGAGACCTTCGACGTCATCACCACCGTCAAGGGTGGCGGCGTTATGGGACAGGCCGACGCCGTCAAACTCGGCATCGCCCGCGCCCTCATGGTTTTCAACCCCGAGCTCCGCAAGGCGCTCAAGGCAGAAGGACTCGTTACCCGCGACTCGCGTGGTAAAGAGCGCAAGAAGTACGGCCAGAAGGGCGCTCGCGCACGCTTCCAGTTCTCGAAGCGATAAAGGAAGCCTTTCAGCAAAGTTTTTTGCTGTCGCTTGTCGATTCTGGAGTTCGGTTTTGCTCTTTGGATTAAGCAGGGGGCTTCAGCCCCCTGACTTAGTCCAAATCGAAGTGGGGCTTTAGCCCCGGGCCTCTCGCATTTAGTGGCGGTAACGATTCGTCACTCGCATCACCCTCCGAAGCTTTTACATCGGAGGTCAGGAGTCAAATCTCCCGCGCCTGTCTCGTCAGGCAAAAGGATCAATCCAGGCACCGATGCTCACACTCGGCCGCCTCAACCAAGGAGCTACATTGGCAAACATAACCATGAAAGAACTGCTCGAAGCTGGCGTTCACTTCGGGCATCAAACCAAGCGCTGGAACCCAAAGATGAAGGACCACAT
The DNA here is from genome assembly GCA_025462755.1 of Edaphobacter sp. Taxonomy (GTDB): domain Bacteria; phylum Acidobacteriota; class Terriglobia; order Terriglobales; family Acidobacteriaceae; genus Edaphobacter. Next base: position 25,083 of record JAOAPF010000400.1, read on the forward strand.
CTTCGGCGAGCGCAACGGCATTTACATCATCGACCTCCAGAAGACGCTGAAAATGTTTAAGGAAGCGTCCAAGTTCGTCACCGACCTCACCGCCACCGGCAAGCTCATCCTCTTCGTCGGCACCAAGCGCCAGGCGCAGGATGCCATCGCCGAGGAAGCCACCCGCGCCGGCATGCCCTACATCAACAGCCGCTGGCTCGGTGGTCTGCTCACCAACTGGATCACCGTGCAGAAGTCCGTCAAGCGCCTGCAGGAACTCGACGACATGTCCACCGATGGCCGCTACGAGCTGCTCACCAAGAAGGAAGTCATCAAGCTCGAGCGCGAGCGCAAGCATCTCTCGACCAACCTCTCGGGTATCAAGAGCATGAAGCGCCTTCCCGACGCCATCTTCGTCGTTGACTCCAACAACGAAGCCATCGCCGTCGCCGAAGCCCGCAAGCTTGGCATCCCGGTCGTCGCCGTCGTCGACACCAACTGCGACCCCACCGTCGTCGACTACGTCATCCCCGGCAACGACGACGCTCTCCGCGCCATCCGCCTCTTCACCACGAAGATCGCCGATTCCGCCTACGAAGGCGTCCAGATGGTCTCCGAGAAGGCCTTCGCCACCGAAGTCGCCGACGTCACTCCGACCGAAGTCCCCTCCTCGTACATCGGCGAAGACGGCGAGTACGAGCCCGGCGAGATTCAGGCCGCGGCGGAGCCCGCAGCAGCCGCGCCCGAAGAAGAAGAGACCGTCGACCTCGAAGCCGTCCTCGGCGGAAACATCCGCAAGGCCCCGGCTGCCGCCTCCGAGCCCGACACCGAGCCCGAATCACTCTCGGCCCACGCCGCCGTCTAAGGCCGTCACGAACACTAACCCAGTGGAGCGTGGCAGCCCGCGAAAGCGAATTCGGCGCCACGCTCTTTCTGCGTCAACGACCCATTAACACTCACACCGCATCATCTAGAGAAGGATTATGAATACCATCATGGCTGACACCCCGAAGATCGACGCAAAACTCGTCAAGGAACTCCGCGAAAAATCCGGCGCCCCCATGGGCGACTGCCTCAAGGCCCTCCAGGAAGCCAAAGGCGACATGGAAGACGCCTTCGTCGTCCTGCGCAAGCGCGGCATGGCCTCGGCTGCAAAGAAAGCCTCACGCACCACCAATGAAGGCGCAGTCGGAACCTACATCCATGCCGGCGGAAAAATCGGCGTCCTGCTGGAACTGAACTGCGAAAGCGATTTCGTGGCGAGAACCGATGACTTCCAGGAGCTGCTCCGCGACATCGCCATGCATATCGCCGCCGTCGACCCGCGCTTCGTCAGCCGCGAAGATGTCACCCCAGCCGACCTCGAGCGCGAGAAGGACGTCTATCGCGCCCAGGCCGCAGCCACCGGCAAGCCCGCCAACATCATCGAGAAGATGCTCGAAGGCAAGCTGGCCAAGTTCTACGAAGAGTTCTGCCTCCTCGACCAGCCCTTCATCAAGGAGTCGTCGCAGACCATCGGCCAGCTCATCGCCTCCAAGGTCGCGAAACTCGGCGAAAACATCAGCGTCCGCCGCTTCGCCCGCTTCAAAGTAGGCGCACCCGACTGGACCGTAGCGCAAACCAAAGCCGCAGTAACCGACGAAGCCTCGGCATAACTTAGCCGCTTCTCCAACACTAAAGCCCGGGCCAACAGCCCGGGCTTTCTTTTCAGCACACATCGCCCTTCAACGCGAAGACACCGAGTACTGCACCAGCACACCATTCACAAAATCGGCCTGCACCTTCTCCTCTTTCCCAAGGAACGTGCACGAAGTAATCGTCAACCCGCTCTCCGGATGATCGTGCGCCTCCACCGCCTTTCCATACATAGCCTCCACCTGTTCCCGGCTCATCCCCTTCTTCAGCCCTTGCGCCAACCCCTGCGCCGGATCAGGCCCTTGGTCCGAAGCACGCACCGCCAGCCCCGGTTCGCTACCAGGAGCAGCATCAGCCGGGCGTCCCCCGGCGTCGCTCCCAGCCCCCTCGCCCGGAAAGCTCACATACGCCGCCAGCGCATCCATAACAACCTGCGGCGTCAGCGAATCTCCCATCTTCCGCGCATCGATACGCAGGTTGAACCGCGACCCACCCTGCTGTCGCCTGACTGCAACCTGCTGCGTTCTATACGCCGCATCCTCTTCCGCCCGCGCACGCTCGTAAGCATCACGTCTATCCCGTTCCGCCCTCACATAGTCCAGCTCGCGCTGCAGCGACCGCCGCCTGTTCGGATCATTTTCGTTGCGGAGCTGATTCTCCAGTTCTCTCTCCCTGTCGCTCTTGCCCGCCGGCGTAAAGTGGACCGAAGTATCCGAATTGTCCATGGCAGTGCCGAACCCGCCGCCCCCAAGTTGAAACTCAACATTGTCTTTCGACACCTTCACCTTCGTCACCATCACCCTGTCGCCATGCTGCACCGAGACGCCAAACTGCTTCAGCCTGTCTCCATAGCTCTTCGTGTCCAGCGTCGGCTGCCGGTCCGGATAGATGTCCACACCTTTCTGCGTCCCCGGCATATCCAACTTCACCACAACCTGCTTGCCTTCGAAGAAGCCCGAAAGCATATCCGGGTTCTGCGCCGCGGCCCCACTCGCACCGGCGAACAAAGCAGCAAAACACACCAACAAGCCGAAGCCTTTCAATTCCAACTCCGACTCCGACTCCGACTCCGACGACCAGCGGGAACGGCGCATACTTTGCTTCCTCCGGAATCAGTACGGGGAACAACAAAAAGGGCGATGAAAATGGGCCGTGAACCGGCTTTATCATAGCCGCTTCCCGCCGCAATCCATCAACCTTCCTTGACAAAACCCTCCTCCAGCGACCGCACTCTCTACGCGAATCCCACAACGGCAACCTACTCCCGCCACCAGAAGTCCAAGCCTAAACCACCTCGTAGCCTCTCTCGTCCAGGCACAAAAACCGATCTAGCCAAGACCAGTAAAACCAATATTAATCCAGCGTTCACGGAACTCGCGCTCCATCCGCGAGAGTGAGCCACCTCGCGTTCGAGCAACCTTTTTCCGCTACACGCTCTCTATTTCGATACAGCGGCGCGCCGCAGAATATTCCGCGGAGGTGAGTAGGCTAAGTGCGCTTACGAAATAGCAACCGTTCCCCAATGCCGCTGTTGCAGGAACGTCTCAGCCAATCGCTTGATGACCTATTCTGACGCCAATCTGACTCTCGCTAAGTGTCTTTAGAGAGAGTGAACCCATGTTTTATTCGCATACCGTGGGAGAGGAGTATGAAAGTCGCTCAGATTGCACCCTTATATGAAAGCGTACCTCCGAAGCTCTACGGGGGTACCGAGCGCGTAGTGTCTTACCTGACCGATGGGTTGGTTCGCCAGGGGCACGACGTAACCCTATTTGCGAGCGCCGACTCGGAGACGCTCGCTGAACTGCGGCCCATGTGCGACAAAGCCCTGCGACTCCAGGGCTCGGACGTAGTCGACCCCCTGGCAAACCACATACGAATGCTCGAAATCGTCGCTCAGGAGGCCACCGAGTTCGACATCGTTCACTTCCACATCGACTACCTGCACTTCCCGTTCACACGCCGTCAGAATTTTCCGTCCGTGACGACACTCCACGGGCGGCTCGACATACCGGAGGTTCAAGCTCTCTTTCGAGAATTTCCCGAGATGAGTCTCGTGTCGATCTCAGACTCCCAGAGGGAGCCCATGAAATGGGCAAACTGGGTCGGCACCGTGCACCATGGACTGCCTGAAGATCTTTATCCGCCAAATTACAACAAGGGAAAGTATCTGGCATTTATAGGCCGCATCTCACCGGAAAAACGTGTAGATCGCGCCATCGAGGTAGCAAAGCAGGTTGGCATGCCCCTCAAAATCGCAGCCAAGATCGACCCAGCAGACAAAGACTATTTCGAATCTGAAATCAAGGGACTCATGGATCATCCTCTGGTCGAATACATCGGCGAGATCGGCGAACACGAGAAAGCGGAGTTTCTCGGCAATGCCATGGCCCTCGTGTTTTTGATAGATTGGCAGGAGCCATTCGGCCTTGTCCTCACTGAAGCAATGGCGTGCGGAACGCCCGTCGTGGCCTATGGCATGGGTTCAGTCCCGGAAGTCGTCGACGATGGAACAACCGGTTACATCGTCGACAGCGTGGACGCCGCCGCAAATGCCATTAAGCGGCTCGATGTTCTGGATCGCCGAACCATAAGAAAAGTGTTCGAGCAGCGGTTCAGTGTGCGCCGGATGTGTCAAGACTACATACGCATCTACCAGCGCATCCGCGACGGAGAGCCTTATCTGAGTGCAGGAGAACTGCGCTCCTCTGCGGTATAACTCGTACGGTGGAAGAAGGAGGCTGATGCCCAGAAACAGCGGAAAGACCGACATAATCCAAGTCGAAGACCAGTTCTATATCCATGCGGAATCGTCGCTCGCCGATGCCCGCACGTTAGTGCTCCTGCACAACGATACCTTCGCCATCTTCGACCGCTATGGAGACATCCAGCCCGTCGGGTTGGGACAACAGGGTCTCTTCCACCAGGAGACCCGTTATCTCTCCCGGCTTGAGCTGCAGATTCAAGGACACAAACCCCTCCTTCTCAGTTCGGTCACCGGCGAAGACAACGTGATGATCACAGTCGATCTCACCAATCCGGACATGGAGATGCCTTCAGGGGAGTTGCTGCCGCGCGGCACATTGCATCTTTACCGCAACAAGTTTCTCGCCGACGGCATCTGCCTCGATCAAATCACAATTCATAACTTCGGCCACCAACCGGTCGAGACAGAGTTGTCCTTTGCCTTCGCGGCAGACTTCAAAGACATCTTCGAAGTTCGCGGCCAGCACCGCCACCAGCGCGGTCACTATCTTCCCGATGAGGCCGAGCGCAACGGTGTCGTTCTCGCCTACGAAGGTCTCGACAAGGTCTTGCGGCGAACCCGGATCCACTGCTCAGGTACATCAGCCCTCGGTGCATCAGGAGAGATCACCGTACCTGTCCGGCTCGGACCACAGCAGGAGAAGGTTTTTTCTCTCAATGTCTACTGCGAGTGCGACGGCGCAAGAAAAGACGTCGTCAGCTTTGATGACGCTTTGCTCCGCATCCATTGCGAGAACAAAGCTTCGCCGCTGGCCAGCATCGATATCTACACCTCCAACGAACAGTTCAACGACTGGTTCAATCGCTCGCGAGCGGACCTGACCATGATGCTCGCCCACACCCGTTTCGGCCCATATCCTTACGCCGGTGTTCCGTGGTTCAGCACCGCCTTTGGCCGCGATGGAATCATCACCGCACTCGAGCTGCTATGGATCGCTCCGGAAATCGCGAAAGGGGTGCTGTCATATCTCGCAGCGACTCAGGCGACACACCTTGATCCGGAACGCGATGCCGAGCCCGGCAAAATCCTGCATGAGACCCGCAAGGGCGAGATGGCCCAACTGCGCGAGGTTCCCTTCGGCCTCTACTACGGCAGCGTCGATTCCACCCCGCTCTTCATCCTTCTCGCTTCCGCCTACTACGAGCGCACAGCAGACACACTGTTCCTGCGAAGCATCTGGCCCAATATTCAGGCAGCGCTCGACTGGATCGACCGCTTCGGCGACATAGACGGCGACGGGTTTGTAGAATACGCCCGCAAGACAGAGTCAGGTCTGCTCCAGCAGGGATGGAAGGATTCCCAGGACTCCGTCTTTCACAGCAATGGCGCCATCGCAAATGGTCCGATCGCACTTTGTGAGGTCCAGGCGTACGTCTACGCAGCCAAGAACGGAATCGCCGCAGTAGCCGACGACCTCGGATATTCCAACCTCGGATCCGGCCTCAGGCTTCAGGTCGAAGAACTGCGCCGCAGGTTCTCCGCCGCGTTCTGGTCCGACGAGTTGGGCATGTTCGCCCTCGCGCTCGATGGAGAGAAGCGCCAGTGCAAGGTACGCAGCTCCAATGCCGGCCAATGCCTTTTCTCCGGAATCGCCTCGAAGGCACAGATAATTCGCACCAACGAATCGCTTCTCTCTCCCGGAATCTTCTCAGGTTGGGGCATTCGCACCATCGCGACCGAAGAGAACCGTTACAACCCAATGTCGTATCACAACGGCTCCGTATGGCCGCACGACAACGCGATGATCGCCTTCGGAGCAAGAGATCTCGTAGAAAAAGATATTGCTCTTAGGGTTCTGACGGGCCTGCTCGATCTATCGCTATTTGTGGATCTCCGCCGCCTGCCGGAGTTGATCTGCGGCTTCCCCCGCCGACCAGGAAAAGGGCCGACCCTGTATCCAGTCGCCTGCTCACCCCAGGCCTGGAGCGCCGGATCAGTCTTTATGATCTTGCAATCTTGTCTCGGTCTGTCGATCTCTGCCCGGCAGTCCCGCCTGCGCCTTCATTACACCGCTCTGCCCGAAGCGATTCAGCGCGTGGAGGTCCGCAATCTGTGCATACGCGACTCCGTCATCGATATCTCCTTCGAGCGATACGCGGAAACAGTCGGCATTAACCTATTGCGCCGATCCGGCGACGTAGAAATCCTCGCATCGAAATAGCCCCGGGTTTTCCGTTCGCCGACCACCGCCGACCACCGAAGACACTAGAAAGGCTTCTTGAGCAGCTTACCCGTACCCTTAACAATCTTCCCCGTCCCTTTCGCTGTACCGACAGCGATGTTCTTGCCAGCCGACGCTCCGCCCTTCCCAACATCTTCAGCAGCCCCGACGGGATGAAGAGTAGCCAATTCTCCAGCCCCCTTACCGGTACCCTTCGCAAGGTTGCCCGCTCCCCTGCCGGCGCCTTTCCCGATGTCCCCGCTACCGCTTCCAATATCGCCACCCGCACCCCGCCCCTGTCTCTGTGAAGCACCCTGGTCTGGCGTTGTAGACGATTGACCTTGGCCGTACGCGCTCACCCCAAATGCAAGTAGCGCAAGTGATAAGATCCCAGCTCTCATTCTCACCTGATTACCTCCTGTTAATTCGATGCTTCAACGACGCAGGAGTCTCCACACGGCGCCAACCCCAATCGCGGAGTCGGTCGATACCACTCGCGAACCCGAAAATCCTCCTCCATTTCGCGCGGCACTATGCACGCCTCAAGCTGGCCGATTCAGCCGTAGCAGCTCTGAAGCGTGCGGCTGAGTCAGGTTTCGTCTGCGCGCCGCAAACCCTGACCTCGGGCCCATGGTTGAGCCCGGTGCGGAAACATCCGGACTTCGGCCCCTGTTGAACTTCAAAGCCCACGTACCCGATTCAAAAAAGTCGGAGTCATCATATAAATCCATGATTCTATTACGGTTAGTCTAGGGTAAAAATTTCTTTTGCCATTTTTGGCCCAAAAATCGCATGTCAGCCCCCAAACCATCTAAGTCATTGTGATTCATGGACATGTGCGTGGCATTTTAGTTACCTCCAATCCGCTACACTGGATATAGATCGAGGAATTAAGCGAAACTCCGGAGGAGCCGTCCGCTATCTGCTTGATAGCAGGTATTTTGTGCGTAACTCTCTTGCTTTGAATATTTTGCGGACATGAAGTCGCCGTAAACCAATGAAAATAAAGAATTTCCGCCCAAAATACCCGGGGGAGGGGAGGGGGGTGCAGGGAGGCCGCGAACCAACTCCAACCCTCAAGTAAAGCCAAATCTCCCGAAGAAAACCCTTCCAATCCAGCATGCGATACTTAGTCCTGACATGTACAAAAGAATCCTCCTCAAGATCTCGGGAGAAGCCTTGGCCGCAGGCAAGGGTTTCGGCATCGACGCCGTCTTCATCCACAAAATTGCCGCCGAAATCGCCGCCGTCCACGCACTTGGCTGCGAGATAGGCATCGTCGTCGGAGGAGGCAACTTCTTCCGCGGAGTAGCCCAGCAAGCCATCGACATGGACCGCGTAGCCGCCGACCACATGGGCATGTTGTCCACTGTCATCAACGCCATAGCCCTCCAGGACGCCATCGAAAAGCTAGGCCTCTTCTGCCGCGTAATGTCCGCCATCGAGATGCACGAAGTAGCCGAGCCCTACATCCGCCGCCGCGCCATGCGCCACCTCGAAAAGGGCCGCATCGTCATCTTCGCCGCCGGCACCGGCAACCCCTTCTTCTCCACCGACACCGCCGCCAGCCTCCGCGCCATGGAGATCAAGGCCGACATCCTCCTCAAAGCAACGTCGGTCGACGGAATCTACACCGCCGACCCCAAAATCGACGACAAAGCCACCAAATTCGACCAGATCACCTACTCGGACATCCTCCGCCTGAACCTCCGCGTCATGGACACCACCGCCGTCTCCCTCTGTAAAGACAACAACATGCCCATGATGGTCTTCAGCATGCGCGAGCCAGGCAACATCGTTCGCGTCGTCAGCGGCGAAAAGATCGGTTCCCTGGTCACCGCCTAGCCCCAATCCTGTCCCACTAAAATGGGAGGAATCTGCGTCTTGTATCCAAATCCCCGCGTCATATTCCTTGAGGCTGCGTTAGTTAGATAGAGTCGCACCCGCATCCAAATATCAGGACGAATCGGTGAACACAAGCATCCTCGAACTAGAGACCAGACCCGAGCGCCAATCTGAGCCCCAAGCTGAGAAGGGGCGGCTGCCAACTCCGACCCCTCAACCCGCAACCACCCGCAAGCCCCCTCTACCCGCACTCACCGGCATCCGCACCCTCCTCGCCATCTTCATCATCCTCTTCCACTTCACGCCGCCGCACCTCGGGCTTCTCTATCCCTTCATCGACAACGGTTTCGTCTTCGTCGGCGTCTTCTTCCTCATCTCCGGCTACGTCCTCACCTACAACTACGCCGACCGCGGCCGATCCTTATCCAAGCGTGAGTTCTGGCTCGCTCGAATCTCCCGCCTCTATCCCGTCTATCTCTTCGTCCTCCTCATCTCCCTCAGCATGGTGCAGGAAGAGTGGCACGCCCGCTCACACGCCGAGTTCTGGCAGGGAATCATCCTCACTCCCTTCGTCCTCCAGGGTTGGAGCCCGTCCGTCGCCACCTTCTGGAACACCGTCGCATGGACCCTCACCAGCGAGTGCGTCCTCTACGCCACCTTCCCCTGGCTCATCCGTCTGCCCTGGCCCAAAAAGCCCATGCGCCTCGTCGGCCTCCTCATCACTCTCTGGATCGTCGGCCTCATCCCCCACTCCCTCTATCTCTACCTAAACCCCGACCACCTCGTCGGCCCCGTCGACCGCTACAGCTCCACCCAACTCATCCGCTTCCTGAAGTACACTCCGCTCCCCTACGTCTGCACCTTCCTGGCCGGAGTCACTCTTGGTAAGCTGCAACACGCCCTCACTCTTACTCAACGTCAGCGGTTCGCCCTCAGCGCCGGCAGCCTCGCCGCCGTTGGACTCTTCTTCTACACCCTTGTCGGCCACACCCCATACCTCCTCATCCACGGTGGTCTCATGACGCCCGTCTTCGCTGCCCTGGTCCTTGGCCTCAGCGGTCCCCACCCCATCTCCGCCCTCTTCTCCTGGCGCCCCCTGCTCCTGATAGGCGAAAGCAGCTACTGCCTGTATCTCCTCCATTTTAATGTGTTCCAGCTTCTCCACACTCATCATGTGCCCGAGCGCCTCCACCTCAGCGCCTTGGAACCCTGGCTCTCTTACGCCATCCTCATCTTGCTCGCCTTAGCCGTCTTCCATTTCATCGAAGTCCCCGCCCGTAAAGCCATCCTCCAGCGATTCTCCCGCAAGCCGAGCAGATTCGCCGCCGCCTCCTGAGCCCGTTCCCTGCTTTCGTCAATTTCCTGCCCGCCCCGGATGCTATCGTTCGCGCCGCGGGATAAGTGGACATTGAGGCTGCCAGCTCAACGTCATCGAAGGAGAACTTCGCAGTGTATACAATAAAAAAGCCCCGCCGGAGCGGGGCTTCTTGGTCCAGCCAGGAAAACTTCGGTGACTACTCAACGATGATCTGCGTCGGGTGCGATCCGTTCGCCACCGCCACCGCACACGTTGGCAATCCTGAGGACGGGAACGGAGTATTCTGCACCTGGCTCAAGCCGCCATTGTGGGGATCGAGTTTCAGCGCAGAGACCGTGCTCGCAAGATTGTTGGAGCTGTATGCATAAATTCCCAGTGCAGGCTCGATCGTCACACAGGTCGGCGCTGTATCCACCAACGTCGAGGCAGACCCGACAGACCCAACCGGTGTCCCGGACGCCACATCGATCGCATAGGCCCCCACGGTGCTGGAGGAGAAGTTTGCGACATACAGGAACTTGCCTCGGGGATCGATCGTAACTCCGACCGGAAAAATTCCCGTGGCAAATGGGCCGTTCGTCATCGGCACCAGCGAACCGTTATTGCCGACGAGATTGCCATACAGCTGATTGGTCGCTTCGTCCGTGATATACACAAACCGCGCCGAAGGATCTTCCGCAATCGCGCTCGGTGTCGTTCCCGCCCCATAGCCGGTCGCTACGGTTTTACCGGTAGCATCCGTCGTAATCACCGTCCCAGGCGTCGGTGTCAGAGCACCTGTCGTCAGATTCTGCGAGAACCCGAGCACCGTCGCCTTGGGCGGAGCCTCCTGGTCCAGCACATATGCAAAGACCGCAGTGCCGCCTGCGGGCGGACGGCTCACCACAATCCCAACCGGATTATTTCCCACCTTGAGAGTGGAGGGCGTGCCCAGGCTGCCATCCCCATTGATCGGGAAGATCGTTACCCCGCCTGGCCCAGGCGAAGCAGGGGAGTACAACTGCTGCCCATTCGGTCCTAGCTGGTAGGTGAAAGTAACATAGAGAAATTTGCCCGCCGCGTCGATCGCAATCGCCGTCGCCATGCTGCCAGTCACGTTATACGTGTTCTGGAGATAAATCTTCCCGTCGGTTCCGATCGAATACTCCCCGACGGACGAATCGTCATGGTTTACGACATACAGGTTCAGCCCGTTCGGCGTGGCCACCAGAGTTACTGGATTGCGTCCTGCCTGAATCGGCGAATCCGCCAGAGGCGTCAGCGAACCGATCTGATAGTCCACCGCATACGCGCTCACGCCACCATTCGGTGACGAGCCCGTGAGAGGTTTCGCCGTCGTCACGTACACATACGCCAGTACATAGTCGCGGCTGCACGCCGTTACGCTCACCAACGCCAAAGACAATATCGAGGCCAATGTTCCGCGGCCCAATTTATTCCACTTCATGCTTGCCTGACTCCGGGGCAAATCGTTTCCGCCCGCTCCTGCTATCCCGATGCTCAGGATTCGTGACGACATCCTGTCCTGGTTCTCCAGCTGCCGTCCTGCCAGCTAGTCTACGTTGCCGCTTACTGCAAGGCATGTCGCCTGTCCTACCGCCGTAAAGGTCGACCCTCGAGACAAGTTCGAGAGCTTGCCGGAGTTATTATCCAGCACCTTGCCCGTGACCGTCCCATCCCCATTCGACGTGTAAATGTACTGGTTCGAGGGATCCTCCACCATGCACACCGGCCCTGCTCCGATAGGATAAGGATTGAGCGGTGCATCTGGAACAAACAGCAACGTCCCGTTGCTCTGAATCTGGAACGCCGAGATTGAGCTGTTAGGTGTGTTCGAGTTCGTCGAGGACTGATTCGCTACATACACAAATTTGCCCTTGCTGTCGACCAGCGTGTACACCGGGTTCGACGCTGGCGACAGATTCGCGGTAGGGCCGCCCGTAATCGTATTCAGCGAGCAGGCAGTACCCCCAACCGTGAACGGCAGGATCTGCCCAGGGGTGTTCTGGTTCACCGGACCCGCATCGGTGATGTACACCGACGTGCCACCCGTAATGATCGATGTCGCACGTACCGCGCCCGAGTTGATCACCGAGTTTGTCGTCAGCGTCAGCTGCCCATTGCTTCCTGCGATGTAGGGAAACACCGTCTGATTTGCGTCCGAATTCAGCGTGAACACGCAACTGCCCGAGAGCGCCATCATCCGCGGCAGCGCGCCCACAGGGAAGTAAGTCAACTGCAGCCCGGTCGTCGGATCCTTGATCTGCTGGTTCTGCACCAGAGAGAGCCGACCCGTGCTCGAGTCGACGGAGAACACCGTGATCTCGCCATAGCAGGGAAGCGCGGGCTGTCCTGCAACGGGAGGCTCAGGCTGCCCATTGGGTAAACACGCCGTGTTCGGCGCATATTGGTCCACGACATAAAGGAAATTGCCTGTACTATCGTGCGCCGCCCACACTGGAGTGCAGCCCTGAGACACGAAGTTCTGCTGAAATGTCAGCACACCCTGTCCGCCCACGGAAAACTCGGAGATTTGTCCACCGCCTGCGCCGCTCTGGCAAGCCGCGCCGCCGTTTGCATCTGTCTTTAGGCCGGTACCCTTATTGATCACATAGAGGAAACGGCCACCTGGCTTCACAACCAGCGAAACCGGGTTCGTCCCGCCGGAGCCAAACGGCGAACCGGGAGGATTCGTCAGGTTTCCCGTGAACTGATCGATCTTGAAAGCGGCGATCTGGTTGTATTGCGTTCCCAAGACCCACATGAACCCGATCGTGCCTCCACCGCACGCCGTCATGCCCAGACCCATCGCTACGGACACTACCAAGGCCATTGAAACACGGCCAATCCTGCTCAACTTCATGCGCTTCCTTAATCCTCGCCAGTAGACGTTTTTCGCCTACCTTCTGCCGCGAGCAATTCTGTAGGGTACGATTCCTCTGGTTATTGTAGAAGCTGTCGCGACTTTGTGCCACTTGTCCCGTGCATTCTGATCAATCTAAAACACTCGGCCTGGCTCTTTAGACACAGTCACCGTTCGATTGTTACCCGCGATGGCCGCGCTCCGCGTAAACAAAAAGGCCCAGGCCGAAGCCTGAACCCTTTCATCAGCCCCTCCCGTCAGCACTACGCTCTCACCAGACGCGGCACGAATTCACCGGCATCATCGGTTGGCCTACCTTACAGCCAAACGCCTTGCCGAACTCGTCGAAGTTCTGCACCGTGCCCTTCGTCCGCCACTCGCCTGTGCTGTGCGGATCCGTCTTCGCCAGCACACGCGCATTCTGCTCCGTCTGGTTCTGGCACCACACCTGTCCAAACGTGATGAAGAACCGTTGCGTCGGCGTGTAGTCATCCTTCTTGCCGTTCACGTAACCAGGCTCCGCACTCGGTTGGCCCTTGGCGAGCACCTCCTGCAGCGCCTGAAACGCAATCCGGATGCCGCCATTGTCGGCCGTATTCTCGCCGAGCGTCAGCTTGCCGTTGAGGTTCTGTCCCTCGGCAACCTTGAAGCCGTCATACTCCTTCGCCTCGCAGTCGGTCCGCTCCTTGAACTTTGCCAGATCCTCCGCCGTGAACCACTGCTTCACATTGCCCTTCGGATCATACTTCGATCCCTGATCGTCGAACCCATGCGTCATCTCGTGGCCGATCACCACGCCGATCCCGCCGAAGTTCACCGCCGGGTCCATGCTGTTATCAAAAAACGGAGGCTGCAGAATGCCGGCAGGGAAGTTAATATCGTTGTTCGGTGGGCTGTAGTACGCGTTCACTGTCGGAGGCGTCATCCCCCACTCCTTCTCGTTCACCGGCTTGCCCAGCTTGCTGTAGTTGCGCCGCCGCTCAAACTCCGCGCTCCGCTCCATGTTGCCCAACGGATCGTCACGCTTCACCACCAGAGGGCTGTAGTCGCGCCAGTTCTCCGGATAGCCGATCTTGTTGCGGATGGCATCCAGCTTTGTCTTCGCCTCCGCTTTGGTCGCATCGCTCATCCACGGCAGTTGCTGAATGTCCTGACCCAGAGCTCTCTCGAGCGCCGCCACCAGCTTATCCATGTTCGCCTTCGCGTCCGGCGGGAAGTTCTGCTTCACCCAATCCTGACCGACAGCCTCGCCCAGTGCCTGGTCTGTCGCCCGCGTGCACCGCTTCCACCGCGGCGTCTGCTCCTTCTGGCCATTCAAAGTCGCCGAGAAGAAGTTGAAGTTCTCATCGACGAAAGGCTTCGACAGCGCAGGCGCGGCTAACCGCAGCGCATGCCACCGCAGGTAGCTCTTGATCGAATCCACGCTCGCCAAATCGATCTCCGCATTCATCGCTGTGAAGAAGGTTGGCGTCGCCACATTCAGCGTCTTGAACTCACCAATCTTGATCCCCTTCACATAAGCATTCCAGTTGTAGTCCGGAGACAGAGCCTGCAACTCCGCAAGCGTCATGATGTGGTACCGCTTCGCCGGGTCTCGCAACTCTACCCGGTCAATCGCTCCCTTGGCCAGCGCCGTCTCGATCGACATCACGCTCTTGCCCTCTTCCGCTGCCCTTTCCGGAGAATCGCCCGACAGCACAAACATCTTCGTCACGTGCTCGACATACTGCTCACGCAGCTTCTGACTCCGCGGACTCTCATCGATGTAGTACGAACGGTCCGGCAGCGTAAGCCCGCCCTGTCCCGCGTTCACAATCTGGCTGCTCGAATCCTTCTGGTCCTGTTGCACGCCGAGCTGAAAGAACGTGCCCACCGCATATTTGTTCTGCAACTCCGCCACCATCGCCGACAACTGTTTCTTATCCTCGAGCGAGGCGATCGTCTTCATCACCGGCTCCACCGGCTTCGCGCCCAGTTCGTCCGCCAGGTCCACATTCATGCATGCGGCAAAATAATCGCCATACTTCTTCTCGAGCGGCGTCTTCGGAGCATCGGCCGCAGCCTTGAGTTCCTCGTACAGCAGATAGTTGTTCCGCTCCGCCAGCTCATTGAATCGTCCCCAGCGCGACTGGTCCGCCGGAATCGGATTCTTCTTCAGCCAGTTCCCGCAGGCGTACTGATAAAAGTCGACACAAGGGTCCGCCGTCTTATCGATCGCGGAGAGGTCGAAGATAATGGGCTTCTTCGGCTCCGACGTAGGTCCAGCCGCCATATCCGATCCAATAAACGTCTGCCCCACGCACATCCCCGTGGACAGAACCACAAAACCAGCGAGACACTTCAACATCACGGCCCTCCTCGAAATGCAAACTCGGTAAAAAATCTCTCTCAACGGAGAGCGGCTACGCTCTCACCTGAACGCCGAGATATTTGAGATATTACGAAGACGAGACACCCTATCACAAAGTTTCGCTTACCGGGCCAATGCAAAAAGCGGGCCCAGGCCGAAGCCCGAAACCCGCCGCAGAATCAATGCTCTGTTTCCCAATTCCCTAGAAAATCTTCAGATGGATCGTTAAGTACTTCTTCGGATCGCTCCGGATCGTCGTCACCAGATCCGTGCTCGCCGTCAGCAGCTTGTTGAGATTTGTGTGCACCGAATCGTCGGTCGCCAGTTTGCCCAGCGTCCCTTTCCCCTCATTGATGCCCGACACCAATGTATTCACCTGGGCCAGCGTATTGCTCAGGTCCTGCCGGAACTTCGGATCCTTCAGCATCAATCCCAGCCCGCCCTTACCCGCGTCCGCGTCCGCCATGATCGAGTTCGCATGTACCACTGTCGAGTTCAGGTTCTTGTACAGCGCGTCGTCCTTCAACAGCATTCCCGCCGTACCCTTGCCCGAGCTCACCGAATCCGCGATCCCCTGCAGCTTCGCAACCGTGTCATTCAGCCGGTCGTACAACGTATCGTCGGTCATCAGCTTGCCGATCGAGCCGCGCCCGGCATTAAGATTTTTTTCCAGCTTCAACAGCTCATCGACCGTGTTATTCGCCTTGTTGTAGAGGTCTGGATTGTTAATCAACTGCCCGACTGAGCCCTTGCCCGACTGAATGTTGTCAACAATCACGTTCATCTTCGCCAGAATCACATTCAGGCTCTCGATCGTTCCCTGGCTGGCCTTCACGACATCGGTCAGGCTCGGTGTCTCCGTCGTCTTCAAGACGTCGCCGTCCTGCAGCGGCGGCCCGACAGCAAACTGGCTGTTGATGTCGATCACCGTATCGCCCAGCACTCCCACCGTAGACAGCGAAGCCTTCGAATCCTTCTTCAAGCCGGCCGCGTACTTCTCGTCAATCTTCATCACGACCTTCACCGGCGTCAGCTTCCGTTCAGGCGAATTGTCGATCGTCACCGTCTTCACCGTGCCGATCGTCACCCCCTGCAGATTCACCGCCGCGCCGGTCTTCAGCCCTGCCGAGTTCTCGAAGTACGTCACCACCGTCAACTTATGTGTCAGAATCCCCAGCCCCGAAGAGCTCGTCATCAGGAATAGCAGCGCCACCAGGATCACAGTTGAAATCAGTACAATCACGCCGACCTTCAACTGCGACCATCGCACCTCCTGCTGGCTGGGCATAGCTCTCCTTTGAATCCTGTTTCACAAAAAATCCAACCGCACGGCGTCCCATCCGCCGCGACCAGCCATTCGACACAAGCAGGTTGCCAGTAATTGAGAGAATACATTACCTCCCAACCCGTTCCGCCACAAAACCCATCACCAATCACCTTGCTGGGAAAGTACTTTGTCATCAATGGATGCGGAACTCCCGCCTTTGGTTTCAAGCTCCGTAGCCCGGTCCCGCCCCGTCTTCACTCCTCAGCCCTCAGTCCTCCGTCACCACCACCGCCAGGGCCAGTTCCCGGCTATGCGTCAGGCTCAATTGAATCCTTCTCACTCCCATCGCCTCGGCCAGCTCTGCCGCCCGTCCACTCAGGTGCAGCGTAGGCCGCCCGCTCGCCTCGCGCCGCACCTCAAACTCCTTCCAACTCACCCCGCGGCTGATTCCCGTCCCCAGCGCCTTTGCCCCCGCCTCCTTGGCCGCAAACCGCGCTGCGAAGCTCTCCGCCGCATTCTTCTTCTTGCGCTGGCAGTAAGCAATCTCTCCCGGCGTAAAGACGCGCTCCAGAAATCGTTCGCCAAACCGATCGATACTCTCCTGCACCCGCTTGGTCTCCATCAAATCCGTCCCTAATCCCAGCACCATGCCAAACCTCGCACTTCCATCCTCCTACACCTGCTGTCCCAATGACACACAATCCGGCCGCCAAAGCCGGGATTTCAACAGTCCATTAGCGACAAAACCAATAGTTACAGCACCATAACCCGCTGGTCACATGACCACAGTACCGGTCTGCACCTCTCACGCTTAGCCCTCATTCTCCGATGAACACGTTAACGGCAATCAACCCAGCCGCGGAGGCCCACACCTATGCAATTGCTCGACATCCAGGGCTTCAGCTACGAAGAGCGCCACGGCTTCCTTCCCACCCTCACCTCCGCCTTCGCCGACTGTGGCGGCTGGATCGCCGACCGCAAAACCCTCTCCCCCTCCACCATGGAGTTCCGCATCGAAATCCAGCTCCGCGCGGTCATCGAGCTCTACTCCTCCATCATCGCCTCCGGCCTCGAACTCACCCGGTCCGGACATCTCGGCCTCACCCATCTCTGCATCTGCCGCAAAAATCTCTCCGCGCCTGCCGATCTCGGCCAACTCGTCACCATCCGCATCGAAGTCAGCTTCCTCGAAGACGCAACCCTCCAGTCCGTCTTCGCCAAACCCCCGGCCTGACTCCACTGCGGCTACGTGTCTCCTTGAATCATCAAGACATTTGTCATTTCGAACGAAGCGCAACGCCGTGGAGAAATCCGCTTCTCTACCCATACTCCCCAACCTACCGCCCCAGCGCCACCACGGTCTTCCGGTGCAGCAAACTATCCGAGTCCCCAATCACCAGCACCCCGGGCTGCCATCGCCCATGTGTCAACACCAACCCGAACCCCGACGCATCCGCCGCAACCTTGAACACCGGCTCGCTCACCACCGAATCTCCTCCCGCCACCCTCGCTGTCAATTCCACCCCATTCACCCCATGCGACATCTCCCACCGCCTGCCCTGCTCGTCCACCAGATAAGCCCGAATCAACCGGTCACTCTGCGCCTTCCGCCCCTTATTCGTCACCCGCACCGACACCCGCAACAGCCGCCGCCCATCCCGAATCAGGAACCCCGGAACCTCCTCTCCCCGAATCACCATAAAGCACAAGTCACCGAAGCACTGCGGCTCTCCCATCGCCACCACTCTCCGCTGCTGCCCCAGCGAAATCCCAATCACCGCACACAGATAAACGACCCAAACCACCACCAGCCACGCTAAGCCCCGCCGTATTCTCTGCCGCTCTCCACGCCCCACCGACACCCCCACTCCTATAACCCCAATCGCCGTCCACCCAACCAGCCCCAGCAACAAAATCTCCGTCGCCTTCATCCCACCCCATTCCCACATTCACGATAGACTTGAGATACCGAATGCCTTCTCATTCTTCCACGTTGCCCGCCAATCCCGACCCGCACTCTGCGTCATTGCCTCCTCACTCTTCCATGTTGCCCGCCACCCCGAGTCCAGACCTCGCCCCCTCGCCAATCATCCTCGCCCGAGACCTCGGTAAAACCTACCGCTCCGGCAAACTCGAGGTCCCCGCCCTCCGGAACGTCAACTTTGCCATCACCCCCGGCGAGTTCGTCGCAATCGTCGGCCCCTCCGGCTCTGGCAAATCCACTCTCTTCTACATCCTCGGCGGCCTTACCAACGCCACCACCGGCTCCGTCCTCATCGATGGCACCGACTTCGCAAAGCTCACCGACGCCGAACGCACCAAAATGCGCCGCGCCAAGATCGGCTTCATCTTCCAGCGCTTCAACCTCCTCCCCACCCTCTCCGCCATGGGCAACATAGAGATAGCCCACGACATCGCCACCCTGGGCGCGCCCACCAAAAGAGAACTCGACAAGCCCCTCCTCGATCACCTCACCGAAATGCTCGGCATCCAGGGCCGCCTCGATCACCGCCCCAACGAGTTATCCGGAGGCGAGCAGCAGCGCGTAGCCATCGCCCGAGCCCTAATCAACCGCCCCGCCATCGTCCTCGCCGACGAGCCCACCGGCAATCTCGACACCAAAAACTCCGACGCCGTCCTCAAGATGCTCCGCCAATCCAGCCGCGAGCTCAACCAGACCGTCCTCATGATCACCCACAACCCCGAAGCCGCCCAGATCGCCGACCGCATCCTCCACATGCGCGACGGCGAGATCACCCACATCGAAGACGGCCGGCGCTAGGCAGTATCGACATATCCCCATCTTGTAAATACTGATCTTGTAAACCTTATGTTTTTCAACAGTTCGTCATCCTGAGCGTAGGTTCTGGCAGTTTCATCGCAAGAACCGGAGTCGAAGGACCCCGAGGGAGTTAGCAGCGCTGACGCCGCTTGACCATTTCCTCCCCACAAATTCGATCGGATCCTATCTGTCGATACTGCCTAATAAAACATCCGTCCTTACTGCCGCAGAGGAGCTTCCATCATGGCAGACGCAAAACTGATCGCCACCCTCTCATCGCTCTTAGGCACGCTCCCCGGAGTCAAAGAAAAGCAGCTCCCCAACCACACCAGCTTCTTCACCGGCAAAAACATCTTCGTCTTCACCAGCCGCACCAGCAATCGTGTCATCCTCAAACTTCCAAAAGAAAGAATCGCCGCGCTGCTGAAGCGAGAGTGGATCGTCATCGAACACCCGAAACCCACAGACGACAAAAAAGAACCCTCGCCCTCTTCAAACAAGCCAAGGCCTTCGTAGAAGCGCCAAAGAAGATTTGAAATGGCGACCCGTATTTGCTGGCCGATCTATCCATCTGCTGAAGTCTATAGGGAGATGCTTCAAAACCCTCGGAATTACCCAAACCCTCATTCCCAAGTCTTGCATCGTCGCCTCTAGCCTGAGAGCATGGCTGACATGGTTGATCATTTAGCGTTCCTGTTTTTGGCAGTTGTGCTGTTGCCCTTGGGTCTGTATGCCCTAATCAACCCCAATGGGGCAAAAAGGCAAAATGCAGACGGCCAGTACTTCAAGACTGGATTCGCCAACATGCCCTTATGGTTCTTTCGGGTGGGCGGGATCGTCACTCTGGGGATGTCAGCGTTCTTCACTTACATGTTTTGGATTCACCGGATTTCAAACTAAGAGGGAGTCAAGTATATAAATCCCCAAGCAATAGGGGGTACCCCAAAGAACCTTGAGGACTCCACCCATGCCCTGGTATCAACTCGACGACGCCAACGACCCCAAGCTCGACGAACTAGCCAAACAGTACAACCTCCATCCCCTCCACATCGAAGACGCCCGCAGTGCAGACGAAAGCGTCAAAGTCG
>JAOAPF010000403.1 GCA_025462755.1 Edaphobacter sp.
CGTGTGCGGAATGCGAAACAGCAACACCAACCCCGGCGGTGCATCCGGGCTCAATACATTGTCGAAGATCGGTTTGACCAGCAGGATACGAAACGCGGCCATGGCACCCACGACCGCCATCAGGAAAACCGACGCCAGCGAGTACAGCGCATACGGCCGCACATACAGCAGTAATCGCCAGATGCGTCTCAAGCCATCACTCTCCCGCTCGTCGAAATTGCATGCTGCATCTCATCATTCTATGGCGCGCCGCCGTTTTGCATCCGAAGCGCACAACCTCTCTACTTCGGCATATCCCGATGCGACGTCTTCACCCGGTATCCCTCTTCCGCCAGCCGCTTCTTCATCTCTTCCGCAATGAATACCGATCGATGCTGCCCTCCCGTACATCCAAAAGCTACCGTCAGATAGCTTTTCCCCTCTTGGATGTAGTGAGGCAAAAGGAACTTCAGCATATCCGTCGTCTTATCCAGAAACTCCTTCGTCTGCGGGAACTGGCGAACGTACCTGGCCACCTTCGGGTGCTTCCCCGTCAACTTGCGAAACTCAGGCACGAAATGGGGATTCGGCAGAAAGCGCACATCGAAAACAAGGTCCGCCTCGGTTGGCACGCCGTTCTTAAATCCGAAGCTATTCGAGGAGATCATCAAACTTTGTTCGCTCTCCTCACGTTCAAATTGTGAGTTGATGCGCGCCCGAAGATCATGCACATTGAACTTCGTCGTATCCAGCACAATATCGGCCACGTTGCGGATAGGGTCCAGCCGCTTGCGCTCCGCCCGGATAGACTTCACCACCGTATCGCTTCGCCCCATCGGATGCGGGCGTCGCGTCTCGGAGAAGCGCCGGATCAGCGCCTCGTCAGTCGCCTCCAGAAAGACAACTCGCGTCGGCAGCACCTTGCGCACGTTCTTCAAAATCGCCGGGAACTCGTCGAGCCGCATCCCCTCACGGACGTCAACCACCAGCGCGGCTCGCTCAATCTCCGCCGACTGACGCACCAGATCCGCAAATCGCGGCACCAGCTGCAGCGGCAAATTATCGACCGAGTAGTACCCGACGTCCTCGAATGCCTTCAGCGCAGAAAGCTTCCCCGATCCAGAAAGCCCGGTCAAAATAACCAATTCGCCACGAGAGTCCTGGACCGGGAGAGCCTCTCGCGTCTTGCTTTTCTTGGCGCCTGTATTCTTTGAATCCGCCGACCGCTTCGAATCCGTCCGCCGTTTCGAATCCTTTGCCCGCTTCGACATCTTGCTCGTCATGCTAGAAATCCTAGCACCCCGCTCAACCTAGGGAACCTCGATCAGCTCCATCTTTCCATCACGCATGCGATGCAGCACCATGGCCTGGCCGCCGTGATCACGAAACACAAAGACATCGCGATCCCGAAACGCGGCCTCCTTCACCGCTTCTTCGAGCGACATCGGCCGCCTTGCAACCCCATCGCTCGAGCGCACCACATGCGGCTCCGCCAGTGGTGAGTGCGAGGGAAAAGAATGCACCAGCATCGGCACTGCCTTGCGCCCGACACTGCTCTTCGCGGCCACTTTCACCGTCACGTTTGGCCTTCGAGCTCCGTTGACTGCGACCTCCGGCTTTGCGCCTTTCACATCGGTCTTTGGATGCCGCTTGATTGTCCCGAATTTTTTCTTATGCCGGATCGCCTGCTGTTCGATCTTCACCAGCGCATCGCGCAGTGCGATCGCCATCTCCGTGTCCTCGCAGCGCGCCACCAGCGTCTGATGCCTGGTCTGCACCGTCACGTCGGCAATCTGCCGGTATTTGTCCGTAGAGAGAATCACATGCACGCTGCCGGAGTTGCCCACGATCTTCGCGATCCGCGCCAATCCCGCTTCAGTCTGCAGTTTCAGCTTTCTTGTGATAGTTGTTTGTCTGCCGGTGTACTCCACGTCCATACATTCACCTCGTCCCCGCGATCTAACAAGATCCTCGCAGACGACTAGCGTACACGACGTTGGTGCGTACTTGGAATCTGCATGTCTTCCCGATACTTCGCCACGGTCCTTCGGGTCACCTGGATTCCCTGCCGCTGGAGCTCGGCGGCCAGCTGATCGTCCGTCAGCGGCTTCCGTTCATCCTCTTCCTCAATCAGCTTCTTCACCTTCCGCTTCAGCAGCACCAGCGGCAGGTCGCCGCCCTCCGGACCATTCACGCCTTCGGAGAAGAAGAAGCGCAGCTCGAACACACCCTGCGATGTATGCACATACTTGTTCGCGACAGCACGGCTCACCGTCGAAGGATGAACCCCGATCTCCTCGGCCACCTCTTTGATCATCATCGGCTTCAGCGCATTGACGCCATGCTCCAGAAACTCCTGCTGCCGCCGCACGATCACATCGCAGGTGCGCACAATCGTGTTCTTCCTCTGCTCAATATTCCGCAGCAGCTGGATCGCCGACTTATACCGCTCCTTCACATACTCTTTGACTTCTTTTTCAGTCTGCTTCTGCTGCAGCATCTTGCGGTAGCCCTGGTTCAACCGCAGCGTCGGCATGTCCTCTTCGTTCATCACCACAACGTAGACATCGTCGCGCTTCACAAACGCCACGTCCGGTTCAATCAGCCGCGTTTCGCTGTGATTGTAGCGCTGCCCCGGCCTCGGATCCAGCGTCCGGATAAACTCGACCGCCGCCATGACCTCCTCGGCCGTACGCCCGCAGCTTCGGGTCAGCTCGCGCATATCCTTCTTCTGCAGCAGCGGCAGGCAATTCGTGACCACGTGAGTCGCTATGCTGAAGATATCCGTCTGTGCCGAACCGTCGTCGGCCGCCACAGATTCGATCACCCCGGAGTTCTCATCGCCCGCCGCTCCGTTCCTCGCACCCGGATCGGGAGCGGTCATCTGCCGGCGCCGTAGCACCATCGCCGCCTCACCCTGTTGGGCACAGATCTGAATCAGCAGGCACTCCCGCAGATCCCTTGCTCCCACACCAACCGGGTCCAGAAAATTGACCAGGGCTCGCGCCTCCCGGACAGCTGCCAGCAGGAGCGCCACCTCCTCATCCGCCGCTGCAGCCATCTCCAACGCCCCATCCTGCACCGGGGCTGTAGCCTCGCCGCCCTCGTCCTGCTTCTCCCATAGCTGCGTCAGCTTTCCCTTGGATCCCCGCTCAAACGGAATCGGCTCCGGCCGCGCCGGCTCGCTCGCCTGCATCAGCGCCTCAACCAATTCTTCGTCGGTCGCCGTCAGATATCCGTCTTCGTTCAGATTCCCCACCACCAGCTCCGTCGCGGCCCGAACCTCCGGACTCAGCGTCAGCGCACCCAGCTGCCATGCCAGATGGTCACTCAACGTGCTCGGCTGCGAGAGGAAGTTCTCAAACGAAGGCTTGTCATACTCTTCAAAATTCGACGAGGTGCGAAACCCGGGATCGAGATAATCCTGAAAATAGCTTCCGAAGTCGATTTCGTCGAAAGGGTCTTTCTCCACCCTCTCGCCCTCGGCCGCCACCTCCTCAGCCGAACGCTCACGGTCCCCTTCAATCCCCGCCCGCTCATCCAGCGTGACGACAGACTCTTCCAACTCCTCCAACACCGGATTCTCCACCATCTCGGTATTGATCATCTCTTTCAGCTCAAGCTTGTTCAGCGCCAAAACGCTGACCATCTGCACCAGTCCAGGCGTCAGTACCTGTCGTTGCGAGACCTTCAAGTTCAGCTTCGGTTGCAGCAGCACAATTAACCTCTTATCGACCTGTTACTCATCCTTTGTGTAGATGTGCCGTTTGGCGCTTATCGTGCTTAACGTGTTTATTATGCAATCGTCTGCACATCGAACGCCACAACTGCCTTGGCACAGTCTACACGCCTCAGGCTCTTACTGGCTGTAAGTCTAACTCTACCAATGGCCT
Source organism: Edaphobacter sp. (assembly GCA_025462755.1). GTDB lineage: Bacteria > Acidobacteriota > Terriglobia > Terriglobales > Acidobacteriaceae > Edaphobacter. The sequence goes on from JAOAPF010000403.1 coordinate 3,873, forward strand.
CGCGAAACTCCACCGATAGCAACGTAGCGTTACAACTTGAGTTGTAGAATTCATCCCTCAATCCATCGAAAAGTTCTCTCCAAGATAGATTCGGCGAACGTCGGGATTCCGCCCCAACTCGCCCGGAGTTCCGGTCGCAAAGATTTTACCCTCCGTGATGATGTATGCGCGATCCGTAACGGATAAGGTCTCCCGCACATTGTGGTCCGTAATCAACACACCGATCCCACTTCTTTTCAATCCGAAGATGATCTCCTGCAGATCCAGCACCGCGATCGGATCGATACCCGAGAACGGCTCGTCCAGCAGAATGAATGCCGGCTCGATCGCCAGGCACCGCGCAATCTCCACGCGCCTGCGTTCGCCTCCGCTCAGCGCATAGCCGCGCGTCTTGCGAACATGCCCTAAATTCAATTGTTCAATCAGCCTCTCGGTGCGCGTTCGCCGAGCTTCCCAGCTCAGTTGCTGCGCCTCCAGCACGGCCAGAATGTTGTCCTGCACGGTGAGCTTGCGAAACACCGAAGGCTCCTGTGGCAGATAGCTGATCCCATAGTTCCTCGCCCGCAGATACATCGGCAGCCGGCTGATATCGTGGCCGTCCGCCAGCACTCGCCCCGCATCCGGCCGTACCAGCCCCACGATCATGTAGAAGCTCGTCGTCTTCCCTGCGCCATTCGGCCCCAGCAGTCCCACCACCTCACCCTGCTCCAGCTCCAGGTTTACCCCCCTCACCACCTGGCGTCCGCCGTATGATTTGCCGATGTCCTCCGTCGATAAGGTCTTCATTCCTTGTTCTTCACCCGCGTCTCCGTCCGTACTCTCTGTCCCGCGCCATTCTCTCCTCCATTAGAAACCACGACGTTGTCATCGCCGGAATGGAATCGCAGGGACGTACCCGTTACGGTCCCTCGCTGGTCGTCTGTCACTTTCGGCAATACCGTCGGGGTACCTGTCAAAACAAACAGGCCGTCGCTCGCTGTGTACACCAGCTGCTCGCCGGTTGCGCGCCGCCCCGGCTGCACCATGTCGATATGTCCGCTCACCACCATTCGGTCCACACTGCCCGCCATAAACCCACTGCCGCCCGGCGTCGACACCGGATTCGTCTTCACTCCATCGGTCTTGCCGTTGTTCTGCGACGATTCCTTTCCTGCAGCCCCTGTCTGCACAGGCTGCAGATACACCACGACCTGCTGCCCCCGCATACTGCCATCTCTGCTCTCAACCTCCACCCCGCCAGTAAACTCAGCCTTCCTCGCCTCGTCGGAGTACACAAGCTCCCGGCTCGTCACCTGAACCACATCCGCCTTGCCTCCTGCAATCAACTTCCCCGGCGCAGTCTTCGTCCTCGCCACATCTGTCTTTGCAGAAGACCCGGAAGACGCGCCTCTCACCAAGACCGTATGCACCGCCATCGGAGCGCCCTGACCCTCGCCATGCGCCAGTAGCCGCCGCTGCTTCTGTTCAAACTGAAGCACCGGGGCATCCACCTGCGAAGCCCCCTGCCACAACCGCGCCGGCCGGCCCGCGACTCCATGAAACGTCGCGATCTGCGAATCATGCTTCAACTCGGCACGCGCCGCCAGCACATGAACCGGCTCCTCCGAACTACCGGCTTGCCCATAACTCGCCTTCACCGAACCGTCCGCCGCCGCATCCCCCGTCTGCTGTTCCATCGTCACGCGGTCGGCCCAGAGCACACTCGTACCATTGCTCACCTGCACGTTGCCTGTCAGTATCGTTCGCTCCACCTCGCCATCGAACACAGCCCGCTCCGCTGTCACCCTCTCCTCCAACGGCGCAGCCGCCTCCCCGGGCTTCCGCACCGGCAATTGCGTGATCACCACATGCCCCTGCTCCACCGCATCGGAAACTTCATCCGCACTCCCGCCGCCCAGTGCATCCTTGTTTCCCCGCTGACCTACCCTCTGACCCACCCGCTGACCTTGACTCGAACCACCCGATCCACGCCCAACGCCAGCCGTCACAGGCCGAAAGTGCGCCACCAGAGAATCCCCCGAGCCGGTATTGACCACCCCCGTCGCACTAACCCTGCGCAGCGTCGAGTGCCCATCTCCACGCACCTCCGCAAGGTGATCCTTGTTCCCAGTCCGCACAAAATGCGCCGTCAACACATCGCCGGCCAGCGCACTAGACGTTATTCCACCCTTCAACCCACCATTCGCCCCACCCTGCGCAGCCGGGCTTACCACCGTCAGCCGGGCATCCCCGACCGCCTTGGCATCTCGCAACTGCGCCTTGCCCGCAGAATCAGTAGCCAGCGCAAGCTCCACCCTCCCCGCGCTCAACTCCCGCTCGCTCCACGGCTCCGCCGGCGCATCGGAGGCTCGCACCCGCTCCTGCAGATGCACCGCCCCAGTCATCACCACATGCTGCGGATGGCCCTTCGTGTCGAACGCCGCGCGCCCCTCAGCGGCCTCTCCCTGGGCCCGCCGCAGCAAGTCCTCCGCCTTGTACCTCACTCCACCCGACATCACCGCCGACTCCGGCTGATTCTGCGCATTCAACGTCATCTCGCCCCGCGGAGCCTTCACGCTTTCCCCCGCCGCCCCGGTCAGCGTAACGTCCCCGTCCGCCTCCAGCCGTTCCGCCGATCCGTCGCTGCGCAGGTGCACCACAACATGCTGCGCCTCCGCAGTCCGACCCTCCGCCCCGCCCCCGCCCCCTGCATCCCCTATCGCCACATACTTCGCCTGCGACAGCACGATCGTCTGCCCCGGCCGATCCAGCACCGCGTGCGACGCCGTCAACACCACGGGACGATCATGCTGCAACCCGTTCACCTTCACTGCCGTATGCAGCACCACCACGCCCGTATCCGCGCTGTAGTCCGCCCCAACCGCATGACCCGTCATCCCGCCCGACGCAAACTCAATATCCTTATCGGTTGCCGCGACCCCCAGCTTCCGCAGGAACACCAGCCCACTGGTCGTCACATGGATCAGGCGGTCGTCCTTACTCTCGTGCTCCCCGCCGGCGCCCCCACCGGCCTGCCCTGTCCGCAAATCCTTCCCCGCCGCATAGTCCATCTTCGCGCTCGCATCCGCAGCCTCAGGAGCCTGCAGGTCAATATGCACCTCACCCACAGCGCGAATAATCTCGTTCTTCTGGTCATATTCAAACTCTTGCCCGTAGATTCTGTCCGCCCTATCCTGCTTCCTTCCATACAGCACAATCCCAACGTCATGCAGCGTCACTTTGCCATCGCCACGCTCCACTGCCTTGGCCGCATGAATCGTATAGACCGTCCTCCCCTGAACTGACTGCGAATAGGTGTATCCATTCGTCTCCCGCCGAACATCCACCCCAAGCTTCGCCGGCAGATCCCTCAGAAACCGGTGCGCCCGATAGTGCGCATAGCCGAGAAACGCAGCGATCACGATTACCAGCAGGCCCGCACCCACCAGCAACCAAAACCGCAGCCGTTCTATCGAGACGTTCATTCCCCTCTATCTTCTCACCCATCGCGATCCACCGCCTTTGCCTGTCCTTCCTCGACTTACCCAAAAACATCGTCATTTCGACCGCAGTGGCTCACAGTCTCATCGTGAGCCGCACAGTGGAGAAATCCGCTTTTCTACCGTACACTTCCCCAGCCATAGAGCTGTTGCAGGCTGGCGCCCGTACCGCAACCATCTAATCCACCAGCCGTGGGTCTAAACTAGACCTATGGCCGACCAGCTCTACCTAAGCCTCTGGTTCCCCAACTTCCGCTTCGACACTCTTTCTGCGGCTCTCGTCTGTGTCATGCGGCAGTTCGCTCTCATCAGCAAAGACTCCCGTGTCGCCGCAGCCAGCGTCTACCCCATCAGCTTCAATGAGGCCCCCACCTACCAGCGCATCTACGTCAACGACGACCGCGCCGAAGACACCTCCGGCTCCATCATCGAAAACGCCGTAGCCGAAGCCACCGAGCAGCTCCACGACGACATGGCCTACGAGTTCGAGATGCGCTGGAAGCTCTGGTCCCCCGTCGATCCCGACCCGCAACCCCCCGATCCCAACATCGACATCTACCCCGAGTTTGAATCCGTCCGCCTCGACCCCCTCTGGAAGCCCCAACCCGCCACCGTCAAGATCCTCGGCTTCGGCCCTAAGTTCGACGACGCCAGCTTCGAGCAGAACGGCCACATCCGCATCGACTTCGGCCTGGACACCCCTTGGCTCGCCGAAACCCTCAACGACGAAGAGCTCGACGAACAAGCCACCAAACACATTCAGCAGAATGTAGAGATGCTCCTCGCCTTCACTCTCTCCGTCGAAAAAAACTGCGGCATCAGCAGCCGCCTCCTCTGGACCGAATCCGGCGAACCTCTCGCCCAGAAACTCATCGATCGTCTCCAGCGCGTCAACTGACGATCGGGGAATCCTGCGTGGCTCCAACTGCAGCCATCCGCTCCGCCCTCCGTATCTTCACCTCACGCGAGGCAACAAGAAACAGCCCGGTAAACGTGAGCGCCAGCATCCCATAAGCTCGAAACCCATGCAGCTGCGGAATATCCCCATACAGCAGCGCCAGCCCCGCAAACACAAAGAAAAGATGCGCGCAAAACACCTGCAGCGAAGCCTTCCCCAGCGTCAAAAACGGCTCACGGGCAATCAGGCGCACGAGATATCGCCGCAACCAGTAGCACACGATCAGACAAGCCGCTAAATTGATCAGCCGCAATGGCCCGACCTGCCACTTGTCCACCTGCATTCCCAGTGTTTGCTGCGTCAGATGCGGCCCCAACCACCCATGCCGCACCTCAAAGAAGAACGCGCACACCGCACCGCAGACCGCAACCGCCCACCCCGGCACCCGCGCCAGCGGCATCTCGCTCTCCATCGACTTAGCTCCTAGCCATAGCCCGATGATCCAAACCCCCTGCCACGCGAATAAGTTGAACGCCCCCGTCTCCTGCAGCGGAATCGGCAGATGCGTCAAATGCACCACGATGTTATGCAGAAACTCCCTAAGCCCAAACTGAGCCGCAAGCCAAAGAAATCCGCTCCCCGCCAGAATCCACTTCCACCCATATCGGATCGAGATCGACAGCGCCACCGGCGTGAAGAAAAGAAAGATCACATACATCGGCAGAATATCCAGCAACGGCGGACAGTAGATCAGCAATGCCGATCCGATGATCGCATCCACCGGATGCGCCAGGTAAAAGTCGAGCAGGTTGGACAACGCCGGCCGGTGCGTCCTCGCCGCAAACGCCGCAGCCACTGTAAACGCAAACGCCAGCATCAGCAGATGGTAGCCGTAGATCTTCCACGTCCGCCGCCACAGCTTCCCGCGAAGCCCGGTCTCATTCTGCTGTGCATCACGCAGATAAACCCGGCTCACCAGCAGCGCCGACATAAAGACAAAGCCCTCAGCCGACGACACAAACCCAAACGGCTGATTCACAAAATCGCTGAATCGGGTCGGCATATGCGTGAACGTCATCCACACAAGAAAGAGTCCGCGCAGCGCATCCAACTCCGGCATCCTATGCGAATTGGGATAGGTCAATTCCACTTATCAGAACCCCATGCGCTCCAGAAAAAGCCACTCAAACTTAAGACGCGCCGCCATCGAATAGGCTTCAGCCTGCAACAGCAAACCAGCAAGGCGAGGCAAACCAAAGACTTAATAAACCATTTATGAAAATCAACGAAAACTCTTATGCCTTTCTTACGAATGAGATGCTGAAATGTACTTGGCGGAGTAAGGCCGCCAGGAGAGAGTTTCATGCACACGTTTCGTACCCGCAGGCCACTTCTCGTCAATGCCACGCAATGCCTCCACCCCACCCTCATCCTCACCGACTCCGGACAGCGCAAAGCCTATCCCGGCGACTGGATCATCGAAGGAGAAAATCACGAGCGCTACATCGTCGACAACACCTTCTTCCAGCGTACTTTTGCTCCGATCTCCTGGGAGCCCTCCAGCGAAGGCCGCCACTACGGCTGCTAGCCTTCCGCTCCCTTCCGAATCTCAACCTCAACCGAAACCCTCCGGCTCCAGACCATGGCAGCCAGGAAAGAAAAAAGTGCAGCGGCATATGGCATTGTCCCTCGTACAAGAACCTCCGGCCCCCTCGTTCTCGCCCTCACTCGCAATCCCCTTCCTCCCAACGGAAAACGAGCTCACAGCAACACCCCTGCGAACGCGTAACGCGCAATTGCAGGATGCCCGATCCATCTATCATCTGATCGACAGCTTCACCTGCGACGGCACACTCCTCCGCCGCTCCTACCTCGAAATCTGCGCGAACATCCACACCTTCACCATCGTCGAGACCAGTTCCCGCCAGTTCATCGGATGCGCCGCTCTCCACGTCTACGGCCCACACCTGGCCGAGATCCGCTCCATCGTCGTCCATCCCGACACCAAGCGACACGGAGCCGGTAGCCTGCTCGTTCATACCCTCCTCGATCAAGCCGAAGCCAGCGGCATCAAGTGCGTCTGCCTCTTCACCCGCATCCCCGCCTTCTTTGAACACTTCCACTTCCGCATCGCCGACCATCAAACCTTCCGCGACAAAGTGCTGAAGGACTGTGTACACTGTGCCCGGCGCAACGCCTGCGACGAAATCGCCATGGCCATCGGCGAACTCCCGTCGCCGCGCGACAGGCCTTGGAGTAGCTTCTTTCATCCCCGCCATCACGCCGACCTTGTGCAACTACAGCTCTGACGGCAGGGATCGAAGAGGTCACCCGAAAGTTGCATTCCCCGGCAGTTATCATCCCGGATACCATTCGGCACGTAATGCTTGCGGCCGGCTATTTTCATCGTGGATGATGATTGCCGCCAAGAGCTAGCATCGCAACTCGCAGCAGATCAGTCGACCCATACAAAAAAGTAAGCGAGCTCTGCCATATCTCTCTCGCGCATCTCATGGCGAGAGTCACCCAGGAAAAGAAAAGAAGATGGAATACACCCAACAGAACGACCAGGCTTCAATGTACCAATCAAACTTCCGCGCCGAAGACGGCGCTCCCACCGGCCGCTCGAATGCACTCTATGAAGGTGTAGTAGTCCCGTTGGCATCACTCTTCGCGGTGGTCGCCTTCGTGGTCGGCGCAATGGTCATCAGCCACTAAGGTTGCTGCTTTTGGGATTAAGCGCAGGGCTTTAGCCCTACGGAAAACCACAGCCCCGATGTGGGGCTTTAGCCCCGGGTTCTCACGACACAGGCCATAATCGCGCGTTCATCGCCCTATGAGAGCTCGTACGTCCTGCTTTTGTTCTTGCCCCTCTGGTATAGCTCCTACCCCGCCACCACGATCTCCGAGAAGTCCGCAATGCCGGAGAAATCCCCGAGCACCTTCTCGAGCAGCGCCAACCGGTTCGCCCGCACCTCCGCATCCGGAGCCATCACCATCACCGCATCGAAGAACGCATCCACCTGCGGTCTCAGTGTAGCGATCTGCTCCAGCGCCGCCGCATACCTCTTCTCCGCGCGCAGGCCTTTCACCTTCTCGGCCAACTCCGACGAACGCTCCGCCAGCGCCCTCTCCGCCGGATCAATAAGCAACGCAGCGTCAACGCTCGAACCCGCAGCAAACCCCTTGTCCTTCGCCTGCGAAAGAATGTTCTTCATCCGCTTGAACGCCGAAGACACCGCAGCAAAATCCTCACCGCCCCGTACCGCAGT
>JAOAPF010000481.1 GCA_025462755.1 Edaphobacter sp.
CGCATCCTCCAGCTCCACCGGATGGTGATACTTCGGCCCCAACCGATACTGCAGCACAAACGCCGCCACCCCGCGCTCATTCAGCCACCGCGCAAACGCGTACCCCTCCTTCTCCACCGCCAGATGCGTATACCCGCCCCCCGGAGCCACCACCACACCCGTCTTCGTAGTGTTCGCCGCCACCGGCAGAAAAACGGTCAGCGTCGGCTTATCGACATCCTCATCTCCCAGAGCTCCCGGCGCCCCCGCCGGCCACAACAGCATCGTCTTCCCCGCCCCACCCTGTGAGACCGCCGACACAGTAGACGGCGGCGGCACAGCAGCAGGAGTCATGACCTGCCCAGGCCCAACCCCACACACCAACACCGACATCGCAAAACCAAAAAAAATCTTCCTCACGCATCCTCCATCTCTCACGATTTCACCAATCATCTCCAACGCAAATAATCGTACAACCACGAACACCTCGTCTCATCCTCCGCACAAGTTCAGGCCTTCGACATCCGCTCCCCTATCCCGTACCCTTGCATCAGCACATCAGGCCACACGGAGAAACATGAAGCACCTAGTCCAGAAGCAGCTCGCTCAATCGATCGCCACCATGCAAGCCGTCCTCGCCGACCAAACAATCTCCGACACCCTGGTCCTCATCGCCGAACTCACCGCCCGCGCCATGCAGTCCGGCCACAAGCTCCTCGTCGCCGGCAACGGAGGCTCCGCCGCCGACGCCCAGCACCTCGTCGCCGAGTTCGTCGTCCGCCTCACCGACAACCGCCCCGCCCTCCGCGCCATCGCCCTCACCACCGACTCCTCCATCCTCACCGCCTGCGCCAACGACTTCGGCTTCGACCAGATCTTCGCCCGCCAGATCGAAGCCCTCGGCCAACCCGGCGACATCTTCCTCGGCATCTCCACCTCCGGCAACTCCCCCAACATCCTCCGCGCCCTCGAACAAGCCCGCAAATCCGGCCTCACCACCATCGGCTTCACCGGCTCGGGCGGCGGCAAGATGCGCGACCTCTGCGATCACAACATCATCATCCCCTCCGCCGTCACCATGAACATCCAGGAGTCCCACCTCGCCCTCGAGCACATCTTCTGCCTTGCGGTCGAATGCCTCTACTTCGCCGACGACCCGAAGCGCACGCTCTGATCCCGTCCACTCGCGGACACGGCCCGGCATGTTCACACCCGGCATTGTTCGTTAGATGAAAATTTCCACCGTCGCATCGCGGCCCGCGCCGGCTGTCTTCTGCATCTCACCCAGCCATGGACGGCGAAGTCATCCATAGCTGCATCCCGGCCCGACTCGATCGCCTCCCCTGGTCCCGGTGGCACTGGCTCATCGTCACCGGCCTCGGAATCACCTGGATCCTCGACGGTCTTGAGGTCACCCTCGCCGGAACCCTCGGCGGCGTCCTCAAGCAGGCCCTGCACATGAGCGACTCCCAGGTCGGCCAGTCCGCCACCTTCTATCTCAGCGGAGCCGTCATCGGAGCCCTCGGCTTCGGCTGGGCCACCGACCGCCTGGGCCGCAAGAAACTCTTTACCATCACGCTGCTCGTTTACCTGCTCGCCACCGCCGCCACCGCGCTTTCCTGGAACTTCTTCAGCTACTCTGCGTTCCGCTTCGTCACCGGCCTCGGCATCGGCGGCGAGTACGCCGCCATCAACTCCGCCATCGACGAGCTCATCCCCGCACGCCTCCGAGGACGCATCGACCTCGTCATCAACTCCACCTACTGGCTTGGTGCCGCCTTCGGAGCCGGCGTCACCGTCATCCTCCTCAACCACAACATCGTCAACCAGAACATCGCCTGGCGCTTCGCCTTCGGAATCGGCGTCATCCTCGGCATCGGCATCCTCTTCCTCCGCCGCTTCGTTCCCGAGAGCCCCCGCTGGCTCGTCATCCACGGCCACAACGACGAAGCCGAAAAGATCGTCGGCGACGTCGAGAAAAAAATCGCTTCGCAGACCCGAAAAGATCTCCCCAGCCCCGGCGAGGACGCCGTCGACATCCACACCCGCCACCACACCTCGCTCAAGGAGATCTGGGGAGCGATGATGGGAGAGAACCGCCCCCGCTCCCTCCTCGCCCTCACCCTCATGGTCGCTCAGGCCTTCTTCTACAACGCCATCTTCTTCACCTACGCCCTTGTCCTCGAGCGCTTCTATAACATCCCGCCCACCATGGCCGGCTACTACATCTTTCCCTTCGCCCTCGGAAACGTTCTCGGCCCCGTCCTCATCGGACACCTCTTCGACTCCGTTGGCCGCAAGAAGATGATCGCCTTAACATACGCGCTCTCCGGAATCCTGCTCGCCATCACCGGCTTCCTCTTCGCCCACAACGTCCTCACCGCCGTCACGCAGACCATCTGCTGGACCGCCATCTTCTTCATCGCCTCCTCCGCCGCCTCCGCCGCCTACCTCACCGTCAGCGAGATCTTTCCCCTCGAGGTCCGCGCCATGGCTATCAGCATCTTCTACGCCATCGGCACCCTCATCGGCGGAGTCGCCGCCCCGTCTCTTTTCGGAGCACTCATACAGACCGGCTCCCGCACCAATCTCCTCTGGGGATACCTCGGTGCAGCCGCACTCATGGTTCTTGCCGCGCTCACCGAGCTCTCCCTCGGTGTCGCCGCCGAACGCCAGTCTCTTGAAAAGATCAGCAAGCCACTCTCAGCCGAAGGGTAATTCCATGCCCACCCAGACCCAGGAATCCAAACCCGCACAGAACTCCAACGGACTCATCAACAACGAACTCGCCCTCGGCGACGACCGCGACTTCGAGAGCACCTGGTGGCGCATCGAGATCGGCGTCTGGATCTTTCTCGTTGCCGTGCTCATCCTTGCCCTGACCGGCCTCCTCGGCCATGGCCCGCTCGGCCACAAAGAACTCTCAACCTCCGATGATGCCCTTGAGATTCGCTACGAGCGCATCGCCCACTACAAATCCCCCGCCATTCTCCAGGTCCGCGTCCACCCCCAGGTGTTCCGCGACGGCAAGGCTTATCTCCACCTCAGCCGTGTCACCGTCCACGGCATGGGAGCCCAGCGCATCATCCCCCAACCCGAGAAGTCCATGCCCGATGACGATGGCATCTCCTACCTCTTCCCCCCCGAAGACCCCTCGCGCCCCCTCATCGTCTCCTTCGCCCTCGAGCCCTCCCAGGCCGGACTCTTCCGACAGGAGGTCCGCACCGACCCGGACCACAAGCTGTTCTTCAACTCCATCGTTCTTCCGTGAGGTGTTCTATGGCCAGCGTCCTCCGCGCAATCCTCGCCTACTGGTTCCTCGTCCTCACCGTACGCGCCATCGCCCGACGCCCCGGAGCCCAGATGACGCCCTTTGAGTTCGTTCTCATCTTCTTCATAGGCGGAATCAGCATCCAGGCCGTTGTCGCAGACGACCGTTCCATCACCAACGCCTTCTGCGACGTCGCCGCCATCGCCATGATGCACGTGCTCGTTACCAAGCTCAAACAACGCTTCCCCACCTTCGGACGCATCGTCGACGGCACCCCTGTGCTCGTCTTCGAAAACGGCGAATGGAATCGGAACCGTATGCGACATCACGGCATCCAGGAGGAGGACGTCATGGCCGCCGCCCGCGGTCAGGGACTCCAGCGCCAGGATCAGATCAAGTACGCCGTCATCGAGCGCAACGGCGAGATCAGCATCATCAAAGCCCAGGAGAGCTGAGCCCAGAGCTTCTAACCAAATCCACGTTTCTCGCCTTTTCGGAGGGAGCGCAGAGCGCAACGTCTTCAGCACTCGCTATGCCACCACATCTCCCTTATTATTCTGAGCGCAGCGAACAACACCCGCATTCACGTTGGCCGCCTTTGCGTTGCCTTTGCGTTTGCCTTGGCCCTTGCTCTTGCATTTGCATTGGCATTTGTCTTTGTCTTCGCCTTTGCTTTGCCGACGGAGCGCAGCGCTTTGGGCCTGAACGCACTCTATTCCAAATCTGGATTGATGCGCTGAAGTACGTCTAAGCTGTCCACTACCGGACATCCATTCGCACGAGTGGACACCGCCCGCCCCCAAACTTCCCAACACGCATTGATATCAAGCGCCTTCCGGCCTCAAATTAGTGGAAAGGAAATTGCTCCTCTCCAGGCGGAGAGGCGAATATGCCAGCAATCATCCAGAACTTAAAATTTGCACTCAGGCTCTTACGAAAAAGCCCAGGCTTCGCGCTCGTCGCGATCTTGATCATGGCCCTAGGCATCGGAGCAAACACCGCCATCTTCAGCGTCGTCCACGCTGTTCTGCTCGAACCGCTCCCCTTCCGCGACGCCGACCGCCTCGTACAGGTCTGGCACACGCCTCCACAAAAAAGCTTCCCCGGAATGACGCGCTTCGCCGTCTCCGCTGCGAACTTCCTCGACTGGCAGAAGCAAAACCACGTCTTCGACCAGATGGCCCTCTACTCAGGCACGGGGTATGACATCACCGGAGCCGGAAAGCCCGAAGCAATCCGCGCAGGCACCGTAAGCCCGGAGTTCTTCTCCGCCCTCGGCATTCAGCCGCTTCACGGACGCGTCTTCCTGCCCGAAGAAAACAACCCCGGCCGAAACCACGAAGTCATTCTCAGCTACAAATTCTGGCAGGCCCACTACGCCTCGGATCCCAACGCCGTCGGCAAGTCCATCAACCTCGACGGAGAGCCGCACACCATCATCGGCGTAATGGGGCCAAAGATGGTCAAGCCCACCTTCGCCCAGGTATGGGTTCCCCTCGCCCTCACCCCCAAAGAGGCCGCCGTCCGAGGCGAACATCATTTCCTCTCCATCGCCCGCCTCAAACCCGGCGTCACTCTCGAGCAAGCCCAGGCTGAGATGAACACCATCTCGCAACGCCTCGAAGAGGCCTACCCCGAAGACGACAAAGGCTTGGGCGCGACCGTCAACTCCATGCGCGAAGAGACCGTCGGCAATGTTCGTCCCGCGCTTTTGATGATGCT
>JAOAPF010000448.1 GCA_025462755.1 Edaphobacter sp.
TCGAGTACGACAAGCGCCTGCCGCACCCGTTCACCGGAAACGAGCTGACCGACAAGGGTATCGCTGTCTACTGCGAATACATTGCAGCTATCCGCGAGGCCATCGGGTATGACACCCCGCTCTCGACCGATCATCTCGGCCACGTCGGTGTAAAATCCATCATCCGTCTCGGTCGAGCCTACGAAAAGTACAACCTCGAGTGGATGGAGGATGTCATCCCCTGGTGGTACACCGACCTGCTGAAGGAAATCACGGACGCAAGCCCCACCCCCACCCTCACCGGTGAAGACATCTACGAGCTCGCCGACTTTGAAAAGCTCTGCAGCACGCATGCCGTAGACAAGATTCACCCGGACCTGTCGACCTCCGGCGGCATTCTGCGCACACACAAGATCGGCGATATGGCGTTTAAGTATGGTGTGCCCATGGCGATGCACTTTGCCGGTACACCCGTCGCCTGCATGGCTAACGTGCATTGCGCGGCGTCCACACGAAACTTCCTTGCACTTGAAAACCACTCGCTCGATGTGCCGTGGTGGCAGGACCTCGTCAATGAGATCGATAAACCGATCATCAACCGAGGCTACATTGCAGTTCCCGACACCCCCGGTCTCGGCGTCACACTCAACGACGATGTAATGAGACAGCACCTCGCACCCGGTGTGGGATACTTCGAACCGACCCCCATGTGGGACACCAGGCAATCCTTCGACGATCAACTGTTCAGCTAACCTGCTTCTGGAGACAACCACCTATGCGAAAACTGATCGGCGCGACCGTCCTGGCCTGCGCATTTGCCTCCGCTCTTCCCGCTTCGTCGCAGGTAAAGCTGACGAAGGAACAGATGTTGTTCTATACGTCCGATTGGAAGGGCGAACGCTTTCCTGACGGCCGTCCTAAGATTCCCGACGACCTCCTCAAGCGGGCCCTCGACGTTTCCATCGAGGACATCTGGGAGTATCTCGGCAGGCTCGGCTACAAAAGCCAGTTTGACGGCGGCTTCCAGGCTCTCCATCCCGACAAGCCCTTCGCCGGCCGCGCTCTTACCGCGCAGTACATGCCGTTGCGCCCCGACATGATCAAGGCGATCACCGCCGAGGGCAAAGCAGAAGGCCGCGTCAGCGGGAACAACAGCTGGCCCATCAACGAGCTTCAAATCGGCGATGTCTACGTGGCCGACGGCTTCGGCAAGATCGTCGAAGGCACCCTGATCGGCTCGAACCTCGGCAACGGCATCGCGGCCCATACCCACACCGGCTTTGTCTTCGACGCCGGAATCCGCGACGCCGAGGAGAACCGCGAGATCCCCAACTTCAACGGCTTCTATCGCGGCTATGATCCCTCGGCCTGGGCCCAGATGACGCTCACCTCGATCAACGCTCCCATTCGCATCGGTCGCGCCACCGTCCTTCCCGGCGACCTCGTCCTCGCCAAAACCGACGGAGTCATCTTTATCCCAGCGATCCTGGCAGAATCCGCGATCGAGTCCGCAGAGTTCACTAATCTCGAAGATGCCTTCAACTTTGAGCTCAATCGCCTGGGGAAGAACGGCGCCGAATTCGAAGGAGGTTGGACTCCCGCCAAGTATGATGCGCTCGCCAAGTGGATCGACGAGCATCCGGACAAGTTGAGGATGTCCCGCGCGCAGTTCAACTCAATCCTCGAAAGAAAGAAACAGCCGAGACCTCAAAGCCCCTGATCCACTTCGCGGTTGGCCCTCTACTCACAGCCGCGAAGCTGCGGTTCCGGTCTGCGCAGCCGCTAACACCAGCTTGCGCATGGAATGAAGAAACGTAAACCGCACCAGCACTGAGGGCTGTTCAGCCCTATCAAGAATGCTCATCTGCTGTGCCTCCCATCCGGCCGGAGGCGCAGTGTGGGTTTGGAGATAGGTGAGCGCGGACAGCCCCACCTGGGCCAATTCGCCCAGTTGCTCGACGCGCGTGACTGCGTCGCTCAGTCGCGGGGTCTTCTGCACGTCCTCAAGGAGCCGCGGCTCGACTGCCTGCCACGAGAGGAATCGCTGACGCAGCCGGCGCAGCGCCACTTCAGGAGGTGGCGTCACACCCGATGGCACATCGCCACTCAGGTCCACGCTCAACTTCGCATCCGCCGGCGGCGGCACGATGACACCCCCTGCCAGTGCATCCACATCCCCCGCGATCTCCTGCCGCGAGGGAGGATCGGCCACAAGAGCATCCACCAGCCGATCCAGAGTCGTCAGGCCGTTCGTGTGCTGCCCCTGGTACCGTTCATGGAAGCTCACCGGCTCAAGCACCGAGGCCAGAACATCAAGCGCCTCAGGATTGCGCTCCAGAACCAGATTACGTCGCAGAACCTCGGGGCCGCTGATATGCCGCAGCCCCACATCCTCAAGCTTCAGCGAATTGATGCGCAACCGCCGGTACATATCGGAGACATCCCGATCGCTTTGCGGCGACCAGAACCGCTCCGCCACAGCCATCGTGCGCGGCCACACGCGCGAGTCCACGGTCTCCGGATTCAGCTGCTCGGCCCACATACACACCTCGCCCCCAAGAATCAGTTTCTGTTGGTCCGCAGTCAACGTGGTGTCCGAAGGAACCGGATCAGCAAGAAACATCTGCGCCGAGCTCTTCTGCCCGTCTAGATAGTAGGGCGCCGACAAGATGCCCTGATAGCTCTGCCGCGCGCCCTCCGCCAGCGATGCCTCTCCGCGCCAACTCTGAATCACGATAGTCTTCGGCAAAGCCGGGTCGAGGATCTCATCCCACCCAATCATCTTCTTGTCATGCTTCTTCAGAATCACTTCCAAACGCTGGTTGAAGTAGGCCTGCAACTGCGCCGGCGTGGTGTATCCCTTCTTCTTCATGAATTCAGCGACCTTCGGATTCGCAAGCCACGCTTTGCCCTGCACCTCGTCGCCGCCAATGTGAAAGTATTCGTCAGGAAAAATCCTGCCCATCTCCTCCACCAGTGTGTTGATGAACTTGTAGGTGCTCTCTCGGGTGGGGTCCAGGACCGCAGTCGGCGTACCGTAAACAACCGGCAACTGCGTGATCTGCGCGTCAGGGCTCAACTCAGGATAGGCAAGAATCCAACTGGTCCCGTGCCCCGGCATATCAAACTCCGGCACCACGCGAATGCCGCGCGCCCCCGCATATGCAACGACCGCGCGCATCTCATCCTGCGTATAGAACTGACCATCCGAAGCAACTCCGGTCAGCTTGGGAAACTTCTTGCTCTCCGCCCGAAACCCCTGATCGTCGCTGAGATGCCAGTGAAACACATTGAGCTTCGCCGCGGCCATGCCGTCCAGCGTGCGTTCAATCACCGGCACCGGCTCGAAGTGACGGACCACGTCCAGCATGAAGCCGCGCCAGCGAAAACGAGGCGTATCGCTGATCGTCACCACAGGCAACACGCAGGCGCCGTGCTCATTCGTAGCCAGTTGCAGGACCGTCTCGAGTCCATGCATAGCACCCGCATCAGTCGCCGCCGTCAGCCGGGCTCCCTGCGGAGTAACGCTCAACTGATAGCTCTCGTCCTCGTTGACCGTCTGCAACGGTTCACTCGCCTTGGCTACATTGATGGTGAGCGACGAATTCGCCGGAGCGGGATGATCTATCGTGGATCGCAGCACATCTCCGCCACAAGTCCGGCCCAGTCGCAGCAGCGCGCGTTTCACAGCGGCCTCCAGTCGCGCGTCGTGCGTCAGGTCGTAACGATAGGTGAATGTCGACCCTCCTCCCCCTGCAGGAGTGACTGTGAGTGCACCCTCGCCCTGAGTGATCGAGCTGGGAAGAGGCATAAGCGCAAGCCTGAACTGGGCATTAGGCGCCACTTGCGCAGTTGCTGTCACTGCGGGAGTTATCAAGGCGAAGGTTCCGGCAAACAGCGCAATCTCAACAGGCACACGCGCCTTACTTTTCATCTGCATTCTTTCACTCTCCAGCACAGCCCAAATTATCTCCACATTCTTTTTCCTGCAGATCACCATGTCACAGGAAGAAATGTAGGAGTAGAAATGCCAGCCTACACGAAACGCTGTGCCAGGAAGCAATCCGTTCACGACGATAACAGACTGCGTCCAAGAAATACGCGGGGTGCGCAAATCCGCAACGGGTTCGCATTTGAGAACAGAGCTATACTCACGCCCTTCGCTTGTGCGAGAGCGGAAACTTTGCTTCTCATTCTAAGAATGGATGGTGCGCCCGAGAAGATTCGAACTTCTGACCTACAGCTTCGGAGGCTGCCGCTCTATCCAGCTGAGCTACGGGCGCGCATCTCTAGCCTAGCATTGATCGCCACAGGTTGACAGCCCACGCCGTTCCAGTTCAGCATCATTGACGGGCCCTATGTCTGTCATCCTAAGCGTTCTGCAAATCCTGCACGCTCACCCCACCGAGAAAGAGAGACTCACCAATGTTCCTTCGCTCCCTGGCAACCGCCGCTTGTTCCATGCTCCTCGCCACCGCAACTATCGCCCAGACCCCGGCCAGTCCGCCAGCCACTGCTAACGCCACCCTCAACGGCAAGGCAGTCACGGTCAACTACAACTCTCCCCGCCTCAAGGGCCGCACCATCGGCTCCGACATCGTTCCCGACGGCGAAGTCTGGCGCACCGGAGCCAACCCCGCCACCACCCTCATCACCGCCGGCAATCTCAAAATCGGCACCCTCGACGTCCCCGCCGGCACCTACACCGTCTTCACCCTGCCCAACAAGAATCAGTGGATCTTAATCGTGAGCAAGAAGACCGGCGAATGGGGCATCCCCTACCCCGAAGGCGATGATCTCGGCCGCACCCCCATGACCGGCAAAACCTTGCCCGCCCCGCAGGAAAACATGACCATCTCTTTCGAAAACACAAAGGGAAACACTACCGAACTCCACGTCAAATGGGGCACGACGGACCAATACGTAACCGTCAAAGCCCAGTAGCAACGCGCAATAATAGGCCCGAGAAGGAAGCCACAGCAGCTTTACTCTGCGGCTTCCTTTTCCAGCCGCGCTTCTCCGTTACCGAAGCCACCAGCTCCTTCGCTCCGGTTATGTTAGCCAGCGCCCCCCTGTAGATTTGAGCGCCGGGACCTTCCGGTTCCGCGCGCTCGTGGTTCCCAAAAAAACGACATCCAGCGCCCAGCAAAGAACGAACGCAAAGGCCACAAAGTTAACGCGAAAGACCGCCATGGAACCCTTTGCGCCCTTAGCGAAACCCTACCGTCCTCTGCGTTCGTCTTTCAAAGCCTATTCACCCGCCGATAAATCCCATCCCGCAGGTGAACCACATTGAAGTTCAACAAAGCCCAAGCCGCCTCTTCGACAACCGAAGATAACTAAGCAGCTGCGCCGTATGAACCGGCGCCACCGCATCCACCGACTTCACCTCAAGAATCAATTCGTTCTCAACCAGCAGATCAACCCGATACCCTACATCCGCCAGCTTCCTACCGTCATACACAACCGGCACCGGCACTTCAGCCAAAGCATGAACGCCACGCTTCGAAAGCTCATAAGCGAGGCATGCCTTTACGTGCTCTCCAGCAGCCCCGGACCAAGTTCGCTATGCACCGCGAAAGCCCCATCCAGAACAGCCTTGGATAGTTGATTCAAAGCCTCGGCATCCATCACCGCGGGATCTACCACTCCTTCGCCGCAGAATCGGCAACTAGCGGAGTCGAAGCAACCGGAGCCTTCCATCGCAGAATAGGCTTCCGCGCCGCCGTCGTCTCATCCAGCCGCTGCACTCGCGTCGTATGCGGAGCCGTCTGCACCAGCTCCGGATTCTCCTCCGCCTCTCGCGCAATCTGCTTCAACGCATCGATCAGCAAATCCAACTCCTCCCGCGATTCACTCTCGGTAGGCTCGATCATCATCGCGCCCTGCACCACCAGCGGAAACGAAACGGTGTAAGCGTGGAATCCATAGTCAATCAGCCGCTTGCCCATATCGCCCGTCTTCACGCCATTCTTCGCCTGCAGCTTGTCCGAGAACACAACCTCATGCAGCGATTGCGTCTTATACGGCAGTTCAAACGTACCCTCCAACTTCGCCCGAATGTAGTTCGCATTCAGCACAGCATCTTCAGTCGTCTGCCGCAACCCATCCGGCCCATTCGCGAGAATGTACGCCAGCGCGCGCACGAACATCCCGAAGTTCCCATAGAACATCCGCACCCGACCCACCGTCTGCGGCCGGTTGAACTCCAACCCAAGCGACCCATCCGCCCGCGTGACCACAACCGGCGTAGGCAGAAAAGGCTCCAGAATCTTCTTGCAAGCCACCGGACCCGACCCCGGCCCACCGCCACCATGCGGCGTAGAAAACGTCTTATGCAGATTCAAATGCATCACATCGACACCGAAGTCACCCGGCCTCGTCTTACCCACCAGCGCATTCATGTTCGCGCCGTCCATATACAACAGAGCACCCTTCGCATGCAGAATATCCGCGATCTTATGAATCTCGCTCTCAAACACGCCAATAGTCGAAGGATTCGTCAGCATCAGCGCAGCGGTGTCTTCATCGACCATCCGCTCCAGCTCTGCGATATCCACCATTCCCTCGGCATTCGATTTCAGGTTGGCAACCTCATACCCGCACACCGCCGCCGTAGCAGGATTCGTCCCGTGCGCCGAATCCGGAATCAAAATCTTCTTCCGCGGATTGCCCTTCGACTCGTGATAAGCCCGAACCAGCAGAATCCCGGTAAACTCCCCATGCGCCCCCGCCGCCGGCTGCAGCGTAATAGCATCCATGCCGGTAATCTCAATCAGCGCATCCGACAGCGTCTTCATAATCTGCAGGCAGCCCTGCGACAGCGACTCCGGCTGATAAGGATGCGCCTCGGCGATCCCCTCCAACCGCGCCACCGCCTCATTCACCCGCGGGTTGTACTTCATCGTGCAGCTACCCAGCGGATACATGCCCAGATCAATCGCATAGTTCCAAGTCGAGAGCCGCGTGAAGTGCCGAATGATCTCAATCTCACTCAACTCCGGCATCACACC
>JAOAPF010000482.1 GCA_025462755.1 Edaphobacter sp.
AGGTGAAGACGGAGTTGGGGGATTATCGGGGGTACTATGCGAATGTTCGGGATGCGATCAATGGAGTGGCGAAGCTGGCTGTTACGCCGGAGGATGGGTATCGGACGGTGAGGCTGCTGGAGATGGCTCGGGAGAGTTGGGCGGAAGGGCGGACTTTGAAGGTGGAGTTCTAGGTATCACTCAGATTTTGCCCCATTCGTAGGAAAGACCTGGAGAACAGCCGAAGTCGGTTATCTTGACCTGCACCGTCCCGCTTTGTTTTTGCCCCGTATGAGGAATCAGGCTGAAACGAATCGTCCCTTTGTCGTCCGACCGAATGATGAGGTCGTTTGTCGTCTCTGAAACGGCCCGGTAATGCACATCGCTGTTCGGCGTATATCCCGAGCCAGAGATATAGGCCAATTCGAATTTTGATGTGAGCCGCACCGCATGCAGAGTACAGCTCTTGTCTTTTGATTCGATGGGGTCGGGCACCAGCATTGTCTTCAGCTCGATATTAGGTGCGATAAAAGCGATCCTTGATGGCTCTCCCCTCCTCGGTTGAATAATGAATTCGATGGGGTCATTTGGCTTTTCGCTCGAGCCACACTGATAGGGTTGTGTTCCCGCACACATCAGGATGCCGTCCTTTCCAACAGAGATTCCGCCCAGTGGGGAATCAGGCTTTTCCGCGGTGACTGGCCATACAATTTCTTTGAATAGTGTGTTCTCCGGGACACCCTTTACAAAGATGTGGTACTGAACGACTAGATCGTCACCTGATTTTCCGGTGCGGGAAATCTCTCGCGCTTCGATCGAAATGCCTGCGGTCGGCGGCTGTTCAAATGCGACCTGAATGTCCATCATGTGCTGGACATATTTTGCGAGATCTTCTTTTGTCGGAGCAGAATTCTGAGCGTGTGTAAACCCAGAGAGCAAGAACAGGGACAGAGTGGTCAGGAGATTGGCCGTTTTCATCTGAGCGAAATACTACATCACCTATTGGCCGTAGGTGGCTTTGGCTCCGTGTTTTCGGAAGTAGTGGCGGTCGAGGAGCGATTGGGAGACGCCGGGGCATTCTGCGCTGAGGGTCAGAGTGTTGTAGGCCATTTTGGCTACAGCTTCGAGGACTACGGCGTTGTGGGCGGCGTCGTGAGGGGTGGGGCCCCAGCAGAAGGGGGCGTGGCCGTGGACGAGGCAGGCGGGGACGGCGAGAGGGTCGATTTTGTGTTGATGGAAGTGATTGACGATGGCCAGGCCGGTCTCGTGGACGTAGCGGCCGGCGATGGCCTCATCTTTCAGGGGCGGAGTACATGGGACTGCTCCGTAGAAGTAGTCGGCGTGGGTGGTGCCGAGGGCGGGGATGGCGAGGCCGGCCTGGGCGAAGCTGGTGGCGAACTCGGAGTGAGTGTGGACGACGGCGCCGATGGAGGGGAACTCGCGGTAGAGGAGGGTGTGGGTGTCGAGGTCGGACGAAGGTTTGAGCTTGCCGTCGATGATCTTGCCGTGGAGATCGGTGACGACCATGAATTCGGGGACGAGTTCGTCGTAGTCGACGCCGGAGGGCTTGATGACGATGAGGCCCTGGTCGCGGTCGATGCCGCTGGCGTTACCGAAGGTGTAGAGGACGAGGCCGCGCTTGACGAGTTCGAGGTTGGCTTCGAGGACCTGGGTGCGAAGTTCTTTGAGCAGCATGGGGTTCTCCGGTAAAGGCTAGGGTAAACGTTTTTAGGAGTTGTAGCTTGTAAAGTAAAGGTTATGCAGATTGATGAGACAGCGAAGATCGTGGGGTTGCCGAAGGGGTTTGTCTGGGGCGCGGTGAAGGCGGGGATCAAAGCTAGCGGCAAGCTGGATCTGGCGGCTGCTGTTGCGGCCAAGGGCACGAAAGGCGCGGCGATGTTTACGAAGAACCAGGTTGTCGCGGCGCCGGTGACGGTAGGGCGGAGGCACCTGACGGCTACAGGCGGGCGCGTGGCTGCGGTGCTGGTGAATGCGGGGAATGCGAACTGCGCGACCGGGCAGCCGGGGATCGATGCGTGTGTGAAGACGTGTGCGGCGGCGGCGCAGAGCTTTGGCTGCATCTTTGATGAGGTGTTCCCTTCCTCGACCGGGATTATCGGCGTGCCATTTCCCAGTGACAAGGTGATTGCTGCACTGCCTGAGCTGAAGGCTGGGCTTGGAGATACGCCGGCGCATGCGGAGATGTTTGCGCGGGCGATCATGACGACCGATACGAAGATGAAGGTAGCTCAGGCGGCGGTGGATATTGAAGGAGTGCTGGGGGAGAAGCTTCAGGTGGTGCGGATATGGGGCGCGGCCAAGGGTGCGGGTATGATTCATCCGCAGCTTGGGCCTCCGCATGCCACGATGCTGGTGTATCTGTTTACCGATGTGGTGGCGGGGAGCGAGGAGTTGGGCGACTTGCTGGGGCCGGCGGTGGAGAGGAGTTTTAATTCTATCTCGATCGATGGGGATACTTCGACGAACGATACGGTGTTGCTGCTCGCGAGTGGGGGGAGCGGGGTGAAGCTGAATGCGCGGAGCGGCGAGGCATTTGCGGAGGCGCTGCGGGCGGTTTGCGGGTCGCTGGCGTATCAGATTGTCGATGATGGCGAGGGGGTAGGGCATGTGGTAACGCTGCATGTGACCGGAGCGCGGACGGAGGCGGAGGCGAAGCAGGTGGCGAAGTCAATTGCGCATTCGCCGTTGTGCAAGACGGCCTGGTCTAGTGGGGACCCGAACTGGGGAAGATTGCTGGCGGCGGCTGGGTATAGCGGGGTGGCGTTTGATCCTGCGCTGGTGAATATTGCGATTGGAGAGCAGCCGGTGTTTGAGCTTGGGTTGCGGTCGCCTTCGTTTGATGAGGCGGCGGCGCATGCTGCGATGATGGCGCGGGATTACACGATTACGCTGGATCTTGGGCTGGGTAGGGCGGAGTGTCGATTTCTTACCTGCGATTTGACGGAAGAGTATGTGCGGATTAATGCGGCTTATTCGACTTAGGAAACGCTAGTGTCCTGCCGGACGGGCCGACTACGCGTCGCGCGGCCACTTCGTGGCGTGTGTACCGGACAGGGTGATGCTGGCGGCTTGGGGCCTCGCGTTGCTCGGCGCTTGCTTTCGCCCGTGGACACAGTTCTGCGCTAGATGACGTTTTCGCGTAAGCCTTATATCGTTATAAGTGCGATCGATGGCGCTGCCCGGTGGTGATCCTGCAGCGATCTCTGGAACTGGAGTATTGACGAAGATTATGACGACGAAACTGGATGAAGCGGCCAAGCAGGACTTCAAAGCTGAGGTATCGGAGTGGATTGAGGCGTTTGACGACGTCGTTGCACACGACTGGGAGCAGGGCGCGGAGCTACTGACTGCGTTGCGACGGCGGGCGCGTGAGGCGGGGGTACCGACTCCAAGCGATCTGACAACGCCGTATCAGAATACGATTCCGAAGCACGATGAGGTGCCGTATCCGGGCGATAGGAAGCTGGAGAAACGAGTGGAGTCGCTGCTGCGCTGGAATGCGATGGCAATGGTGCATGGGCAGAACAAGAAAGATCCGGGGATTGGCGGGCACATCTCGACGTACTCGTCGCTGGCTACGCTGCTGGAGGTTGGGTTCAATCATTTCTTCAGGGCGAAATATCCCGGAGCTGACGGACAGGATCAGCCAGGAGATTTTATTTACTTCCAGGGGCATGCTTCGCCAGGGGTGTATGCGCGGGCTTATCTGGAGGGGCGGTTTGATGAAGACCGGCTGAAGAACTTTCGCCATGAGCTGCGGGACACCCCGGGACTGTCGTCGTATCCGCACCCTTGGCTGATGCCGGATTTCTGGAACTTTCCGACGGTGTCGATGGGGATCGGGCCGTTGAATGCGATCTATCAGGCGCGGTTCATGCGGTACCTGGAGAATCGCGGGCTGATACCGGCGACGGAGCGCAAGGTGTGGGCGTTCGTTGGCGACGGCGAGACGGACGAAGTCGATTCGCTGGGTGCGATCTCGCTGGGTGCGCGGGAGAAGCTGGACAACCTCATCTTTGTTGTAAATTGCAATCTTCAAAGACTTGACGGCCCGGTGCGCGGGAACAAGCGGATTATCGACGAGTTAGAAGGTGTCTTCCGCGGCGCGGGATGGAACGTTATTAAGGTGATCTGGGGCTCGGATTGGGATGCGCTGTTTGAGCGCGACCATACGGGGCTGCTGTTGCGGCGGATGGAGGAGTGCGTTGATGGCGACTTCCAGACATTCAAGGCGAAGGACGGCGCGTTTCTTCGGAAGCACTTCTTCGGGAAGTACCCGGAGCTGCTGGAGCTGGTGAAGGACAAGACCGATGACGAGTTGTTGCGGCTGCATCGCGGCGGACATGATCCGGCGAAGATTTACAACGCGTACAAGCGGGCGATGGAGCATAAGGGCGGGCCGACGGTGATCCTGGCCAAGACGGTGAAGGGTTATGGGATGGGGACGTCGCAGGCTCGCAATGCGACGCATAACGAGAAGAAGCTGACGGATGAGGGTCTTGCGGCGTTTGTGAAGCAGTTCGATATTCCGATTCCGGAGCAGGCGGCGAAGGATGGGTCGTTCTACCGACCCGCGGCCGATGCGCCGGAGTTGCAGTACATGCAGGAGCGGCGCAGCGAGCTGGGCGGGTATATGCCGAAGCGCGAGGTGAAGAAGCTGGAGTTTACGGCTCCGGCCTTGAGCACCTTTGGCGAGTGGCTTCGCGGATCGAACAATCGCGCGGTTTCTACCACGATGGGTTTTGTCAGCATTCTGCGGCACCTGATGAAGGATCCTGCGATCGGAAAGCTGATTGTGCCGATTGTGCCGGATGAGGGGCGCACGTTTGGGTTGGAGTCGGCGATCAAGCAGGTGGGCATCTACGCTCCGGAGGGACAGAAGTATGAGCCGCACGACAAGGACATGCTGCTGAGCTATCGCGAGGAGCAGGATGGACAGATTCTTGAGGAGGGGATTACCGAGGCAGGGTCGATGGCTTCGTTTACGGCGGCGGGCACGGCCTATGTGAACTACAAGGTGCCGACGATTCCCTTCTACATGTACTACTCGATGTTCGGATTTCAGCGCATCGGGGATATGGTTTGGGCGTTTGCGGATTCGCGCGGCAAGGGCTTCCTGATGGGTGGAACTGCTGGACGCACGACAATGCTTGGCGAAGGACTGCAGCATCAGGATGGGCATAGTTTCGTGCTGTCCAGCACGGTGCCTACGTGCTTGAGTTACGACCCGGCATATGTCTATGAGCTGGCCGTGGTGGTGCAGGATGGGATTCGCAGGATGTATGAGAACGGCGAGGACATCTTCTACTACATCACGATGTACAACGAGGACTATGCCATGCCGGCGATTCCGGAGGGCGTGGAAGAGGGCATTCTGCGCGGGATGTACAAGCTGAAGGCGGCGGCCGGCGAGGCTACGGTGCAGTTGTTTGGCAGCGGAACGATTTTGAACGAGGTGCTGCGCGCGCAGGAGATTCTGGCTTCGAAGTATGGCGTGCATGCCGATGTTTGGAGCGTGACCAGCTATACGGAGTTGCGGCGGGATGCTCTGGCGGTGGAGAGGTGGAACCGGCTGCATCCGGCGGAGAAGGAGAAGGTGCCGTATCTACTGACGGCACTGGGCGATGCGAAGGGGCCGATTATTGCAGCTAGCGACTACATGAAGTCGATGCCGGATTCGCTTTCTCCCTGGCTGCCTTCGCGGCTGATCGCGCTGGGGACGGATGGTTTTGGGCGGAGCGATAACCGCGAACATCTGCGGAGCCACTTTGAGGTGAATGCGGAGTCAATCGTGGGAGCTACGTTGTCAAAGCTGGCGCGTGAGGGTAAGTTCAAAGCGAAGGCTGCACAGAAGGCGATGGATGAGCTGGGGCTGAATGTGGACGCGGCGGATCCGGCGAAGACTTAGTTCGATTCGGCGTTCGGGTTGAAGTGGAGAGGGTTCCTTTTGGAGGGACCCTCTCTTTTTGCAAATGGCAAGATGGAGGGCTGGTTGAGCGAGACGGGGATGTACGAGAATCCGCTGGTGCCCAATGCGAAGTTGCGGCAGATGTTTGTTGCGATGGCCGAGGCGAGAGTGCTGGATGAGCATGTTGCCGGGGGGCAGCGGCGGGCCAAAGGGTCTAACGGGGCGAAGAGGATTAAGGGGATTAAAGGGCGCCGGAGGCTGGATTCGATCCGGGGGCAGGAGGCTTGCCGGGTAAGCACGGCGATTGATCTGGGGCCGGGCGATCTGGTGAGCGACTCGCAGGTGGGGGTGGTGATGGATCTGCTGGCTGGCGCAAAGGTCAGTTCCCTGCTGAAGCATGTGGCTGAGATTGGCGCTTGGAAAAGTGGTTCCGGGAAAAATGGTTCCGGGAACATTGCTAAGGGAGTGAAGCTGGGTGGAACTTCGGGACGGCTGCTGCCGTGGGTTGACGATGCCGGCGAGCGGTTGCGAATGGCAATGGGTGCGGCGCTCTCGTTCAAGGCCTTCGGGCGCGCGAATGTGGTGGTCGCTTACGTTCGTCATGGGACCCTCGGCGAGGGTGTTTGGCGGAAGGTGCTCGAGCTTGCGGGGAAGCTGGAGCTGCCTTTGATCTTTGTGGTTCTGCCTGCGGGGAGAGGCGGAAAACGGGATGGGAAGACGAAGCTGAGCGCGAGGACGGCGCGTTGGGGGGTGCCTGGGATTCCTGTCGATGCAGGTGATGCGGTGGCGGTGTATCGGGTGGCGCAGGAGTCGCTGGGGAGGACTCGGGCTGGAGATGGGCCCGTGGTGATTGAATGTGTGGCTCATGGCGGGAAAGGCGCGACGAGCGATCCTCTGGTTCAGATGAAGGAGTTTCTGCTCGGCCGCAAGGTGTGCACGAAGGCGTGGCTGGAGAGCGCAGGCAAGGGGTTGCGGAAGAGGATCGCAGCGGCAAGGCAGTGAATCCTTCGACTTAGGGGAGCTTCTTTTGTAACTGCGAGTGGAGGGCTTTCCGCGATTACACTGGAAGCTGCTGTTTAGCTACAGATATTGAGGTGCGAGTGCGGATCAGGGGTTTTCTCTCTTCTGCGGTGCTGATTTTTTGCGCCGCTTCGACTGCTTTTGGGCAGACGCCAACCACTCCTCCTCCACCCCCATCGGCGCCGGTGCCGACCCCTAGTCCGGCTGATAAGAATCAGCAGTATCCGCCTTACGCGCAGAAGCCGCAGCCACAGCAGCAGACTCAACCACAGGTGCCTCCGCAGGCCCCGCCTCCGGCTCTTCCAGCGCCGGAGGAGAAAGGGCCGCCGGTGGTGCCTCCGGCGCAGCCGACTCCGGAGGCTCCGTTCGTGGGCTATGGGCCGTATGCGCCTAAGGCAACGAGGCCCCCGATCGACTGGCTGGGTTCGGTCTACCTCCCGGTGGACAGCTGGATGTACCCGGCGTTGACGAGGCTGTACGGGATGGGATTCGTCGACTCGATGTTTCTGGGGATGCGTCCTTACACGCGGCGGAGTGTGCTGCACATGCTGTTGAAGTCGAAGGATGCGATTATCAACAGCGACAATGAGCAGGCGCAGGACATTTTCGCGAAGATGCTGAGGGAGTTGAGCGCGGAGGTTCCGAGCGGCAATGTTGACCGCGGTCTGGTGTATGGGCTGGACTCGTCGTATACGCGGTTTCTCGGGATCGGCGGCCCGGTTCTGACAGATAGCTATCATTTGGGACAGACGATCAACAACGACTATGGACGGCCGTACCAGACGGGCTTCAACGCGATTGCAGGAGCGTCGACAACCGAGGAGTGGGGACCGTTTTCGTTGTATGTGAGGGGAGAGTACCAGCATGCTCCGTCGGCAACCGGATACTCGGTTCCGCTGGCGACCCAACTATCGCTGATTGACGAGATCGAATACACCGGTCCCCAGGCTACGATTCCTGTGGGGCCGATTGCGGCGCAAAATCCGTTTCGGCTGGTGGAGGCTTACGCTTCTTTTCATCTGCTGGGGCACGAGATCTCGGGCGGCAAGAGCGACGCATGGCTTGGACCGGGAACGGGCTCTTCGATGGCGTGGTCGAATAACGCAGAGAATATCTATTCGCTCCGCATCAATCGCGTGGAGCCGTTGTATATCCCTTTCGTGTCGAAGGTGAGTGGGCCGCTTCGGTATGACTTTTTTGTTGGCAGCCTGAAGGGGCATAACGTTCCGAGATCACCGTGGGTTCATGCCGAGATATTTTCTTTCCGACCGACGGATAACTTTGAGTTTGCCTTTGAGCGAACCGTCATCTGGGGCGGTGAGGGCCATGTTCCGGTTACGCTGCACTCATTTTTCCGCAGCTTCTTCAGTGTGAGCGATACGGTTGGCGATGAGAAGACCTCCCGTGAGGATCCTGGCGCGCGATTCAGCGATTTCAGTTTCTCCTACCGGCTGCCTAAGATGCGCAAGTACGTGACGTTCTACGCGGATGCGATTTCGCATGATGATGTGACGCCGATCAGCGCACCGCGGCGAGCGTCTTACCGGACCGGGCTGTTTGTCTCACAGATTCCCAAGCTGAACCGTCTGGATTTCAGAGTTGAGGCCGTGTCGACGGACCCGGGAGTTGGGCCAGCCCACAACGGCCAGTTTGCTTATTGGGAGATTATTCAGCGGCAGGGGTACACGAACAAGGGCAACATCATGGCTGACTGGATTGGCCGCGAGGCCAAGGGCGGTCAGGCGTGGTTGACGTATCACCTGTCGGGCAACGAGTGGGTTCAACTGGAGTATCTGAATAAGAAGACGCCGTTCAACTTCATTCCCGGAGGAACGACGCAGAACCAGTTCACGGGCAGCGTGGTGAAGCGGTTTGGCAAAGATGTCCAGCTGAAGGCGTGGGTGCAATACGAAGGATGGAAGGCGCCGATCTACAAGGATGGGCTGCAGAAAAATACTTCGGTAGCGGTGGATCTGACGTGGTATCCGAAGTTGCACAACTATCCAGAAATCCGTTAGAGGTCAGCGTGCAGGTCTAGCTCTCGGCGCGGGGGCTACAGAGGCTGCTGAGACAATGAGACGAAACAAAAGCGTACCTGAGCGGCTGAAGCCGCGTTGCGAACGGAGGACTTTCGGCGCGGCTGAAGCCGTGCCCTTAAGCGAAACGGACTCTTCCGCACCCTATATGGTCCTTTGTGTTTACCGATCTACTGTATTCACCGATCTACTGGGCGGATGCCTTGAAGTATTCGAGGGATTTTTCGAGACCGTGACGCAGTTTGATCTTTGGTTCCCAGCCTAGCAACTGTTTCGCCTTGGTGATGTCGGGACGGCGGCGGGTGGGATCGTCCTGCGGGAGCGGCTTGAAGATGATCTCGGTGCCGGCGCCGGTGACGGCAAGCACCTCGCGAGCGCACTCGAGGATGGTCCATTCATCGGGATTGCCGATGTTGACGGGGAGATGTTCGTCCGAGCCGGAGAGGCGCAGGATGCCTTCAATGAGATCGGAGACATAGCAGAAGCTGCGTGTCTGAGACCCGTCGCCGTAGATGGTGAGCGGTTTTCCTTGCAGGGCCTGCATCATGAAATTCGAGATGACGCGTCCGTCGTTGGGCTGGAGCCTAGGGCCATAGGTGTTGAAGATGCGGACGAGGTGGGTATCGACGTTGTAGTAGCGGTGATAGGCCATGACGGCGGCCTCAGAGAAGCGCTTGGCTTCGTCGTAGACGGAACGCAGGCCGATGGGATTGACGTGGCCCCAGTAGGTCTCGACCTGAGGATGCACCTCCGGGTCGCCGTAGCACTCTGAGGTGGAGGCGTGAAGAAATCCGGCGCCATATTTGCGAGCGACCTCGAGGACATTGATGGTTCCTGCGGAGCCTACGAGGAGGGTTTCGGGACCGAGACGGGTGTAATCGATGGGGCTGGCGGGAGAGGCGAAGTTGAAGACCAAATCGACTTTGCCGGGGTCAAAGGGCTGGGTGATGTCCTGTTCGAGGAAGCGGAAGCGGCTTTCGCGCTCGAGATGGCTGAGGTTGGCTAGTCTGCCGGTGCTCAGGTTATCAACGCCGATGACCGAATCTCCCGCAGCAAGCAAAGCGTCACAAAGGTGAGAGCCGAGGAAGCCGGCGGCTCCTGTGACAAGAATGTTTCGAGACATCATTTACTACCTTTCTTCCGCTGAATCCTCTGTCCCTTTCCACTTGTTTCGGCGGAATGAGCAGCAAAGTGCAAAGCTATTGCCGGTGAGTCCGCGAACGCAGGAACTAGCTGGCGGACGATAGCGAAGCGACGTCCCGCACAGGATATGCGGCGGCCCGCCCAATACTTAGATAAGTAAATCCGTGTTTGACCATGATATCGGGATCGTAGAGGTTGCGACCGTCGATGATGATGGGATAACGAAGCGTCTGGTTGAGCCGGTTAAGGTCGAGATTGGCGAATTCTGCCCAGTCGGTGAGGATGAGCAGCGCATCGGCGTCCTTCGCGGCAGCGTAGGCATCGTCTACGTAACAAAGATTGGGCCCGGCGGGAAGCTCTTCCTTGGTGCGCCTGGCCGCTGCCGGGTCGTAGGCGGCGATGGAGCAGTTCTCGGCGAGCAGCATTTCGACAACATCGATGGCGGGTGATTCGCGAATGTCATCGGTCTCTCCCTTGAAGGCGAGGCCGAGTACGCCGAGGCGTTTGCCGCGGAGTGTCCATAGGGCGGAGCGGACTTTATTGAGGAAACGCCTCTTCTGCTGGCTGTTGATCTTTTCTACTTCGGTGAGGAGACTGAAGTCGATGCCCAATTGCTCGGCTACGGAACGGAAGGCGGCCACGTCCTTGGGAAAGCAGGAGCCGCCGTAGCCGATACCCGGCCGAAGAAATCTGGGGCCGATGCGGCTATCGAGGCCCATGCCGCGCGCCACCTGCTCCACGTTGGCGTTGGTGGCTTCGCAGAGGTTTGAGACGGCGTTGATGAAGGAGATCTTCATCGCCAGGAAAGCGTTGGAGGCGTGCTTGATGATCTCAGCGCTCTTGGTGGAGGTCAGCAGAAGAGGAGGCGGCTGGTTGACGTTGTGGAAGCCGACGATAGCGCCGCTTCGGTTGTAGTAGTCGCCGGTTGTGAGAGGAAGGTAGATTCGGGTGAGGATCGCCGCGGCGCGTTCACTGTCGGCACCGACGACGATGCGGTCGGGATGAAGGAAGTCGGTAACGGCAGTTCCTTCGCGAAGGAACTCGGGGTTGGAGACGACGTCGAAGAGGTGGCGGGCTACGCCGTTGCGCTCCATCGAACGGGTAACCCATTCGTTGGTGTAGACGGGCACCGTGCTTTTTTCGACGATGACTTTATAGCTGGTGATCGAACGGGCTATCTCGCAGGCGACGGCTTCGACGTAGGAGAGATCGGCATCACCGGCTTCGCTTTGCGGAGTTCCTACGGCGATGAAGATGGCTTCACACTCGCGGGTGGCCTCGGCAAGGTCGGTCATGAAGCGGACGCTGGTGTTGCGGTACTTCTCGAGGAGTTCGGGAAGATAGTTCTCGTGGATGAGCGAGTCGCCGGCCTGAAGAGCGGCAACCTTGCGCTCGTCATTGTCGACACAGATGACGCTGTGGCCCATTTCCGCAAAGCAGACGGCAGCGACCAAACCCACGTATCCCGACCCAACAACGGCAATTTTGATGTTTTCACTCATAGGGCTGTCGTGTTATTCCTCTCAGTTGAGGATAACCGAAGGCAGGAAGAATCGAGCGGACTATAGCAGCAATCGGCGCTCTTTTGAAACCGTTACGGCTACGTGTTCATCTAATCACTCTCCGGAAAGGCGCGGTCGGGTAGACTAAGGGGTAATGGGTTCCGAAAATACGCAGCCGCCGCTCGTGGGTGTTCCGGATACGAGCCAAAATAAGTTCAGTACAACGGTTACAGATACGACGTTGTCTGAAGCTCTGATTGTTCTTCGGAAACGGCGCTGGGTTCTGATCATTGCCGTCCTTGTGGGACTGGCGTATGGGATCTTCAAGGCAGAGTCTCAACCGAGACTGTACGACTCGTATGGGCGTATCCAGGTACGGTCGGGCTCGTCGAATGAATACCGGGTGAGTGCAGTAGGAGATTACGGCGGCGATGCAGGTTCGAAGCTGCTGACCGAGATCGAAATCATCAAGAGCGATTCCCTGATGTTGAGAGTGTGTCGCGAGATGGATCTGTCGAACAACGCAGACTTTCTCGAGGTGAAGGGGCCGGTTCCGCACTCGTCACTGGATGATGGGGAGACGCGACAGGATACGGTCCACCGCCTGCAGAGCAATCTGCGCGTCACCCTGGTTCCCAAGACCGATATTATTCGCATCAGCTACAGCAGTTTGAGTCCCAAGATGTCCGCGGACATCGTCAACCAGGTTATCTCCGACTACATTCAGCGCAGCTATCAGACTCGATTCGAGTCCTCGCGACGGGTCTCCGACTTTCTTTCCACCACCCTGGAGGGCCTGAAGCAAGAGGTGGAGACATCGCAAGAGCAGATGATGGATTTGCAGAAGCGGTTAGGCATTCTGGGGTTCGATCCGAATCGCAATCAGATCAACAACTCGCTCGACGATCTTTCCCGAGCGGTAGGCACGGCGAAGTTAGCGCGAATTATTGCAGAGGCTCGCTACCGCGTTGTGAGCGGAATGGATCCGGACACGATTGAAGGGACGATTGAACTGACTCCGGGGACGGCGCCGGGGGTGTTGAATCAGCTGCGAGGACAGCTTGCCGGAGTGAGGGCGAACTACGCGCAGCTGGAATCGTCGCTCGGGCCGAACCATCCCCAGGCGAAGGCGCTGAAGGCGCAGATCGATGAGCTGGTGAAAGAGAGAGACGCCGAGCAGAACCGGCTGCTGATCCAGGCGAAACAGAACTACGTCGTCGCGCGGGCCAATGAAGATCAGACGACCGCCGCCCTGGAGGCTCAGAAGGCGGACGCTTATAAATTGCGCGATCAGCTGGTGGAATATTCGCTGCGTCAACGCGAGTTTGAAGCGAACCGGAACCTGTATGACAGCCTGCAGCAACGTCTGCGGACCGCGAGCGTCCAGTCCGGGCTGGAATCGCTGGAGATCGATGTTGTCGACAAGGCACTACCACCGGCGAACCCTGTGTTGCGGCCGCAGTCGACGATGATTATGACTGCGCTGGCCTTCAGCCTGCTGACCGGCATTGTGATCGCCTTCCTGATGGAGAGCCTGGACACCGGGTTGCGGAGCATCGCGGAGATCGAGAGCATCACGGAACTGCCGTCGCTGGCAATTATTCCGCGGGCGCGGCGATCTTCGGCGGATCAGGCCGGCACGCTGACAACGGCGCAACGGAATATCGGCATTCTGACCCAGCCGAAGTCGCAGTTCGCCGAAGCTTTCCGATCGCTGCGCACATCCCTTCTGTTATCGACTGCCGGGCACCCGCCGAAATTCATTGTGCTTACGAGTGCGACACCGTCGGAAGGCAAGACTACGGCGGCCAGCAACCTGGCGGCGATTCTCGCGCAACGAGACACGCGGGTTCTGTTGATCGACGGAGACCTTCGTCGGCCTAACATTCATCACCGGTTCGGGTTGAACGGCAAGATTGGCCTGACGACGGTGCTGACCGGAGCGACGAAGCTGGAAGAGACCGTACAGGGAGTGCCTGAGATTCCGAATCTCGACATTCTGCCGAGTGGACCGGTTCCACCTTTTCCGACCGAGATGTTGAGTTCCGGGGCTATGGACGCGATCCTCAGGCGCTGCGGAGAGCTTTACGATTACGTTGTTATCGACTCCCCGCCGATTCTCTCGGTTACCGACGGTGTAATTCTTGCGCGCCAGGCGGATGCCGTGGTGCTGGTCGTGCGTCACGGCAAGTCGAGTAAACATGTGGTGCGACGGGCGAGGGATATTTTGCTGCGCTCGGGTGCGGGCATTACCGGGATTGTGCTGAACGCTGTCGACCTGAACTCGCCCGAATATTACGGGTATTACGGGTACTCAGGTTACTCGTACTCGAGTGTAGATTCCGAAAGCTGGGAATCGCAGAAGCCCTCCCGTAACGACGCGCGGGAATCCGGGGAGAGTGAGCGATGACACAGAGACACGATAATCTGCCGCGTGGCAGGGCGGCAGAGGGCAGGTTGCGGATTAACCGCCGCTACGGGTGGCTGATCTTTGCCATGCTTCTGGTGATGGCTTTATCCGGCTCTGCGATGGCTCAGTTCAGCGGACCCTCGCTTGGGATATCGACGCCGGTGAATCCGCCGGTGACGATAACGACCGATCCGGCGATCCTGTATCCGCCTAATCGCGATGTGTATCTGTGGCACGACGATCTCATTACGATTCGCCTCTTCGAAAGCACGGAATATGGTCCTACAGTGCGTGTCGGGCTCGATGGCACGATTCAACTTCCACTCATCGGCAGCGTGCAGGTAGAGGGGCTCACGCTGCATCAGGCTCAAAGCTTGATTGCGCAGAGGCTCATCAGCGCCGGAATGTATCGTGATCCCCAGGTGACGATACAGATTACGGAATCGCCAAATCAGACAGCCACGGTGATCGGAGAGTTGCACGGAATTGTGGCGATCATCGGGGAGAGACGGCTATACGATGTATTGTCCGCGGTGGGCACTGGCGGCGGATTTTCGTCGACGTCTACCACTGTCGTGTTGGGAGGAGGCGGACTTCCGACGACGGCAAGTCATATTATTACGATCAATCGTCCGGGCGTTGCCCAGCCTATTGTCGTCGACCTGGGAACCGATCCCATGAAGAGCGCTGAGGCGAATATACCGATCTTTCCTCGGGACACGATCGTTGTTCCGCGGGTGGGAGTGATCTATCTGCTTGGAGCGTTCAAGAATCAGGGCGCGATCCCGCTGACGCAAAATTCACCCATGACTCTGATGAAGGTGGCTGCGCTTACCGGCGGCTCCGGCTTTGAAGGCAAGCAGGGGGATCTGCGGATTATTCGTTCCATCGGGACCACTCGTGAGGTGATTCGCGTCGATCTTAATAAGGTGGTTAAGGGGCAAGCACCGGACCCTGTGCTGCAAGCGGAGGATATTGTCTTCCTGCCCAGCAGTTCAATGAAGGCAGCGATCAAAAACGGGGGAATCGCTACCTTGCTGGGGATTGTGTCGGTTCTTCTCTTTGCCGTTCAAGCATAGCCGGGGCGGCTCATGAGCCGGCGCGGGGGCTTAGAGGTACGCACGAGGCCCGACAAGATATGGTTTTACCGTCGTCAGAGATGGGAAGCAGATTGAAGAACAAAGTCAGGCTGGCTTACCTGGTGAGTCATCCCATTCAGTACCAGGCACCAATGCTGCGCCGGATCGCTCAGGAGCCGGACATCGACCTGACTGTCTTGTTCGGCTCGGATTTTTCTGTTCGCGACTACAAGGACGAGGGGTTTGGGGTGGGGGTGAAGTGGGACGTGCCTCTGCTGGATGGGTATCTTCACGAATTCTTGCCTGTGCTTCGGGATAGCTCGAGTCCAGGCGCATGGAGCCCCTTGAACTATGGCATCTTCAGCCGACTGCGCGGAAGCAGAGGCGTGGCCGGGTTTGATGTTCTGTGGGTGCATGGGTACTCATCGGTGAATACGATTCAGGCGATGCTGGCGGCGAAGGCGCTGGGCATCCCGGTGCTGGTCCGGGCAGAGCCCTGGCTTGGGGATCGCGAGCGCGGTGGGCCGAGGTTGCTGGCAAAGCGGCTGTTCTTCAAGGTGCTGCGGAGGCTGATCGATGGGGCACTGCC
The DNA here is from genome assembly GCA_025462755.1 of Edaphobacter sp. Taxonomy (GTDB): domain Bacteria; phylum Acidobacteriota; class Terriglobia; order Terriglobales; family Acidobacteriaceae; genus Edaphobacter. The sequence goes on from JAOAPF010000482.1 coordinate 15,688, forward strand.
GATCGGGACGCTGAATGCAGCGTATTGGCGTCATTATCTGGGCGAGGATTTCCCGCTTCACCAGATGCCTTATGCGGTGGACAACCAGTATTTTCGAAGCCGCTGTCTGGAGGCTCGCGAGGGACGCGCGGCTTTGCGGAATGAGTTGGGGCTGGACTCCGCGCGGCCAGTGATTTTGTTTGCGTCGAAGCTACAGAGCCGCAAGCGATGCGCGGACCTGTTGGCCGCTTATATAAATCTGTCGCCGGGGCCTGGGGAGGAGCCACATCCTTATCTTGTCATCGTTGGCGATGGCGAGGAGCGGGCGCCTCTGGAGAGGCAGGCGGCGGAGAGCGGGCTTGAGGGAGTTCGCTTCTGCGGGTTCAGGAATCAATCGGAGCTGCCGAGGTTTTTCGACATGGCGACGGTGTTCGTTCTGCCGTCGCGGCATGAGCCCTGGGGGCTGATTGTCAATGAGGTGATGAATGCAGGGCGGGCCGTGGTGGTCTCTGACGATGTGGGATGTCAGCCCGATCTGGTGGAGGACGGGGTCGAGGGTTGTGTCTTTCGAGCCGGCGATGTCGCGGCGTTGACCCATGCTTTACGAAAAGTGCTCGCGACACCCGAGACCGCAGTGGCGATGGGACAACGTGCTCTGGAGAAGATAGAGAGTTGGAATTTCGAAGAGGATGTTCGCGGCCTGAGACGCGCCATTGCGCAGGTCACACGAAAGATAACGGCAGAATGACAACTCAGTTGCATTACCTTATGGAGTGCAAATCCTGCCTGATATTCTGAGAGTCGATGAGCAAAAACCGATGAGGATTCTTCACATTATCGGAACGCTGGACCCCGCTGCGGGCGGTCCCACGGAGTCGGTGAGGGTCTTGCTGAGTTATGGCCCGATCGGCTATACGGGGGAGGTTGTCACGCTCGATGATCCATCCGCGCCCTATCTGAACGATATCGGATTTCCGGTGCACGCACTGGGTCCGACGAACACCAAGTACGGATTTAATTCGAGACTGCTGCCGTGGCTGAGAGATAACCGTCATCGTTTTGATGGGGTCGTGGTGAACGGGTTATGGCAGTACTGCGGGTACGCGGCCTGGCGCACGCTGGCAGGAAATACGCCCTATGTTGTGTTTACCCATGGCATGCTTGATCCTTACTTCAAACATGCGTTTCCGCTGAAACATATAAAGAAATGGCTCTACTGGGTGCCGGCGGAGTACTGGATTCTGCGCGGCGCTTATCGTGTACTGTTTACGTCGAAGGCTGAGAAGCGGCTGGCTGAGCAGAGCTTTTGGATGCATCGCTGGAATGCCTATGTCGTTCCGTATGGCGCGAGCGGGCCGACAGGCGATCCCGACGTGCAGATGCGGGCTTTCTTTGCGAAGTGTCCTGAGGCGAAGGGCAAGCGGTACCTTTTATTTCTTGGCCGCATCCATCGCAAAAAAGGGTGCGATCTTCTGATCGATGCGTTTGCAAAGGTTGCTGCGACCGACCCTGATCTCTATCTGGTGATGGCCGGTCCTGACCAACAGTTGTGGAGCGCGAAGCTGAAGGCAACGGCCGCGGCTGCAGGGATCGGACATCGCGTCTTCTGGCCGGGGATGGTTATCGGCGACGCGAAATGGGGAGCCTTCTTTGGATCCGAAGCATTCATCCTGCCTTCGCATCAGGAGAACTTCGGGATTGCCGTGGCGGAGGCTCTGGCCTGCGGGAAGCCTGTTTTGCTTGCGGACAAGGTGAATATCGCGGAAGATATCGCGGAGGACGGCGCGGGGCTGATGGAGCTGGATACAGCAGAGGGTACGTTGCGGCTGCTGCAGCGGTGGATCGCCATGACGGTTGAAGAGCGGGAGCATATGGCGCATCTTGCGTATCAATGTTTCCACCGGCGGTACGATATGCGAGAGAATGCAAAGGCGATCATCCGGTTGTTTGGAACCGCTACTGTCCTTACTCCCACCGCGGTGGATTCCGAATAGGTGCTGCGTCAATGGCAAAGCAGATTCATTACAACGCGGCGGAGCACATCTCGGCGGACACTGCGGCTGATCCATACCTTCGGCCTGCGTTTTCGTTTCGCGACCGGCTGCGGCGGCTGAACTGGAACATCTGCTGGACCTTGTTGTATAGAACGTCACCGAGACCGTTACATTCCTGGAGATCGTTTCTTCTGCGTCTGTTTGGGGCGACGATGGGGGCGAATTGCCACTTCTATCCGCGATCGAAGGTGTGGGCGCCGTGGAATTTGATCTGTGCGGATCAGGTGACGGCGGGAGATGGTGCGGAGATTTACAATCCTGCACCGGTTACGCTGGGATCGCATGCGATTTTGTCGCAGGACGCTTATGTGTGTGCAGCAACGCACGACTATGACGATCCGGCATTTCCGCTGATCGCCTATGCGATGAATATTGGCGCGTATGCCTGGGTGTGTGCGCGCGCATCGGTTGCCCCTGGGGTGAACATGGGCGAGGGTGCGGTGCTTGGGCTTGGGTCGGTGGCGACGCGGAGCCTGGAGGCGTGGACGGTGTATGCGGGGGTGCCGGCCGTCAAGGTCAAGGAGAGACGGCGGTTCGACATTGGCGCGGCGATCAGAACGTAATACGATTGCGGGGAGGACTGGGATAAAGCTGAAGCGGGAACGAAGTCCCGCCTCCTTGTTTCAGTCCAGCAAGAACTAGCCGCGTAGCTTTGCCAGAAGATCGGTTGGATGGACTGGCTTGGCGAGGATTTCGAATTCGTGACCCTGCGTGCGGGCCTTTTCAAGCAGATCCGCGGTCGCAGCCTGGCCTGAAAAGAGAAGGATTTTGCACTTTGGAAGTTTGTTGCGTGTAATGATTGCGGCTTCGATACCGGTCATGCCGGTCATGATGACGTCACTGATGAGCATGTCGGGCTGGAAGCTCTCGAGCGACTCGACGGCCTTTTCTCCGCTGAACACCGCGCGTGCCTCAAAGCCCGCTTGATTCAGGATGATTGCGAGAGTATTGGCAATTACCTGCTCGTCATCGGCGACGAGTACCCTGGGTTTTGATGAGGCTGAAGTAGTTGGATCTGCCATTCTGAAGGTCCCCAAAATTTGAAGGTCAAAGTTCAGTGATAAATGTAACGTTTACAGGCATCGGTTTGGTGTTTTGTCCTACACAGTAATGATACGCTGACCGCAGATAGGTTGACGGACAACCTTCACAATTCACAGAGAACGCATACTGTACTACAAAATTTCTTATGCAGCCAGCCATCATACGCGCCGAACGCGTCGAGAAATACTACGCGCAGCCGAGCGAGAACCGCATTCAGGTGATCTCGCCGACGGATCTCTCCATTACCGCGGGAGAGATTGTGGCGCTGCTGGGGCCCTCAGGCTCGGGAAAGTCTACGCTTCTGCGCATGCTGACTGGCTTGTCTGTGCCTTCGGCGGGCCAGGTGTACTGGCACGAAAAGCCGATTGCAACGGCCAACGTGAATGTCTCCATCGTGTTCCAGAGTTTTGCACTGTTTCCGTGGCTTAGCGTTCTGGAAAACGTTGAGGCGCCGCTGAAGGCGCGCGGCATGGAGCCGACGGAGAGGCGCAAGCGGAGCCTGAAGATTCTGGATACGGTGGGCCTGGATGGCTTTCAAGCGGCTTATCCGAAGGAGTTGTCTGGTGGGATGCGGCAGCGGGTGGGTTTTGCGCGGGCGCTGGTAGTTGAGCCGGAGGTGCTGTTTATGGATGAGCCGTTCTCCGCGCTCGACGTGCTGACGGCGGAGAACCTGCGCAGCGAGCTGCTGGAGTTGTGGCAGAACAAGACGATTCCAACGCAGGCGATTTTTCTGGTCACACACAATATAGAAGAGGCTGTGCTGCTGGCGGATCGGATCATTGTGCTTGGACGCAATCCCGGGCATGTGCGGACCGATTTTCGCGTGGCGATTCAGCATCCGAGGGACCGCAAGGCAGCGGCGTTTACGCAACTGGTGGACTATATCTACAAAGTTCTGACGCAGCCGGATGCGCAACCGCCGGCGCTACCTCAGACCGCCACTGGGAAGCGAGTTCGCGATCAGCGGCAGATGCATTACCAGATGCTTCCCCATGCGCGGCCAGGTGGCATCGCCGGGCTGCTGGAGCTGGTGCTGGACCACAACGGCAAGGACGACATTTACCGGTTGGCGGACGATCTGGCGTTTGAGATCGATGACCTGCTGCCGATCGTCGATGCGGCTCAGTTGCTGGGCTTTCTGAAGGTAACCGAAGGCGACGCGGAGATTACTCCGACTGGGGCTGAGTATGCCAATTCGGAGATTCTGCGGCAGAAGGAACTGTTTCGGAACGCGGCGATGAAAAATGTGCTGCTGCTGCGACAGATCGTGCGCGCGATTGAGTCCAAGAGCGACCGCAGCGTGCCGGAGGAGTTCTTCCACGATGTACTGGACGAACAGTTCAGCGAGGAGGAGACGCTGCGCCAGTTGGAGACTGCAATCAACTGGGGGCGGTATGCGGAGCTGTTCGACTTCGATGCGTCGCGGCGGCGCTTTATTCAGTCGGAGAAGCTGCATCATGAGGGAGAGGCCGCTTCGACTGCGGATATCGGCGCATGATGCGGTTTCCGGAGAGCTTCAGTAATATTCCCGGACGAGAGACGCTGGCGCGCTCTCAGGTATTGCAGCGCACCTGGCCTTTTGTGCTGGACCTGTGCGTTGCCGGGATCGGGCTGGCCTGCTTTTATGGGGTGGTCTACATTGCGAAGTACTGGTTTGGGGGAGCGCAGCCGGAGATTCTAATCTCGCAGAGTCCGCGGGCGCTTCCTCTGTATGCGTTCTATTCGATTGTCCGGATTGGGCTCGCGTATCTGTTGAGTCTTGCGTTTGCGATTGGCTATGGATATGTGGCCGCTTACAACAAGCGGATTGAAGCACTAATGATTGCCGGGCTGGATATTCTGCAGTCGATTCCGGTGCTTAGTTTCTTGCCTGGTGTGATGCTGGCGATGGTGGCGCTGTTTCCTACGCGGCAGATTGGCGTGGAAATGGGTGCGATTGTTCTGATCTTCACGGGCCAGGTGTGGAACATGGCGTTCAGCTTTTATTCCTCGATCAAGAGCATTCCGCGGGAGCTTTCTGAGGCTGCGAGCATCTACCAATTTTCGCGATTGCAGCGGCTGGTACAGCTGGAGCTGCCCTACTCGGCGATTGGGTTGGTGTGGAACTCAATGGTCTCGGTTGCGGGCGGATGGTTTTTCCTGATGGCGTGCGAGATGTTCGTTCTGGGAACACGGGACTTTCGGCTGCCGGGGCTGGGTTCTTATCTGCAGACGGCGGCGGGTACGGGAAACTATGTAGCGATTACGTGGGGCTTGCTGACCATGATTGCGATTATTGTGGCGACCGATCAGCTGATCTGGAGGCCGGTGATTGCGTGGAGCGATAAGTTCAAGTTTGAGCAGGTGGAGAGCGGGTCGCGGGTGCGTTCGCCGCTGCTGCATCTGCTGCAGCATTCGCGAGGGCTGCGCACGCTTCGTCGGCATACGGTCGAGCCGCTCGAGGAGGGGCTATACCGGCGGTTAGCGAAGGAGCGCAAAGAAGAACCGCAGCCGTCCACTGCTGGCAAGAAGGTGACAGTGACGCGTGGGAGAGCTTCGGTTTGGCTTAGGGGGATGATTCTGGCCGTGCTTGCGGTGGCGGTACTTTATGCAGCGTGGCAGGCGTTGACTCTCTTGCGCGAGGTGCATGGATCGCAGTTTGCCGAGATTATGAAGGGGGCGCTGGCGACTTTTTTGCGAGTGAATGTGGCTCTTGTGCTTGCAGCGGCGTGGACGATTCCGGCGGGGGTGGCGATCGGTTTTCATCCGCGTCTGGCGCGTATTGCTCAGCCGATTGCTCAGATTGCGGCGTCGGTTCCGGCTACCGCGCTGTTCCCTGTTCTTCTGCTCGCGCTGGTGCGAATTGGCGGTGGGATGGGGATTGGCTCGATTGCCCTGATGTTGCTGGGGGCGCAGTGGTACATCCTTTTCAATGTGATTGCGGGCGCTATGGCGATTCCGTCTGATCTAAAGGAGGTCGCTACGCTATTCCATTTCACAACTCTACAGAGATGGAGGACGGTGATTCTGCCGGGGATTTTTCCGTTTTTGATTACGGGCATGGTGACGGCGTCGGGTGGGGCGTGGAATGCGAGCATTATCGCGGAATACTTTCGTCTCAAGAACCAGACGCTGCAGACAACGGGACTGGGAGCGGTTATCAGCGCCGCAACCGATAGCGGACAGTTTCAGATTTTGCTGATGGCGACGATTGTGATGGCGACGATGGTGGTGACGATCAATCGGCTGGTGTGGCGGCCGCTGTATCGAATGGCGGAGACGCGGTACAAGCTGGAGTAGGCGCTATCGGCGATTGGAGAGCGCGGGCTTCCAGAATGCGAAGACGACTGCGAGTAGAGGCGGGGCGATCAGGACTCCCCAGAACGGGATGATGATGCCGAGAACGATTGGGCCGAAGAAGGCTGCCCACCAGGGGATCTTCGTGGTGCGGTGCAGGACGTAGGGGCCGATGACGAGGCCTTCGAGGATGACGATCAGACCGTAGAGGCCAAGGACAAGGCCGAGGCGCCACCAGTCGTCGTCGTTGGCGGTAACGGCTACGGAGATCACGGGGCCGATGAGGGCGATCATGCCGCCGAAGGTTGGGATGATTTGCAAGAGGCCGCCAAGAATCGCCCAGAAAGGCGCCCATGGGACGCGGATCAGTTCAAGGCCAATGAACCAGAGAACGCCTACGATGAGCGCATCGAGGGTGGCCGCACGCCACCAGTTGACGAGCGCGCTGCCGGCGGTTTTTAGATGGCCGCCTGCGTTGCTGTTTCTAAGGTCCATACCAACCTGACTGTGCTGTGCCGCATCACACCTGCTGGGACAGAACTATAACGCAAAGAACAAAAACCACAACGTAAAGTACTGGTTTCGAGACGGACACGCGTTTCGGGGTGGCTCGACGCGCGATTTGACGTGAACGGAGAATGATTGAGATGGCTGTAATGATGCAGGCCTTCTATTGGGATGCGCCAATCAAGGAACAAAAAGAGGGTGAGTGGTGGAATTATCTTTCGGAGAAGACGCCGGAGTTGGCTGCAGCGGGCATCAACGCATTGTGGCTGCCGCCGATCTGCAAGGGCGCTGAGGCTCGGTCGCCGGGCTATGATCCGTACGATTATTTCGATCTGGGTGATTTTGACCAGAAGGGCGCGACGAAGACGTTGTACGGGAATCGCAAGGAGTTGGAGAGCCTGATCGGGAAGCTGCGCGAACATAAGATCGGCGCGTATGCGGACATGGTGATCAATCACAACTCCGGGGCGGATGAAGAAGAGGTCAACCCGATCGATGGGCAGAGGCGCTGGACGAAGTTCAATCCCAAGTCAGGCAAATTTCCGCGGGACTGGAACTGCTTTCATCCGTCGCGCTATGAACGCGTGATGATCGAGGGCGAGAATTTTGCCGGTTTCCCCCATCTGTGTCACCGCAACCCGCGCGTGTATGCGGCGATGTTTGACTATGCGCGCATGGTTATCGAAGAGCTGGGGTTTGACGGCTTTCGCTTCGACTTTGCGAAGGGCTTTGGGGCATGGATGATCGGGCTGCTGGCGAAATATCGCTATGAGCGCGACGGCAAGGAGTTCACGCCGTTTGTGGTCGGCGAGTATTGGTCCGGCCCCGAGGATATCGGCGAATGGCTGGATGGCGTCCGCGCTGTGACTGACAACCAGATCGCTGCGTTTGATTTTCCGCTGCGCTACAAACTGAAAGATATGTGCGACACACTCGGGTACGATCTGCGGAACCTGACAGCGGACGGCTCGGTGGTATCGAAGCGGCCATTCAATGCGGTGACCTTTGTCGATAACCACGATATGGCTGGAAATGAGATCGTCAACGACAAGAATCTCGCGTACTCCTTCATTCTGATGAACGAGGGTTATCCGTGCATTTACTGGTACGACTACTACAACCTGGGTCTGGCGCGGAAGAGGACGCCAAATGGCATCGACGCTTTGATTGATGCGCACCACAAGTACGCTGATGGCGACGCGTGTATTCTTCATGCCGATCCGGATCTCTACATCATGCAGCGGAGCGGGCTGGACGGTCGGCCGGGATGCATCTATGTGCTGAACAATCTGGGTGACAAGTGGTCGGGGACTTCGGTGAAGACAAAATGGATCAATCAGAAATTCAAACCGGTGGCGTGGGATGGGCATGATACGGCGCATCCAGATGAACGGACCACCGACCAGGAGGGGAATGCCGAATTCCCTGCCCCGCCGCGGGGATATGCGGTATATGCGCCGATTTCGTGACGCTTCAACTTGGGCCATTCAGCTAATTTTCGGATGGTATTCTTAACATTATGAAGTTTGGCGTACTCGTCTTTCCCGGTTCGAACTGCGACCACGACACTCATCATGTTGTGGATGCGATTGCGCGGCAGCCTGTGACGTATTTGTGGCATGCGTCGGAGGATCTGCAGGGCTGCGATGCGATTCTGGTTCCCGGTGGGTTCGCCTATGGGGACTATCTGCGGACGGGGGCGATTGCGAAGTTTGCGCCTGTGATGCAGTCGGTTGCGAAGTTTGCCAAGGGCGGCGGGCTTGTGCTGGGAATCTGCAACGGGTTTCAGATTTTGTGCGAGGCTGGGCTGCTGCCTGGCGCGCTGATGCGGAATGCAAGCCAGAACTACATCTGCAAGCAGACGTTTTTGCGTACCGAGACGGTCGATTCTCCTTTTACACACGGACTCACGCGTGGACAGGTGTTGCAGATGCCGATTGGTCACATGGAAGGCAACTACTTCTGTGATGCGGAGACGCTGGCCGCGCTGAAGGCTGAGGACCGCATCGCGTTTCGCTACGCCACGCCGGAAGGTGAAGTGACGGCGAAGTCGAATCCGAATGGGTCGCTCGAAAGTATTGCCGGCGTCCTGAACGAGGAGCGCAACGTTCTGGGGATGATGCCGCATCCGGACCGGTCGAGCGAGGCGCTGCTGGGCTCGGCGGATGGCCTGCTGTTGTTCCAGGCTATGGCGGAGTCGCTGGCGGCGGCTCGGTAGATACGGCGGCTGATGCAGGCTCGGTGGTAACCTTGACTACGCGATGATTGATATTCACCATCACCTTCTGTGGGGCATGGACGATGGTGCTTCGAACGTCGAAGCCTCGATCGAAATGGCGAAGGTTGCCGCCGCCGATGGGATCTCGCACATCGTCTGTTCGCCGCATGCCAACAGCAGGTACGCCTACGAACCCCGGGTGATCGCGGAGAAGATTGCCGAGTTGCAGCGCTTGTTGGATCGTGAGGCGATCACCGTGAAGCTGGGCCGGGGGTGCGACTTCCACATGTCGTATGAGAATATTCAGGAGGCCAAGCTTGATCCGGCGAAGTTCAGCATCAACGGGTTGGGTTACCTGCTGGTCGAGATCCCTGACTATGGAATATCGCGTGGCCTTACGGACATTTTTTACCAGCTGCAACTGGCCGGATTGACGCCAATTCTGACGCATCCGGAGCGCAATCCAACGCTGCAGAGCGATCAACCGCGGATGATGGACTGGTTGCGGGGCGGAGTGCTGGTTCAGGTGACGGCGGGTTCTGTAGTGGGCCGTATGGGGAGACATGCTGAGCGCATGGCGCATGATCTGCTGGCGAACCGCTGGGTGCACTTTCTTGCGACCGATGCTCACAACACAACGTCGCGCCCGCCAAAGATGCATGAGGCGTTCGATGTCGTCGCGAAGAAGTATGGGCCCGACTATGCGCATCTTCTGTGCGTCTCGAATCCGTTGGCAGCTTTTATGGGCAAGCCGCTGCAGTCGCAACCGGAACCGCTCAATCTCTATGAACAGTTCAAAGAGAAGAGCTGGTGGCAGCGAGTGACAGGGCAGTATTTTTCGCGGGACTAAAGCCCGAGGCCGCCATCTACGGCGAGAACCTGGCCGGTGATGAAGTGGGGAGCGGTGGCGAAGAAGATCGCTGCGGCGGCTACGTCGTGTGCTGTGCCGTTGCGCTGCATCGGCGTCTTGCGCGCGAAGTGCTCGTAGGCTTCCTCTATTTCGCCCTGGACGATCATGCCGGGAGCGATGCAGTTGACGCTGATCTCGGGTGCCCAGGCTTTGGCCATTGTTTTCGAGAGCATGTGCAGCGCGGCCTTGGAGGTGCAGTAGTGGCCGTGGGTGGCCCAGGGATGCAGCCCGCCGAGAGAGCCGATGTTGAGGATGCGTCCCTTCGCCGCACGAAGGTATGGGTACGCGGCCTTGGCCATGAGAAAAGGGGCTCGGGTGTTGGTGGCGAACATCTCGTCCCATTGCTCGACCGAGATATCTTCGAGAGCTTCGGATTCGAAGATGCCGGCGTTATTGACAAGCAGGTCCAGCTGGCCGAACTCTTCGATGACCGATGCTATCGTCTGTTGGATGCTTTCCGGATCGCGCAGATCGCAGCGGACTGCGAGCGCATCGACATCGTGGGCGGCCACCGCGCGAACCGTCTGCTCGGCCTCGGGCTGGGAGGCGAGATAGGTGATGGCCACGCTTGCTCCGCGTTCTGCCAGTACCAGGGCTATGGCACGGCCGATACGTTTGGCCGCTCCGGTGACGAGCACGGTCTTTCCCTTGAGCAGCTTGTCCATAGATGTGAATCGCGAGCCGTTTACTGTTTTGGTGTGCTGTCTGACTGGGGAGGCTGCTGTGGAGTTGTCTGGGGATTTGACTGTGGATTCGTCTGGGGCGGAGGAGCAGGTGTTGCCGGTTTGGCTGCCGGTTTCGTTGACCGGATGGGCTCCTGAACACCTGGTTTTCTGGTGGCGGCCTTACCCTGGTTGTCCTGATAGGACGAGATTTGCTCCTGCGGGTGAACCATGGATACGGTGATCTCCCGGTTTGGTTCGGTCACCTCATAGGCTTCCGCGTAGGTGGCGAAGCCGGTGGCGATGACCTGCACGCGAACGGTGCTTCCGGTGGGGATAACGTCGATGATGGCCTTGCCCTCGGGATCAGTCTTAACCTCGAGGTTGCCCTGATCCTTGCCGTCCATCGTCGCGTCGAAGATGACGGCGGCGTTGCTGATGGGCTTGCCATTGAACTTTTTCAGGACCGTCACCTGGATGCGGGACGTGGCCGGCGGCGCTTTGTATTTGCGGCCATGTTTCGGCGGGTCATCCTGCGCCATGGCGGGCAGGCAGAAGAGCGGGACGATGCAGAGGAAAAGGGCGAGTTGAAACCACAGGATGCGGCGTAACGGCATGGAAACATTCTACGACTTTTTTTGACAGGAGTTAGCGGCGCGAGCGCAACGGAACCGGGGTGGCGGGGCTTGCGTGACTTTCACTCAGATTTAACAATTTGGATTTGACACGAGGGTTCGACCTGACTATTGTTAGCAATCGAGAGGCTTGAGTGCTAATCAGGCTGCGGGCGGTGAGTTTGCACGACGAGGCTCCTGCAAGTGGCGGCGGTTGGCCAACTTCCTCCAACTTCTTTGTGGCAGGTTCCGGCGATGTTGCCGGGGCTGGTCGCGCAATACAACGCGGACGGAAACCCCGTTCGCCACAAATCGTATAAGGAGATGCAAAGCAATGGCGACAACTTCGTTTACACCGCTGCACGACCGGATTCTGGTCCGGCGCATTGAAGAAGGCGAGAGCAAAATAGGCGGCATCATCATCCCGGATTCGGCGAAAGAAAAGCCGCAGCAGGGCGAGGTCCTCTCGGTTGGCAAGGGCAAATCGAACGATGAAGGCAAGGTATTCCCCCTCGACGTGAAGGCTGGCGACAACATTCTGTTTGGCAAGTACTCGGGCACAGAGATCAAGCTGGATGGCGAAGAGCTGTTGATCATGCGTGAAGAAGAAGTCCTGGGCATCCTCAAGAAGTAGGCACTTCGTGCCGTATACCGCGGCTTCGCCGCATAATCGGCGCTTCGGGCGCCTCGTTACAAACACTTTCGCCGGCATTTGAGCTGGTAACAGGAGTAATACAATGGCAAAACAGATTCTGCATGGAGAAGATTCGCGACAGGCTATCCTGCGTGGTGTCAATATTTTGGCCGACGCAGTGAAGGTGACGCTTGGACCCAAGGGTCGCAACGTCGTTATTGAGAAGAAGTTCGGCTCACCGACGATCACCAAGGACGGCGTAACCGTCGCCAAAGAGATCGAACTGTCGAACTCGCTGGAGAACATGGGCGCGCAGATGGTGCGCGAGGTTGCGTCGAAGACCTCGGATGTGGCCGGCGACGGCACCACGACCGCTACCGTGCTTGCTCAGGCGATCTATCGCGAGGGTGTCAAGACGGTTGCCGCGGGTGCGAACCCGATGGCGCTGAAGCGCGGCGTTGACAAGGCGGTTGAGGCCATCATCGGCAAGCGCGATGAAAATGGCGTATCCCAGGGCGGCGCGTTGAGCAAGCTGTCGAAGCCGGTTTCGGGCGACATGATTGCCCAGGTCGGAACAATCTCGGCTAACTCTGACGCGCAGATCGGCACCATCATTGCCGAGGCGATGAACAAGGTTGGCAAGGACGGCGTGATCACCGTCGAGGAGTCGCGCACGATGGAGACGCAGTTGGAAGTGGTCGAGGGTATGCAGTTCGACCGCGGCTATCTGTCGCCCTACTTCGTGACCGACGCAGAGCGGATGGAAGTTTCGCTTGAGAACCCGTACATCCTGATCTACGAGAAGAAGATCTCGTCGATGAAGGACCTGCTTCCGCTGCTCGAGCAGATTGCCCGCACCGCAAAGCCGCTCGTCATCATTGCTGAGGACGTGGACGGTGAGGCGCTGGCGACTCTCGTGGTCAACAAGCTGCGTGGCACGTTGAATGTGGCTGCTGTGAAGGCTCCTGGCTTCGGCGATCGTCGCAAGGCGATGCTGCAGGATATCGCTATCCTGACCGGCGGCAAGGCGATCACCGAGGACCTCGGCATCAAGCTCGAGGGCGTCAAGATCGAGGATCTCGGCACTGCCAAGCGCGTGACGATCGACAAGGACAACACCACCATCGTTGATGGCGGCGGCAAGCCCGGCGAGGTCGAAGCCCGCGTGAAGGAGATTCGCGCACAAATCGAAAAGACCACCTCCGACTACGACCGCGAGAAGCTGCAGGAGCGTTTGGCCAAGCTGGTTGGCGGCGTTGCAGTGATCAAGGTGGGTGCAGCGACTGAGACCGAGATGAAGGAAAAGAAGGCTCGCGTTGAAGATGCGATGCACGCTACCCGGGCTGCAGTTGAGGAAGGGATCGTCCCGGGCGGCGGTGTGGCGTTTGTTCGCTGCGCCTCTGCGGTTGAGGATCTGATCAAGAAGCTCGAAGGCGATGAGAAGATCGGTGCATCGATCATCCGGCGCGCGATCGAGGAGCCGTTGCGCATGATCGTCTCGAATGCAGGCGAAGAGGGCGCAGTGGTGATCGGCAAGATCCACGAATCGAAGGATCCCAACTACGGCTACAACGCCGCGACGGGCGTCTACGAGGACCTGGTGAAGGCCGGCGTCATCGATCCTACAAAGGTGACGCGGACTGCACTGCAGAACGCGGCTTCGATCGCTGGATTGATGCTGACCACCGAGGCGATGATCTCCGATATTCCAGAGAAGAAGGAAGCGGGCGGCGGCGGACATCAGCATGGCGGCGGCGGTATGGACGGCATGTACTAATCTGACCGTTTTGCAGAAAAAAGTGGAGCCCCGGCTAAGTCCGGGGCTTTGCTGTTTAATGGGCGTTTTTTAGGGGAGTTTTGGAAAAAGTGAGTGTTTTTGGATGGTTTTTTGTGATGATTCTGTGGTGAATTGCGTGGTGAATCGTGGTGAATTGATGGTCATTTTTCGGGGGCTAAAAACATGCCACTTCATTGAAATTTTTCTGTGGAAAAGTCGGGGAGGGAGAAGCGAAAAGCAGATCCTCCCGCTGCGCGGAAGGATGACAACAAAAAGCAACAGCAGAGGCATGTACAACAGCAGATCCCCTCCGGGATGACAACAAGAAAGGCAAAGACGCAGCGAAGACAAACTGACGGCTCGAAGGCAAGGTTCATGCGGGATTTTCGCGGATGTGGAGTGAAGCGGTTTAGGATGGCTGGTGTTGGGAGGTGATGTGCATGGGGTTATCTCGGCGGGAGTTTTCGAAGTTGGGGGCGATGGGGCTGGCGGGGCGGATGCTGCCGCCGGTGGGTGCTGAAGCGCAAGGCGATGATCGGAGGGTGGGGTACGCAGTGATTGGGCTGGGACGAATTGCGGACCATTTTCTGCGCGGGGTCCAGCAAAGTTCGAAGTCGAAGATTACCGGGCTGGTGAGCGGGCATCGCGATAAGGCAGAGCGGATCGCGGCGCAATATGGTGTGCCGAAGAGCTCGATCTATAGCTACGATGACATGGACAAGTTTCGGGACAATAAGACGATCGATGCTGTGTACGTCGCGCTGCCGAACAGCATGCATGCGGAGTATACGATACGGTCGGCGAAGGCAGGCAAGCATGTGTTGTGCGAGAAGCCGATGTCGATTTCGGTGAGCGAGGCTGAGGCGATGATTGCGGCATGCAAAGCCGCAAATGTGAAGCTAATGATTGCGTACCGTCTGCACTATGAACCAACTACGCTCAAGGCGATTCGAATGATTCGCGAAGGCACTGTGGGTACGGTGCAGTCGATCATCAGTACCAACGGTTTCAATATTAAACAGGGGGAGTGGCGAACGAACAAAGCGCTGGCAGGAGGGGGACCGCTGCTGGACATGGGGATCTACTCGCTGAATGCGGCGCGGTATCTTACCGGCGAGGAGCCGGTGAGTTTCAAGGCTTACAACTCCACGATTGACCACGATGGGCGCTTTGACACGGTGGAGGAGAACACGTCGTGGACGATGAAGTTTCCCTCAGGCATACTGGCAAGCTGCTCCACGAGCTACGGGGCGAGCATGCCAGGCTTTTATCGTGTGTACGGATCGAAGGGCTGGCTGGAGGTTGGTTCGTTCGGTTATCAGGGCATCCGGCTGCAGGCCAGCTACCAGAGCGGGGCGAGTGGAGGTCCGAATACCGAGATCGATGAGACGAACCAGGAGAAAGACCCGATGCAGTTCACGCGGGAGGCGGATCATCTTTCGGAGTGTGTGCTGCGGAACCAGACGCCGAGGTCGTCGGGCGAGGAAGGGCTGCGGGATATGGAGTACATCGAGAAGATTTATGCTTCGGCTTAGCCTTTTGGCGCGGGCAAAGAGGAAAAGGGGTCGCGCGTAGCGCGAATACCCCCTCCTTCGTGATGAGACTACGAAGGATAGGGCACCCGGTGTCGTTGGATACCCGCGCCTTTTGCTGCCTTGCTCATTTCCTCAGCCATGCAATGTTGGTTCGTGTTGCGAAGTGTGAGGCTGGCGACGCGATCATGACGAGGCCGGGTGATTCTAGAGAAAAATGACGGCATCTTCCGTTGGGAAGATGCCGTCGTGGTTATGGTGCTTGAAGTGGATGCTTATTGCAGAACAATCGTTCCGGGACGAACCTGGGTGGGGTGGTTGACTTTGGTTTTGGGAAGGTCGGTGGAGAGTTTGAGCGAGACCATTTTTTTGTTGCCTTCGACCGGGAAGGTGGCGACGTAGGTTTCGCCGAGAGCGTTCTGGAATTGCTTGAGGAATGGGATGAGGGAGACGGGATTGCCGGTGCCCTGATAGTAGGCTTGGCCGCCGGTTTCCTGCGCGACCTGGAGGAGATAACTCTGGCCGCTGAAGCTGCCGCGGCCCCGGCGGAAGCCTGCGTCGCCGTAGTAGATGGAGTAGACGGGAACACCGGAGCGCTGGGCGTCAGCGATGGCTGATTGGACGTAGGGACTGTCCTGATTGGTGATATTGGTGCTGCCGTTGTAAGGGTCGACACCGTTGGTGATCATGAGAACGATACGGGCCTTGTGGGTGGGCTGCTGTGAGCGTGGACCGGGCTGATTCTCGGCGTTGGAAGGCCAGTTCTTGACGAAGTCGGAGAGGCAGAAGTAGGGGCTGGCGCTCGCGCCTGGCAGGCCCATGGGCAGGCGGAGGCTCTTGGCGGCAGCGGCGTGGTCTGCGGTAAAGCCGGGCATGTCGTTAGCAGAGACGACACGGCCGTTCTGCATGAAGCCGACGTAGACTTCGGTTCCCTGAGGCAGGCTGGTGATGAAGGAGCGGAGGTTATTGAGTTCGCCGCCAATGCTCGTGCGGAGGCCGTCGTCGATGAGGAGGGCAACCTGAGCGCCGTTAGGCGGAACGTGGGCCAGATTGAGGAGATTGGTGGGCCGGTTGTCGATTTTGGCGGTGACGTCTTTTGCGGTGGGAGAGACGGGAGTCTTGGAGTCGAACTCGACCAGAGCCTGGGTGGGAGTGGGGCCCTCCTGTTGCGAAAAAGCAGTGATGCCTGGGAGGGCGAGTGCGAAGAGTGTCAGTGCGAAGATGCGTTTTGTCATTTGGCGTCATACCTTCCTTCTGTTGGATTAGACGCAGGAGAACGGTACAGCGATGCGGCCGCGAAACCGCATGTTACAGAAAAAAGACAGGATTGGAAGGGATTTCCGAATGCCCTCGGTTAAACACGAGATGTGGAGTTTTGATGCGGAGACTGGGTTAGTCGCCGCCGATTCGAAACTTCATCCCGGCGCGAATGGTGAAGGGTAGGCCCGGATAGCCGATGGGGCCGATGTGTTGCTGGCCGAGAAGATTGTCGAGCTGGGTGAAGAGAGTGATGCGGCTGGTGGCGGTGAAGATGATGTTCAAGTCGAGTTTGGCGTAGGCGAAGTCGAGATCGCGATTGGGTAGGAGGAGGGTGTTGCCGTGGTTGCGGTCGTTGTTGAGTTGGTAGGTGGAGTCGTCGCTACGGCTGGCAAGAGCGCCCTTGATGGCGGCGGAGAGGCGGCTGGAAGTGAATTCGGCGGCGAAGAAGCCGGTGCTGGGCGGGCGACGGAAGGGGCGTTGGCCGATGAGAGGAGAGAGGGCTCCGATGGGGATGCCGGGGAGGTTGGGATTGAAGGCGGGAGTGACGGTGTCGGATGCGAAGGATTGGAGGACGATGGAGGCGAGATAGGTGTAGCCGCCGCGGAGGAAGAGGTGGTTGAGGGGCCGGTACTGGAGTTCGGTTTCGAGGCCCTGGGTGCGGTAGGCGAGCGAGTTGAGTGAGGCCGGCGGGAGTTGGGTGGCGATGCTGGCGGGGATGTTGAAGTAGTGTTCGAGGCCAGGGGCGCCGATGAACTCGAGTTGATGGTTGAACTGGTTGTGGAAGTAGCCGGCTTTTAGGATGAGCTTCTGGTTGAGGATGTTCTGGTCAACGGCGAAGTCGTAGGTGCGGGAACGCTCGGCGGTGATGGGCAGGATGTTGAAGGCGACGTTGCCGGTTTGCCGGAGGAGCGTGGAGAGGCTGGTGAGTTGGGCGATGAGGGATGGCTCTTGGACGCCGGTGGCTGCGTTGGCGCGGAGGAGGGTGCCATGGAATGGCTTTGCGCCGGGGCGAACGGCGTCGTAGGTGAGGCCGACGCGTGGGTTTCCGGCGATGCCGTAGATTTCGTTGTTTTCGACGGCGCCGCCAAACGAGTAGAAGAGGCGATGTTTGATGTCGCCCTGGATTTGAAGAGTGTAGAGATAGTTGCTGCGCTTGATGATCTGGTTGATGGATGTGGCGGGGTTGAGCAGGCGGCCGCGTTCGTTTTCGTAATGGAAGCTGAAGAGGGCGGCGATGCGCTTGGGGAAGGTGTAGTCGGATTGGTAGGTGAACTCGTCGCGGTTGGAGACGGCGTCGTAGGTCGGAAGGATGAAGGCGGCCTGGCCGGTCGCGGTGTAGCCGTTGGCTCCGCGGAGAGTGATGGGATTGCCGTAGTAGGCGGTTTGGGGGATGCCGTTGGTGATGGTAGTGACGGGTTGGCCGGTGGGGGTGAACTGCTGGACTTGTTCGCGTTTTCGAGTGACGCCGTAGCGGGCGAGGTTGTGCCAGTTCCCTGCTAATACGTTTTCGACGGTGAGGTTGGAGTAGATGTCCTGGTCGGCTTGCTTTCCAGAGGAGGAGATGCCATAGATGTCGTGGGCGCTGGGGAGGTCGGTGGCGGAGTTGGTGTTGCGGAGGGTGAACCGGGCTGTGGTGTTGGTGAGGATGCTGTAGCCGATGTTGGCGACTTCGTTGGTGGTGTGGTAGCGGTCGAGCGGGAGGGCGTTGGAGGTGTCGAGGCGGCTGAAGGCGGTGAGATAGTCGAGGCGTTTGAATGCGCCGGAGAGGATGGCTTCGTTGCGATAGGTGTAGAAGTTGCCGCCGTCGCCGGTGTAGTTGAGGACCGGGCGGAGGGCGCTGCTGCGGGTGGTGGCGAGGTTGACTATGCCTGCTTCGGCGCCAGTGCCGTATAGGGCGCTGTTGGCTCCGCGGTAGAGTTCGGGGCCGGTGAGGGCGGTCGTCGAGACGGGGCTGTAGTTGAAGTAGCCGCCGATGTCTTCGGAGGCGACGTTGTCGGCGAGGACTTTGTTGGCGTCTGGGCCGCCGCCGCGGATGAAGAGAGTGACGGCACCGCCAGCCTGGCCGGTTTGTACGACGTTGGTGCCGGGGGATTGGCGGAGGTCGTTGGTGATGCCGATTTGTGTGGCTAGAGCGGATTGCAGGATGAGGGTGACGGCGGAGGGGATCTGCTGGATAGGTGTGGGAATCCCGGTGGCTGTGACGGCGAGTTGTGGGTTTACGGTGGTGTATTGCATGACGATGTTGCGGGTGATGACGGCGGTGCGCCCGCCATAGAAGTCCTGACCGATGCTGGGAGTGTAGGGGGCGGCGGAGGTGAGGAGAAGGAAGCGGCCGCCGGCGGAGCTGCGGATTTCGTAGGTGCCGTCCATTTGGGTGAAGGCGAAGGCGGCGACCCCTTTGCCCTGGATGAGTTGGACTCTGGCGTTGCCGAGGGGCACGCCGAAGGGAGTGGTGACAGTGCCTCGGACGACGACGGCTTTTGCTGGAAAAGTGAAGAGGGCCGCGGCGACGAGGGTGAGGAGATGCAGCGTCGCTTTGCGGTGGTGCGGGTTGCTCATGGGTTCGATTGTAAGGGGTTGAAGGCCGTAGAGAAGTTGAGCGAGTTTGAGCTTATCGGTCTTCCAGATGATTCGGGCCGGGGAAAAAGTTCGCGCGAGGGAAAGCTTACTTATTCGATGAAACAGGGAGGAATGGGTACCGAGCAAAAGCAATGGCATGAAACGTTTGGGCCGAAAAGTACGCGCACTCATGGTGCGTCGAGGGCGTCGGGATCCTTGCTGCGGCCAGCATGACGGCAAGAAGGGGTAGGTGCGACGACAACGGCGTGTCGCGCGCTCAGGGGATGAGGAGGAGTTTGCCGGTAGTCTTGCGGGATTCCAGGTCGCGATGGGCGTGTGCGGCGTCGGTGAGGGGGTAAATGTGTTCTAGACGAAGTTTGAGGGTGCCGTCGGCTACTGCGTCGAAGACATTTTTTGCGCGGGCTTTGAGTTCGGCTTCTGTAGCGATGTAGTCCTTCAGCGTGGGGCGGGTGACGTAGAGGGAGCCCATGGTGGAGAGACGGATGAGATCGAAGGGTGGAACGGCTCCGCTGGCTCCGCCGAAGAGAACGACCATGCCGCGAGGACGGAGGCATTGGAGAGATTGCTCGAATGTGGTTTTGCCGACGGAGTCGTAGACGACTGGGAGGCCGCGGCCTGAGGTCAGTTCTTTGACTTTCGCGGCGAAGTCCTCTTTGGTGTAGAAGATGATCTCGTCGGCACCGGCGGCGCGGGCGAGGACGGCTTTTTCTTCGGTGGAGACGGTGGTGAAGACGCGGGCCCCGAGGGCCTTGGCCATTTGGATGAAGAGGAGGCCGGTACCGCCTGCTCCGGCGTGGATGAGGATTTCGTCGCCGCGCTGGACGGGGTAGGCGGAGTGAAGGAGGTAGTGGGCAGTCATGCCTTGAAGGATGGCTGCGGCGGCCTGCTGGAAGCTGACACCTTTGGGGATCGGGACCAGGCGGGTGGCGGGGGCGACGGCGAGTTGCGCGTAGGTTCCGGGGACGAGACACCAGGCTACGCGATCGCCCGCCTTGACTGTGGTGACGTCGGGAGCAGTGGCGACGACGATGCCGGCGGCCTCCTGCCCGAGGGTGTAGGGCAGCTTGGCGGGGTAGCGGCCTTCGCGGAAGTAGGTATCGATGAAGTTGACGCCGGAGGCCTCGATGCGGATGAGGGCCTCGCCGGGGGCGGGGGTTGGAGTGGGAAGATCGCGGAGGGTGAGGACGTCGGCGGAGCCGGTGGTGAGGATCTGGATGGCTTGCATGGTCGTGGATGACAGGGTACAACACCGGGGCAATGGGTGTGGAGATCTGCCACCATCGGGTCGGGGGTCAGTCTGAAATCGACGAGCGAATCTTTTTGAAGGTAACGATGAAGGCTCCTATGCCTACCGCAATACCTACCGCGAATCCCACGATGATAAGAAAGTCGAGTCCAAGTGCCAGCCTCGACGTTACCAAGAAAACGATGGCAAAAGCGACCAATGCAGCCAAGGCAGCTACGCCTAATGCCAAAAGCGTCGCTGGAGTGAAATCGGCTATTGCGTCGCTGACTCGCATATTGAGCAAATCTTATGCCGACTGTGATAGCTAGTAAAGAAAAGTCTGACGAAAGCCAAACATCACGGTGGAACGGTGCTCCGGTTCGGCAAAATGTGGAGATTGATCGATTCTGAAGCTTGTGTGTGCTTGGTTCATCTAAAATTGAGATATCAGATGCGAGATGCGGTCAACGCGTGCTCGTCATCGACGGTTTTACTATTTCAAGAAGGAACCTAGGACGACATTATGCCGAACCATCAACCCTTGCCGATCGCAATTTATTATGAGCAGCCGAACTGGTTCAAGCCGTTGTTTGCGGAGCTGGATCGGCGCGGGACCAACTATGTGAAGCTCGATGCGGTGGAGCATAGCTATGGGCCGGGAGATAAGCCGGAGGAGAAGTATGCTCTGGTGCTGAACAAGATGAGCCCTTCGGCGTGGAACCGTGGGCATGGCGATCAGATTTTTTATACGTTGGGATTTCTGGAGCACCTGGAGAGCCGCGGCGTTCGCGTGGTGAATGGGGTGAAGGCGTATCGGAGTGAGCTGTCGAAGGCGACGCAGCTTGCGATGCTTGAGGGCTTGGGGCTGGGGTATCCGAAGGCACGGGTGATTCATCGGGCTTCGCAGGCTAGCGCTGTGGCTGAGGGGCTGCGCTTCCCTGTTGTGGTGAAGCCGAATATTGGCGGGAGTGGCAGTGGGGTGGTGAAGTTCAATACAAAGGAACATCTGGCCGAGGCTTCGGCGACGGAGAATGGCCTGGTGCTGGGGATGGATTCGACCGGGCTGGTGCAGGAGTTTGTTCCGGCGCGGGGATCGCATATCGTTCGCGTTGAGGTGCTGGACGGGAGGTATTTGTACGCGATCAAGATACATATTACGGGCGAGACGTTTGATCTATGCCCGGCGGATATCTGCAAGACGCCGCTGGGTGTGGAGTTGAATCGTGCGGCTTGCCCGGTGGATGCTCCGAAGACCGGTTTGACGGTGGAGGCGTTCGATACTCCGCCTGAGGTGATCGAAGAGGTGGAACGGTTGATGGCTGCGGCGGGGATTGAGGTTGGCGGCGTGGAATTTATGGTGGATGACCGCGATGGGCAGCGGATGTATTACGACATCAATGCGCTGTCGAACTTCGTGGCCGATGGGCAGAAGGTTGTGGGGTTCGATCCGTTTGCGAAGCTGGCGGACTGGCTGGAGGCTGAGGCGAAGATTGTCAATGATCGCCGGGCAGAGGTACAGGAGCTGGCGGGGGTAGGGCGCTAAATGCGATACGGATTCTGGTTGCCGGTGTTCGGCGGATGGCTGCGCAATGTGGACAACGAGCGGATGGAGGCGAGCTGGGAGTATGTTCGCGACCTGACACGGCGAGCGGAGAAGATTGGCTACGATCTGACGCTGATCGCTGAGCTGAATCTGAACGACATCAAGGGTGTGGAGGCTCCTTCGCTGGATGCGTGGTCGACGACTGCGGCGCTGGCTGCGGTGACGGAGAAGCTGGAACTGATGGTTGCGGTGCGGCCTACATTTCATAACCCGGCGCTGTTGGCGAAACAAGCGGCTTCTATCGATGTGATGTCGCATGGGCGGTTGACGCTGAATGTAGTTTCGAGCTGGTGGAAGGATGAGGCTACGAAGTACGGGGTTCATTTCGATGAGCATGATGACCGGTATGCGCGGACTTCGGAGTGGCTGGATGTTGTGGATGGATGCTGGAAGCAGCAAGGGTTTTCGTTCAAGGGCCACTACTACGATGTGCGGGAGAATGTGCTTTCGCCGAAGCCGGTGAGCAAGCCACGGCCGACGCTGTATGCGGGTGGAGAGTCGGAGACGGCGAAGAATCTGATTGCGGCGAAGTGCGATGCTTACCTGATGCATGGCGATGCTCCGGAGGCAGTGGGGGCGAAGATCGCCGATATGCGGGAGAGGCGCGAGAGGCTTGGGCTGGGGCCGATGGCGTTTGGCGTGGCGGGGTATGCGATTGTGCGGGACTCCGAGGCTGAGGCGCTGCGCGAGGTGGAGCGGATTACGGATGTGAAGCAGTCGGCGCGCGGGTATGCGAACTATGAGCAGTGGGTGACGGGTTCGCAACTGGAGACGAAGGTTTCGCTTAAAGACTATTCGGTGTCGAACCGCGGACTGCGGAGCGGGTTTGTGGGGACTCCGGAGCAGGTGGCGGAACGGATGGAGGAGTTTACCGCTGTGGGGGTGGATCTCGTGCTTCTGCAGTCGAGTCCGCAGGCGGAGGAGATGGAGCGGTTTGGGGCGCAAGTGATTCGGACTGGGGCTGCGGTTTAGTCGTGGCGAGTTACTGCGCTTTGCAGCCACTGGTTTTACGTATGCGGAACCGCCCTTACTTTAGGTGGTGAGTATCTGCGCGGTTAATTTCTTGGCTTGCGTTGTGGATGGATGGCGCGGAAGGGTGAGTTATTCTTTGCCATGCTCCTTCCTTTCCGTTTTCTTTTACTGACGCTGGTTTTCGTGTGCAGCGCGTTCGCGCAGAATAACCCTGAGTGGACGACGAATCATGCGCCATTTCGCGTGATCGGCAATGTGTACTACGTTGGCAGTAAGGATCTAGCTTCCTATCTGATCACTACGCCCCAGGGGCTCATCCTGATCAACAGCAATCTGACGAGCAGCGTTCCCTTGATCAGGAAAAATGTGGAGGCGCTCGGGTTCCACTTCAACGATGTGAAGATTCTGTTGATCAGCCATGGTCACTGGGATCATGCTGCTGGGAGTGCTCAGATCAAGCGATTGACCGGGGCAAAGTATATGGTGATGGACGCCGATGTTTCGGTGGTGGAGTCGGGTGGAAAGGATGATTTTCAGTATGGGGCGGAGGAACGCAGCCACTTTCCGGCGACGAAGGTTGAGCGTGTGCTGCATGACGGAGATGAGGTGAAGCTGGGCGGAGTTGTCCTTGTCTCTCATAAAACGCCGGGGCATACGAAGGGCTGCACGACGTGGACGATGAAAGTGCGTGAGGATAGCAAAACTTACAACGTCGTCATTGTAGGGAGTCCGAATGTGAATACGGGATACAAGCTGGTGGGGAATACCACTTATCCGACCATCGCGCAGGATTATGAGCTGACGTTTCGGACCCTGAAGGCGTTGCCTTGCGATGTGTTTCTTGGAGCACATGGCAGCTACTTCGGGATGGAGGCAAAGTTTCCCCGGATGAAAGCAGGTGGGGCGAATCCGTTTGTCGATCCGGAGGGATACAGGAGCTACGTGGCGGAGCGGGAGCAGGCATTTCGTGCGGAGTTGGCGAAACAGTCGGGTAGTTAACACAACCGTGGAGAGCCTGATCAGGTGGCAACTTCAATTTTAAGGTGCTGGTTGCGGCGCAGATTTGTCTTTTGTCCGCTGAAACGGAGTGTTAGTCTTGTGCATCTTTGGGGAGACGGGTTCTCGGAGAGATCACGCTACCAAGATTTGGCGAGGCACAGATTGAGCGAACGGTATCGAAGATGGCCTGTAGGACGCGGGTTGTTCGTGCTGGGTGTATTGCTTCTGGCTGGCGGCTGCCACACTGGGCAGAAGAGTGGGGACGCTACTCTGCTGGAACGGATTTCAAGTGCAAGGCGAAGGCACACGTGGGTAGCGCCCAAGCCGGGCGAACTTGCGGAAAAAGGCAAGGCGGCAATCGTAACGGAGTGTGAGAAGCAATCCTATGACACCGCTCGCAAGGGGCTGATTGTGAGCGAAATCGGATTGCATGAGGACGTCTTTGTGCTGCGGGACCGCATTTCTTACGCCGGAGTGGGGTACGGGTTGGATGAAGCGCAGAGGCTGGAGGAGTTGTTGCGGGCGGAGGCTAAGGTCGGGGGTCGCCCGGCGGAGCAGGCGAATTGCATCGAGGCGTTTGCGGAACACCTGGAGACGTTGAGCGATCCGCTGGTGGAGGCAGACGAGCGGCGGAAAGAGCTGGATTCCTCGGCGTTTAATGACGCGGCCAAGGAAGCTCAGGAACAGGCCGATAAAAAGCTGCGGGAGGCTGACAGATCAACCGAGCAGAAGGCGCGGCCAGCTGAGTCAGTGCCGCAAAATTACTGAGTGAGGCTCTCTTCCGAGCGCAGACGGATGATTCGGTCGACCGCATAGGGTGCGCGGTGGGACGCGGTGTAGAAGTGCCGCACCTGGAGTTCGCCGAGCAGACCGATGCCCATGATCTGAATGCCCGCGAGAATCAGGACGCCGGCGATGACGAAGAGCGGCCCATGAAGCGACATGATGTGCTGGCCGGTCATGACCTTAAGGATCAGGAGCCAGACAGCCATGCCGGCGCCCGTGAACATGCCGAGGGCGCCGAGGGTGCCAAAGAAGTGCAACGGGCGCGTCATGTAACGGAGCAGGAAGCGGATGGTGAGCAGATCAAAGAAGACACGGAAGGTGCGGGAGATGCCGTAGTGGGACTTCCCTGCTGTGCGGGCGGGGTTGGAGATGGGGATCTCGCAGATGCTGGCGCCATACCAGGAGGCGAGCGCGGGGATGAAGCGGTGCATCTCGCCGTAGAGCGGAATGTTCTGGATGACCTCGCGCCGATAGGCCTTGAAAGTGGTGCCGAAGTCGTGGATATCTACGTCGCTGAGGATGGCCATGATGCGGTTGGCGATGTGTGAAGGCAAGCGGCGAAGGAGGAAGTTGTCACCGCGATGCTCGCGCCAGCCGCTGACAACGTCATAGCCCTCCTCTAGCTTGGCAAGGAAGTTGGGGACCTCGTCGGGGTCGTGCTGGAGATCGCCATCCATAGCGAGGATGAAGTCTCCCTGAGAGTGGTCGAAGCCGGCGGCGAGGGCGGAGGTCTGGCCGAAGTTGCGGCGGAGCTTGATGACGAGAACGCGGCTGTCTTCGGCGGCGATCTGTTCAAGCAGGCGGTAGGTCCGGTCGCGGGAACCATCGTCGACGAAGACCAGTTCGAAGGATTCGCCGACCTGCTCCATAACCGCCTTGAGACGGTCGTAGAGGGTGGTGACGTTCTCTTCTTCATTATGGAAAGGAACGACGATGGAATATT